>WQVK01000009.1 GCA_009784025.1 Defluviitaleaceae bacterium
ATTTCCCGCAATCCTTCGTCGCTGAAAACCTTGCGCACCGCTAGTGCGCGGCGGTTTTCAGCTTCTCGCCTTGCGAAAAATTTCCTGCGCCCTATGCGAATGTTTTTAGGTGGAGCGGCTATATTTCACTAGACTTCTTCCGAAATTCCCGCAGGGGGTTTCGGAAAAGTTATATTTTCAATCTTTTGCTTCTTCTGAGGTAACCCGGAAGAAACCGGGCGGCACGGAGTGCCGGGTTCGCCAGGCGAACCTTATGAAATTGCGTTTTTTGCAATTTCAGAAGAACTCTACTACATTTTGCCTTTTACTGGTTGCGTTGTATGTACAAGGCAGTGGCCATATAGCCACTGCCTTTTTAATAGACTTCTTACTAGAGTTTACCCCCTAAAAAACATAACCAAATTGAATATATTTATTGCAATAAGCACGCACATTGTCACAGTAAACGTCTTGCGTACGGCATTGTCGGTTACTCTGCGGCTTATTATTGCGCCTATTATGCCGCCTATTATTGCTGCGGGTATGATGTAGGGTAGGAAGGATAGGTCATAGCTGCCGTAGCCGCGGCCTTCTATTCCCATGGTTATTAGCCTGGATAGGTGGGAGAAGAAGATAACTACTATGGAATAGGCTGTGGCCTGTTTTACTGGCAGGCTAAATAGTATCATAAACACTGGCACGTTTATTGGGCCGCCGCCTATGCCTAGGAATACAGCCAGTGAGCCTAAGAAAATACCCAGCAGCGGGTAGAAAAGCTTGTTCTTAACTTCGTAGCGTAGGGTGCATTTTTCTGTGAGGAAGATTGCCAGCCCCAGGAAAAATATTGTGGCCATGGTTTGTACTATACGTACATTGTTATCGCCAAAATGGGTGGCTGGTATGCGTAGCAGCTGGTCGCCCAGCGTGCCGCCTATTAGCGAACCTAGGCATATTAGCCCAGCTTTTTTAAAGTCTATTTTGGTTTCGTCCATTACTTTTTTGCCAGTGGACACCAGCGCCATAATAAGCACCGCTGTGCTAGTTAAAAAGGCGATGTCTGGTACTTCGTGGTAGTCGATTACGTCTAAGATTGGCCGGATTATTACGCCGCCGCCCAGCCCCACTATTGCGCCCAAGACGCAAGATGATAGGAAAATTACAAAATAAAGAATCTGCACTACACTCATGTTACTACCTCCGTTGGAATATATTTATAATTATTGACTGTTGATTATTGATAAACTAAGTAAATCTTCGGGGTGAATATGAAAAAACTAAAAACCATAAAACAACGCGCCATCCTTGGCATATTTTTGTTGGCTGCTGCCACACTGCTTACCATTTCTGGCCGCGCCCTACATAGCTACGAGCCCCTCGAGCCGCCCCAAGATGCCGAATATAGCCTGGATATCCTTAGCTTTAGCGACATCGTATTCACTCCTCCGCCAGAAATTAGCCGCCCTTTTGCCCCTTCGCGGCTTGACCCGCTGCCAGAAGAATACGTACAGCGGCTTCTAAATTTTGATTATCTCATAAGTCGCATCTTTTTGGTAGACCCTGAGACAATTTTATTTTATTCAGACATAAACGTCGAAGAATTTCTAGAAGCAGACCTTAGCATAGATTATAACCTAGACGGCCCTCTTGTGCTAATTTTCCACACCCATTCCACAGAAATGTTTAGCGATTCCAACCCCGCCTATCCCATGACGGGCATAATGGGCGCAGGCCAGTACCTGGCGGAAATCCTCTACAACAACCACGGCATAAAAACCCTACACTACACCGGCCGCTTCGATGTGGTGGACGGCCACAACCAGCGCCAAGGCAGCTACGAACGCATGGAGCCCGTAATCCGCCAAATTCTAACGGACAACCCTTCAATACAAGTTGTAATTGACCTCCACCGGGACGGCGTTGGGGATCATCACCCGCCCTTCGTCACCTATATAAACGGTACCCGCACTGCCCAGATTATGTTCTTCAACGGCCTATCCCGCCGCATCCGGGGCGGCACACCAGAGGCCGTCCCATGGCTGCCCAACCCCTACCAAACCCAAAACCTAAACTTCAGCTTCCGCCTACAATTAGCCGCTAATCAACTATACCCAGACCTCACCCGCCGCATCTACCTACGCGCCTTCCGCTACAGCCTACACATGCTCCCCCTAAGCACCCTAGTAGAAGTAGGAAACCAGCACAACACCCTACAAGACGCAAAAAACGCGATGCATCCGCTGGCTAATGTGATTGCTGCTGTGGTGGCATAGCCGGTTAAACAGCGGGGTTTTGCCCAGAACGCATGGGCAAGCCGCATCTCTTCTTTTCATAGGATTCGTTTCGCGAACTTGGCACGATTTGTCGTCCGATTTCTTTCGGGCCATACTTGAAAAAAAAGCAAAAAAACTTTTATTTTTTTAGAAGTTTTTAATTTCTAAAAAAGCCCAAAATTTCGGGCTTTTTTGTGTTTAGGAGATAGAAAAAGAGTATGTTTTTGCCCTTTTTTGCCCAAAAAGTGGTACCGTATGGTACCATTTTTCCTTATTTATGGTACCGTATGGTACCATTTTTATTGCTACCGCATTAGAGAATTGTCTGCCTCCATAAAAAATATGCTATACTTTTCTACAAATTACAGCTACCGCCTACAGAACCATCTACCATCCAACCTAGAATCGAGGCCTCATAAATGAAAAACAAAAAATGGTCTGGCGTAAAAGAAGGCATTATCATGTACCTTGCCATCTCTAAAATAATGTACTGGGCGAACATCGCCAGCGACATGGCCCAAAATGATTTCGAGGGCGCATGGCCGCTTATTGTAGACAGGATTCTGCTACAGGATTTACCCCTTGTTTTGGTTATTGCCTGCATTGTTGTTATCGACCGATCCCGGGCCAATTCTTATTTAAAATTTGCCCTTGGTTATTTGGCTTATTTGGGCATTATCTTTGTGTATCTGCTTGTATTATTTGGGGTTTTCGAGGACGGCTTTATGGCTGGGGTTTTATTTTTTAGGGATTCATTTTTAAGCTTCACTATAATGTTCGTTGTTATTACTGTTGTATTGTCCGTAAAAGAGCGCTTTACCAGCAAGTTAAAAGAGCAGCCAGAAGAAGAATAAACTTCTGCCGCCGCTTGTATTTTTATACAAATACCGATACAATCAAATCAAATTATTTTCCCAGGGAGGGCATATTATGGATATTTTATTATTTGGCAAAAACAACCCCGCCGCCATCTTCGCAGACAAATCAGATTGGGATGGCGTGCATATTGCGCTAGAAGCCCTGCGCGGCGACATTAAGCTTGTAACAGGCGCAGCCCCAGCCATTCAGCTAGATGGCGCAAAAATTATCGCAGGTACAATAGGCAAAAGCCCTATAATAGACGCCCTGGCCGCCAGCGGCAAAATCGACACCACTGCCATAGCAGGCAAATGGGAATGTTTCCTTCTGCAAATTGTAGACAACCCCGCCCCCGGCGTAGACATTGCCCTAGTGGTAGCCGGCAGCGACAAGCGCGGCACAATCTACGGTATATATGAATTTAGCCGGCTAATAGGCGTTTCACCATGGGTATGGTGGGGCGACAGCCAGCCTGCCCAGCAAGAAACCATCACTCTGGCCAAAAACTTCCGCCAGGTAAACGGCGAGCCCAGCGTAAAATACCGCGGCTTTTTCATGAACGACGAAGCCCCAAGCCTTTCCGGCTGGATGGGCAAGCATTTCCCAAAAGTAGCCAACCCGCAAGCCACCCAGGGCTGCGGTAGCCAGTTCTATACAAAAATATTCGAGTTGCTGCTGCGCTTGCGGGGCAATTATCTATGGCCCGTCATGTGGAATAACTCCTTCCACACAGACGACCCTCAAAATACAATAATGGCAGATAAATACGGCGTAGTAATGGGCACAAGCCACCACGAGCATATGACCTGTGCAGACAAGGAATGGTCTTGGTCCGGCCTAGGCCAATGGAACTACGCCACCAATCGTGACAAAATCTACAAATTCTGGCAAGATGGCACAGCCGCCCGCAAGCCATACGAATCTATAATAACCCTAGGCATGCGAGGCCAGGCAGACTCTGCCATACTAGGGCCAAACGCAACCCTAAAGGATAATATGGACCTGATGCAAGGCGTGCTTACAGACCAGCGCAAAATAATAAAAACAGTACACGGCGCAGCAGACGCCGCCCCCCAAATGATAGCCCTGTACAAGGAAGTAGAAGATTTCTACTACGGAGACGATGTAAACGGCAAGCTAAACGTACCCGAAGACGTCACCCTAATGCTATGTGACGACAATTTTGGCAATATCCGCACCCTGCCCACCCCAGAAATGTTAAAGCGCCCAGGCGGCTTTGGCATGTACTATCATTTCGACTATCGCGGCGGGCCAATAAGCTACGAATGGATAAACCAAGTGCCCATCACTAAAACATGGGACCAAATGTCCACAGCCTACGAGGCCGGCGTGCGCCAAATATGGATAGTTAACGTGGGCGACCTCAAGCCAATGGAATTCCCGCTAGATTATTTCATGGCCCTAGCCTACGATTACGATACCTGGGGCAAACCCAACAAAACCAAGGAATTTACCCTCAACTGGGCAACCCGCGAGTTCGGTGGTGAATTTGCCGCCGCTGTAGAAGAAGTAGTATCCGGCCACCTAAAAATCCTGGGCGCGCGCAAGGCAGAAGTTGTACTACCAAGCACCTTCGCCCTAGATAAATTCAACGAGGCCGAAAGAACCCTACATTCTTTCGAAGCCATAGTTAAAAAGGCCGAAGCCATATACGAAAAACTGCCACAGCAAAAGCAAGCCACCTTCTACCAAATGGTACTCTACCCCACCCGGGCGGCGTACAATGTATACGCCGTGGGCATTTACACGGCCTTCAGCCATCACTACGCCCAAAAAGGCTACAACATAGCCAACGACTATGCAGAAAAAGCCCGCCTGGCCTTCCAAAAAGATGCCGAAGAAACCGAATACTACAACAAAACCCTCTCAAATGGAAAATGGGATGGCATAATGCGCCAAAACCATATGGCCTACACCCAGTGGAACAGCCCACATATTCAAGTAGTGCCAGAGACCCTGCCAGAGCTAGGCAAAATAGAAGCCGGCAGCAACAACCCAGCAGACCATGCAGCACCGCCAGCCCAAGCCCCACAACTTTCACTGCCAAAAAACACCTATATAGAAACCGATGGCTACGTGTCCATTAACCCGGCCAGCTTCGTGAAAACTACCCCATCCCCCAATGCCGCCTGGACAGTAATACAAAACTACGGCCGGGAATTTGACAGCATAAAAACCTTACCACACACCGCAAACCCCGGCTCGCCAGCAGTAGAATACAGCTTCTACCTACAAAACCCAGGCGAGTACAATATCAGCATCTTCCTAGCCCCAAACAACAACCCCCTACACGAAACCATCACGCCGCTAAACCAACAGCTTCGCTTTAGCGTGCAAATAGACAGCGGCGAAACAATCACTACCCCTGCCCTGCCAGAAAAATTCGTGGTGGGCTACGGCCCTTGGGCAATGGGCGTTATGAACAATGTTCGCGTTAAAACCATACCATACGGCCAGCTAAATGCCGGCCAGCACAGCCTCACCATCAAGGCAATAGATCCTGGTGTGGTCATTCAAAAAATCGTAATAGCGCCCCCTTGCGCTCGGCAAGAAATGCTGCCCCTCACCCCGCCCACAGAGCATTTCATGGGCTCATATTTCGGCCCGCCAGAAAGCCCCAAATGTTAAAATAAAAAAAATAGTGCATTATTGTCACAATTGTAGTAGAATGTCATTAAATACACCTGACTGCCGTTTTGGTAAACAAATTTCCATGCCAATGGGTTGGGCATATAGTCGGGGGAAAAATATTGGAGGTAATATTATGTGGAGAGACGAATTTCTTATGGGAGTTCCGCACATTGACGCGCAGCACAGGTCATTGTTCGGCAAAGCAGGCGAGTTAGCCGACCTTATCTCACAAGGCGTAGACAGTAACAGAGAGGCCATCATTGGCGTTATCGAATTCTTGAAAAACTACGCAATCACCCACTTTGCAGACGAAGAAAAGTACCAAGAAGAAACCAATTACGAAAACATCGAATCTCACAAGCTTCAGCATAAGGCATTCATCAAAACATTCCTTACACACGAAAAACGCCTTATAGACTCCGGCTTTTCTGAAGCTGAAGTAAAACATGCAGCCAACTCTCTTACAGAATGGCTTATCCATCATGTTTCCAACCTGGACCTACGCATTGTTGGCAAAAAGCCACTAGACCGTGATTAACATTGTCCTACACCAGCCCGAAATCCCCCACAATACCGGGGCAATAGGGCGTAGCTGCCTTATGACTGGCAGCCAGCTTCACCTCATACACCCCCTGGGCTTTTATCTGGACCAAAAATCACTAAAACGTAGTGGGCTTGACTACTGGCATAAGCTAAAGGTACAAGAATACGACAGCTTCAGCGATTTCACAGAAAAAAACCCAGCCGCAAACATCTACCTTGTAGAATCAGACCAGGGCGAAGTTTACTCTAATGTAAACTTCGCACCTGGTGATTTTTTAGTGTTCGGCAGCGAAACCACAGGCCTGCCCCAGCACCTACTATCCACATACCCCAAAATTAAAATCCCTATGATAGGCGCAGAGCGGTCGCTTAACCTGTCTGTAGCCGTTGGTATTGTCCTATACGAGGCTTTGCGGCAGAATAATTTTGAGGGCTTGGTGTAAAACCATGGGCTTTGCCCCTAGATGCTTGGGCGGGTATGTTACGCAACAATCAACCTATAAAATAATTCGAAATCGGTCTCGCCTGTCGCGGCAAAAACACTCAAACGCCTTATTCCGGCGTTTCAGGTGCCGCATGGGTGAGACCTTTTCTCATTTATTTCGCTATAGGGAAAAATTCAGTTGGTCGGAAAATCCGACCAACTGATATCATTCCCAAATTATAGTCCGCTAAATTGAAAACAATCCGCTAGGGCAAACGAATTTTGCTGTAATTCAGGGAAACAGCGCATTAGAGGTACATACGTAGGCGCTAGCAAAGCAGCAAAGAAAATCACAAACTACTAAGGCTGGCGAAGCCTCTAACGATTTTTCCCTTGACCTTTTCCAAGAATATCTCTATAATGCCACATGTAAAAGAGGTGACAAAATGAAAAGAACGTATCAACCAAAGAAGCGTCAGCGTTCAAAGGAGCATGGCTTTCGCAAGCGCATGAAAACTTCTAACGGGCGCAAGGTGCTTCAGAGGAGACGCTTGAAAGGTAGACATGTCCTGTCTGCCTGAGTCCATTAGAAAACCTGAAACCTTTAAAAAGGTGTATAGCCGGGGTAGGTATGCTGCAGACGGTGTTTTTGTGGTATATGCCCTGGCTAATGATTTAGGTACAAATAGGCTTGGTATTACCGTTAGCAAAAAGGTTGGCAATGCCGTGAGGCGCAACTTGCTGCGGCGGCTGGTTAAGGAAATGTTGCGGGCTAAGGGCGGCATCCGGCCATTTGGCTACGATGTTGTTGTGCTTGCGCGGCCTCCTGCCGGGCTGCTGGAACGAAGCGCTGCCTTTGCCGCGGTGGACAAGTCTCTTTCTGTTTTGTTTAAAAGACTTGGGCTTTCCTTTGGCGGGAGCCCGGTACAATGAAATCCTTTTGCTTGGCGGCGCTTAGGTTCTATAAGCGCCGTGTTTCACCGCACCTTGGTGTCAATTGCAGGTTCTTTCCTTCCTGCTCGGAATATATGTACATTGCTATCGACCGCTACGGGGTTCTTCGTGGCGGCTGGCTTGGGTTTAAGAGGCTTTTGCGTTGCCATCCATTCAACAGAGGCGGCAACGACCCTGTGCCTTAAGGTTGAGAAAATTTTAGCGTTGGAGGATTAGATTTGGACTTTTTTCAGAATTTGGTTTTTTTAGGGCGATATGTTGAGGGCGAGCCTGGCCGGATTGTTGGGCCTATTGCTGGTTTATTTGGCTTTGTGCTGGACTTTTTGTTTAATATTGTGCATGCAATCCATCCGGTTAACTCGCTGGGGTTTGCTATTATTTTAATTACTATTGTGTTCCGGGGCGCTATGTTGCCGCTTACAATCAAATCGCAAAAATCTATGATGAACATGCGAAAGATTCAGCCGGAGCTTAAAAAAATTGACGAAAAATACGGGAAGTCTAAAGACCCCGAGATAATGAAAAAGGCGCAGCAGGAAAAAACAGCGCTGATGGCAGCACATGACGCAAACCCCCTAAAGGACTGCCTGCCAATGCTGCTACAGATGCCGTTGTTTGTTGGGCTTATTTACATCATGCGCCAGGCGTTTTTGTATATTACTACCTTGCGCAATATTTATCAGGATCTTGCAGAGAAGATTATTGCCGTGCCAGGGATTATTGGCGAGAGCGGCGCTGTAGGGCGTTTGGACGAGCTGTGCAGGCCGTTTATTTCGGATGGTATGTTGCAATCTGGCACACAGGCTGGCTCTTATTTACAAAGATATCTTGATGCTGGCTTTAGCATAGAAGAATCCTTTGCAAGGGCAGCAGAGCACGTAGGCGAGTTCATTGCCATCGGCTACCCGCCGCATTTGGCACGGGTGCTAAACCGCTTCACATCGGATACTTGGAATCAACTCTTCGACTATATCCGAACCAACGCCTATGACCATTACGAGGCAATTGTAACCCTGTTTAACCAACGTGCAGATATTGAAACTTTCTTTGGCCTAAACCTGGTAGAAAACGCAGGCCTGGGCTTCCCGGGTATTATTGTACCTATTTTGGTAGCAGTAACCAGCTTTGCATCTGCATGGCTTATGAACCTAAGAAACTACGACCCTAACGCAGACGATAAAGTGAAAATGCAACAGCGCATGATGCTGGTAATCATGCCGGGTATGATGGCATTTATCACCATCACCTTCCCTATCGCGGTAGGTATTTACTGGATAGCCTCTCAGCTATTCGGCGTGGGGCAAGACCTGGTGCTAAACTACCGGGCAGGGGTAAAGTTTGTGCTACCCTTTGCCAAGCCTAAAGAATAGAAGTATTCCAGTTTTCCAAATAAAATTTTAAAGTTTGTAGAGGAATCGGAGGCTGTTAAAACCTCTGACGGTCTTATACAGGAGGGTTTTATGGACTACACAGAAAAAACGGCTAAAACTGTTGAGGAAGCTAGAAGTGACGCGCTTATTGCGCTGGGCTTAACCGAAGAAGATTGTATTATTACTGTGCTGGATGAAGGCGCTAAGGGCGGGCTTTTTGGCATAGGCGCACGGCCTGCTAGGGTTAGGGCAGAAAAACGTAAGGACCCAGAAGAGCTTGTGAAGGATTTTATTAAGGAAATTACGCTGGCTATGGGCTTTAGTGTAACGGTAGAAACTAATACCAAAGGCAAGTTTTTGTATGCAGATATGGCCGGCGAGAATATGGGTATTCTAATTGGCAAGAGGGGCGCAACCCTTGATGCGCTGCAATATATTACTAAGCTTGCCATGAACAAACACGATATAAGGGAAAAGAGCATTGTGGTGGATACAGAAAGCTACCGCAAACGCCGCAAAGATACGCTGGAATCACTAGCCAGGGGCATTGCCCGTAAGGTGAAAGATACCCGAAGAAGCGTGAACCTAGAGCCAATGACCAGGTTCGAGCGGCATGTAATTCACACCACATTGCAAAACGACCGCATGGTGGAAACATTAAGCGAAGGCAACGAGCCTCACCGCTATGTGGTTGTTTCTGTCAAAAAATGATAACTAAAGATGTAATAGCAGCGATAGCCACAGCCCCCGGCCAGGGGGCTATTGGCATTGTACGGATAAGCGGAGATGGGGCTTTTAAGGTGCTGGGCAGGATGTTTTCTGTTGCCCGGTATGAATCTCATCGCATGTATTATGGGAAAATCCACAAAGATGGCGCCCTTGTAGACGAAGTTATGGTTTGCCCAATGGCCGCGCCAAAAACCTACACCAGCGAAGATGTGGTGGAAATTTACACCCATGGGGGCATGTTGGTTCTGCATGCGGTGCTGGACACTGCTTTGTTTTACGGCGCACGCTTGGCTGAACCGGGAGAGTTCACGAAGCGTGCTTTTTTGAATGGCCGCATAAATATCACCCAGGCCGAGGCAGTGATGGATGTGATCTCCGCCACTAGCGAGGCAGCCCGGGTAAACGGCCTAAGCCAGCTAGGTGGCGGGCTTGGCCGCCAGGTAGAAAAAATCCGAGACAAGATTTTGCTGTGGCTGGCCCATATAGAACTTAGCATAGATTATCCAGAACATGAGGACGAAGCCCAAAATATGAGTGAAATTTTGGCAGAGGCCGGGGATATAATTACCCAGCTAGAACGGCTGGCGGGGACAGCCAAAATAGGCCGCATGTTAAAAGAAGGCGTAAAAACCGCCATAATAGGCCGCCCAAATGTGGGCAAATCTACGCTGCTGAACGCGATTTTGCGCGAGGACAGGGCGATTGTACACCAGACTCCCGGCACCACGCGGGATGTGCTAACAGAACATGTGCTGGTGAATGATGTGCCGCTGATATTGATGGACACCGCCGGGATACGGCAAACCGAGGATTCTATAGAGAAAATTGGCGTGGAAAAAAGCTTGCAAGCCGCACAGGAGGCAGAACTTGTACTGTACGTGGTAGATAAACAAAACGGCATACTGCCCCAGGATGAAGAAATGTTGGACAGGCTTGAGGGGAAACATGTTGTTTTGGTGGTTAATAAATGTGATTTGAATGATGGGCAAAACCGCCCGCAAGAGGCGGGGGAAGCTACCCCCCATAGCGCTATTCAACATTACCCGCCGCCTGTTTCAGCAGATAGTTTTGAAGCAGATGCTTTGTCGGAAGCGACATCAAAGTCAGTTGGTCGGATTTTCCGACCAACTGATTCTGATAGCGGGTTACCCCCTGCTGAACCGGGAATGGCAGATTCAATTACCCCCAACACAGCCCCATGTACCCGCCCAGCCCTAAGGATTTCGGCGTTAAACAGGGAGGGATTGGAGGAGCTTTATGGGGCTATTGGCGAAATTTTTATGGGGGGGATTGAGCAAAATGATAGTATTATCACGAGGGAGCGGCATGTGCAGCTGGTGGCAGGAGCGCTTGGGCATTTGAAGACCGCAGCAGATGAAATTGTACATGGTACGCCAGAAGATTTAGTAGCGATAGAGCTGCGAAGTGCATACTTGGCGCTGGGCGAGATGCTGGGCGTAGAGATTGGTGATGATGTTGTGGATAGGATTTTTGCAGAATTTTGTTTAGGGAAGTAGGGGGAATGCTTGCGCCTTTCGGTTTTATCAGGCGGGCGCGGTAAGCGGGTTAAGTTGCCACCTATCATCGTTATGAAAATCCTGCAAAGTTTTTTACATCTGTCATCGCAAACTTGCTTTACAGCCTCCTATACCCAAAAAATTTTCCACAAAATCCACAAAATAAACTAGAGTGCTTTCAGCAAAAACAAAAGATTGAAAAGGTAACTTTTTCGAAATCAAAAGCATGATTTCGAAAGAAGTACGCTCAAAGTTTTTCAATAGACTTCTTCTGAAATTACGTTTTTTGCAATTTCAGAAGAACTCTAATAAAATTTCTTCCAAATGTAGCCCGAAAGAACCCGGGCAGATTGTAACAATGTCTTAAACAAGAAAGGTAGCTATGATAATCATAATAGGCGGCGGGCACGCGGGCTGTGAGGCAGCCCTTGCGGCGGCTCGGCTTGGTAAGGATGTTATGCTTTTTGCGCTTAGCTTGGATAGTATTGCGCTTATGCCCTGTAATCCCTGTATTGGCGGGAGTGCTAAGGGTCATTTGGTGCGCGAAGTTGATGCGCTGGGCGGCGAGATGGGCAAGGCCATTGATGCAACCTTTATCCAAAGTAAAATGCTTAATATGTCTAAAGGGCCGGCGGTTTATTCGCTGCGGGCTCAGGCGGACAAGAAGCGTTATATGGCTTATATGAAGCAAGTGCTGGAAAGCCAGCCAAATATAAGGCTGCGCGAGGGTGAGATTACAGAAATTATCACTACAGCCCCAGGGGGCAAGGCAAAAGTAACCGCCGTAGTAACCGATTCTAACGAGACTATCCCCTGCCAGGCAGTAGTAATCTGCACCGGCACTTACCTAAATGCCCGCTGCCTATACGGCGAAACCATCAACCACAACGGCCCAAACGGCCTGCGCGCTTCAACAAAGCTAACAGCCTCCCTAGCAAAACTAGGCTTCACCACCCAGCGCTTCAAAACCGGCACACCAGCCAGAATCCACCGCCGCAGCATAGATTTCTCTAAAATGTCCCCCCAAGAAGGCGACCAAAACATAGTCCCCTTCTCATTCTCCACGCCTGGCGGCGGGCGACCCCGTGGGAATGTATTTGAAGCTCTAGATACATCTCACAGCCAGCTCATAGCGGAGGGCGATTCCGTGATAGCACAGAGTGAGGCCACCATCACGCCTCGCGGCCAGTTACAAAACTCATTCCCGGCCCTGCCGCAGGTGCCGTGCCATCTAACCTACACCACCCCCACCACTCACGAGATAATCAAAAAAAACATAACCCGCTCTGCCATGTACAGCGGCGAAATAAAAGCCACAGGCACGCGCTATTGCCCCTCCATAGAGGATAAAATAATCCGCTTCGCAGATAAAGAACGCCATCAGGTTTTTATAGAGCCAGAAGGGCTAGACACCGCCGAAATGTACGTACAGGGCATGTCCAGCGCGCTACCGGCAGATATTCAGGAAGAAGTCTACCGCAGCGTACCCGGGCTAGAGAATTGCGAAATAATGCGCCCGGCCTACGCAATAGAATACGATGCAATAGACGCCACCATGCTCACCTTACAGCTTGAAGCAAAATCCACTGATGGGCTGTTCTTCGCGGGGCAGATAAACGGTTCTTCCGGCTACGAAGAAGCTGCCGCCCAGGGGCTAATCGCCGGGCTAAATGCCGCAGGTGCAAACATTACTATAACCCGGGCAGAAGGCTATATAGGCGTGCTGATAGACGACCTGGTAACCAAAGGCACAACCGAGCCCTACCGCATGATGACATCCCGGGCAGAGTACCGCCTGCTGCTGCGGCAAGACAATGCAGACATTCGCCTTAGCCCAAAGGGGCATGCCGCCGGGTTAATCCCCCAGGCGCAGTACCAGCTCTTCCTGCAAAAAACCGCGGCAATAGAAGCCGAAATAGCCCGCATCCGCAAAATAAGCATAGGCCCAGACGCAGCCAACCCCCTACTTCACAAGAAGGGTAGTTCTCTGCTAAAATCAGGCATGAAGCTAACAGACTTAATAAAACGCCCAGAGCTTAGTTATTTCGATATGCTAGAAATCATCCCAGCCCCAGAGCTTGGGCATTTGCCGCCATTCATCCAAGAAGCCGTTAAGGAACAGGTTAACATCCAGGTAAAATACGAGGGTTATATCTCGCTGCAAATGGCCCAGGCAGAAGCCTTTGGCAAAATGGAAGCCCAGCCAATCCCCCCCGGCATAGATTACGGGATAATCCCCAGCCTACGCGTAGAGGCCAGGCAAAAACTAACCGCCCTGCGCCCAGAAAACCTAGGCCAAGCATCCAGGATAACTGGCGTAAGCCCCGCAGATTTAAGCATTCTGATGGTACATTTAAAATCCACAAAGCATACAGTGTAGGGAAGATATTCTTCCTACATAAATAATGAAAACTGGAGGAATCTCTTTGTTTCCCACATTAAACATAAAAAACCACCAACCCCAAGTGTACGCCAAAAAAGGCGTGGTGCATATCTCGCGCAGCCAAAGCCGCCAAATAGCCCTAAATTTTATAGAGGCGGTAAAAGCAAACCCAAACGAGGCTTGGGCATTTGTAAGCAAGGTATATTCATCCAGCCTGGACCTTAACGAGCTGCGGGAGGTGTTTTTGTCAAGCCTAACTTCAGTAAAGTGGGTAACAATGGCCACCTACGCCGCCACCCCCAAAAACTGCCTAACCCGCAGCCTATATGTAGAAGACCCAGCACGAAACATCCGACGCTTGCTACACTTTCGCATGATTAAAGAGCCAGACAAAAACGGCATATGGAAAATATGTAAAGTAGAACAAGAGATACAGCCATGGAAATAATAAAAAACTGGGCCACCAAAAACGGCATAGAAATCACCCAAACCCAATACAGCCAACTAAACGCCTTCAAACAATTGGTGTTGAAAAAAAACAAAGTAATGAACCTAACCGCCATCACAGATGAGGTCGGTTTTGCCGTAAAACATATAATAGACAGCCTAACGCTGCTGCCGCATATCCCAAACCAGCCACTAACCCTGGCAGATATAGGCACAGGTGCGGGCTTCCCAGGGGTGGTTCTGGGCATAATGCGCCCAAACATAACCTTAACCCTAATAGACTCCCTAAACAAGCGCATAAAATTTTTGGCAGAAGCCACCGCAGCTATAAACATCCACGCAGAATGCATCCACACCCGCGCAGAAGAACTAAAAAACCGCCAATTTGACATATGTACAGCCCGGGCCGTAGCCCCAATGGACAAGCTGGCCAAATACACCCTGCCTCTAGTAAAACACGGCGGCCGCCTACTAGCCATGAAAGGCCAAAACATAACAGAAGAACTGGCCAAGGCAGAAAAAGCAATAAAAAAACACGGCGCTGTAGTAAATGATATAAACATCGTAAATTTAACAGACCAGCTACAGCATAGCATAGTTATTATTGAGAAATCGCTTGTATAGATGGAGCTAGCCAATGTTTTTTTCAGAAAAAATTGATGGCAAAGAGTCTTGGGAAGATTTAAAGCTTAAGCCCGATGTTTTTAGGCCGCTGATAGAAAATATTTTTCTGCGGGAGTCTTTGCCATTTAGTGGCGCATTATCTGCGCGGCTGGGTAGCAATGCTGTGTTTAAAGCCGGCAATTATATAGTTAAAATTTTCCCGCCCAGCGATTCCGGGCTTAAAGGCGAACTTTATTACGATACAGAACTATATGGGCAATCCAGAGCCATTTCCATTGGCGTGCCGACACCAAAAATACTTGCCAGCGGCATAATGCAGGACAAATACAACTTCCCATACATTGTAAGCGAATTTATTGATTCTGTAGAATTAGGGCAAATATTTAACAGCTTAACTCCAGCAGAAAAATGCACCATAGGCCAAAAACTGCGCGAAATATCAGACCAACTAAACACATCTTGCGAGCCATTTAATGGTATCAAATACCCAGAAACCGTAATAGAGGAAGGGTACAACGGCTGGCTTACCAGCCTTGGCTACCAAAAAGCCTTCCTTGAAGGGCGAAGCGAATATATTCGCTCTTTGGAGATATGCAAAAATGATTTGGTTTTTTGCCATGGGGATATGGCGGATTGTAATATTTTATACAGCCCCGGCGGCAAGCTGCATATTATCGACTTTGCCGCCTCTGTTTTAGCCCCTGTATGTGTAGATTACACCTATATCATCTTCTGGACTGGCTTTGACAAATCGCTTATACAAGGCTTTTTTGGCGAAATCTCAATAGATGAACTGGTCAACATATGTTTTAATGGCTTTTTGCTGTCTATCTATAGCATGGGCATGCTCGTTAATGGCGCAAAACATGGGTTTATCGATGGCAAGGCTTGCACGTCTATTGATGATTTCAAAGCGAAATTGCATGATTATATTAAAAAATAATCATGTTTGAATATCATGTTTTTGATATAGTGAAATAATTCGAAATCGGTCTCGCCTGTCGCGGAAAAAACGCCTGAAACGCCTTATCTCGGCGTTTCAGGTGCCGCTCGGGCGAGACCGTTTCTCATTTATTTCACTATAATATGCTGATGTTTAGCTGATTTTTTGTTGAATACAGGTTGAATATATATACAAAATGGTCGTTTTGGCCAAAAAAATGGTACCATGCGGTACCATTTTTCAGCAATTATGGTACCGTATGGTACCGTTTTTTGTAAAAATTAACCTTAATGCATTTTTATGCAGCCTGCGTCCATTACCATAGTTGTGTATCCATTGTCTAGTTTTAATACATCTTCCACGCCGGTACAGGTTATTATAGTTTGCAAGTCTACAATTTCCTCCAGCAGAAATTTTTGGCGGTGGCTGTCCAGCTCGGATAACACATCGTCTAGCAGAAGTATTGGGCTTTCGCCGGTGCTTTGTTTTATTATTTCAATTTCGGCCAGCTTGGCGGATAGGGCGGCGGTTCTTTGCTGGCCTTGTGAGCCAAAGTTGCGCACTGGGATTTCATTTATGGTAAATTTTATATCATCTTTGTGGATACCACGTGAGGTTGAACCTTGGTAGATATCTCTGGTATGGGATTTTGCCATTTCTTCTAGATAGTTTTCTGTTATATTTTGGATATAGTTTATTTTTAGAGTTTCTTTGCCGCTGGTTATATTTTTATGGATTATAGCCGCAGCATCGCTTATTTTATTTATAAAACTCTCGCGAGTTTGCATTATTTTGCTGCCATGTTTACATAGTTGTTCATCCCATATTTCTAGGCTGTCTGTTTGTGATTTATCTTTTTGTAGGGATTTTAGCAGGGCATTTCGCTGCTTTAGGGCGCGATGGTATTCTTTAAGTTCGCTGTAATATATGGGGGATAGCTGGCAGATTTCTAAATCCATAAAACGCCTACGCTCTGCCGGGCCGGATTTTATCAGCTGTAAATCTTCAGGGGTAAACATTACTACCAAAATGCGGCCAAATAAATCCTTCATATGTCGTATTGGTACACGGTTTACAGATACATATTTTTTAGCCCTATTACCCTGTTTTTCTAGGTACATGTCCATTCTGCTAGATACAGCGCCGCGCACAACTTCTGCCCTTATATTGGCCGATTTTGCATCAAAATTTACAAGCTCCACATCTGAAGCCGCCCTTAGCGACCTCCCCAAGGCACAAAAATAAACAGCCTCCAAGAAATTCGTCTTACCCTGTGCATTATTTCCATGGATGATGTTTATATTTTGGCTTAATTCAATTTCGCTAACGCGCAGGTTGCGGAAATCGTTAACGGCAATGGATTTAATGTACATTAAATTTATGCCGGCGGCCTAAGTGGCACTATTAGATATTTGCAATCTACATTGCTGTCTACACCTTTTATAATACATGGGCTAAGCTGCGAGTTAAACCTTAGCATTACATTTTCTGTATCAATGGCTTTAAGCGCCTCTATAAAATATCTAGGGTTAAAATGTATGGTAAGCTCGTTGCCATCTGTGTCGCATGGTAGGCCATCGTTTACTTGGCCGCGCTCGTTTTGTACAGATATCAGAAGGTCGTTATTATTGATTTCTAGCTTGGTTGGTGGCATACGGTTTTCTACCGCAACTAAGATTGCCCTTTCAAATGCGCTTAATAAAGCTGCCCGGTTTACAGTTACAAGAGTTGCAAAATCTTCGTTAAAAATCTGGTCATATCTTACAAAATCCCCTTCCAATAGGCTAGACACCATTGTGAAGGTATCATTTTCAAACACGACATTTTTATCTGTAAAGAATAAATTGACAACAGCCTCTTCGTCTTCACCTTGGCCAGCCCCAGGCAGAATACGGCTAAGCTCATTTAATGCCTTACCTGGCACAACAGCATCTGCATCTGCAAAATCCCCTTCAAGAAGCTGCGCCGCGTAAGATATCCTAAACATATCCACAGCAACAATGCGTAACGCATTATCCTTGATTGCCATAAGTTCACCTGTAAGCACAGGGCGGCTTTGGTCAAGTGACACTGCAAAAATAGTTTGCTTAATCATATCCTTTAAAATATGTGATTTTAATGTGTATGAAACCCCATTCTCACTTTTTATAGTATTAACGTCTGGCAGCGGGAATTCTTCACCTGGTAGGCCAACAATTTTTAGGCTGCTGCGGCCACTTTTACAAAGTGCCGTGTTAGTTTCGTCAATTTCAATGGTGACAAAATCACCAGGCAGTTTTCTAACAATATCTGAAAATAGTTTGGCATCTAAAGCCACAGAACCTACAGAATCAACCTCTGCGGTAATATGCTTTGTTTGGATAGTAAGCTCTTTATCACTGGCGGTAAGGCTAATGCCATCTGCCGTGGCAGTAACTAGCACACATTCCAATATGCTCATGGTAGTCCGTGAAGAAACAACACGAGACACTAGCCCTAGGGCATCTTGCAGTTGAAATTTATCACATGTAAAAATCATAAGCGCACCTCATATATATATTATTATTTTTAGTGGCAGTAGTAGTAGGGGCTGTGGATACGTAGATAACCCCCACCAAGCCGTGCCATCGCTAACTTTGTACAGTTGACAATCCTGTAAATTTCCTGTGCATATTGCATGTACTTATCAATACAATCCACAATCCACAAAAGTCAATGCTTTCTATTAACATCTTATAAACAAAATAATGTTAAAGTTTTTTGCTTCTTTTTTTCAAAAAAGAAGTGGAGGTGTCGGAGGCAAAGCCTCTGACGGTTTTTACTCACCTTTAATCCGCGTCTCTAACTCATCTACCAATAACCTTAGCTTCTCGTCCATATCCATTTCTCCCTGGATTTTTTCACATGAATGGATTACTGTGGAATGGTCGCGGTCTCCGAAGTTGCGGCCTACGTCTGGTAGGCTTACATCTAATAGCTTGCGGGATAGGAACATTGCTATCTGGCGGGGTAAAACTATGGCTTGGGTGCGTTTACGGCCGCATATATCTTCTATTGTAACTTTAAAATGTTTGGTTACTATCTTTTGGATGTAAGGGATGGTTATTTCTGGCTTTACTCGGCCTACAAGTTGGTCTTTTAGGGCTGTTTCGGCTAGTTCCAGGTTTATTGTTTTGTTTGTTAATTTTGCATAGGCCATTACTTTGTTTAGGGCGCCTTCAAGGTCTCGTATGTTGGATACTATGTTGTTTGTTATAAATTCTTTTACTTCTTTTGGTATTTCCATTCTTTCTACGGCTAATTTTTTTTCTAATATGGCAGTACGTGTTTCGTAGTCTGGCATGGTGATATCTGCTATCAAGCCTGCTGCAAAGCGTGATGTGAGGCGGGTTTCTAGGCCGGTTAGGTCTTTTGGCGGCAGGTCGCTGGTTAGGATTATTTGCTTGTTTGCGCTGTGTAGGTCGTTAAAAGTGTGGAAAAGTTCTTCCTGGGTTTCTACTTTGCCCATAAGAAATTGTACGTCGTCTACCAGAAGAACATCACATTCACGATATTTATTTTTGAAGGCTTGCGTGGTGTTTTCGCGGATAGAGCGGATAAATTCGTTGGTGAATGTTTCGCTGGATACGTACATGACTTTAGTTTCTGGGTCATGCTCTAGTATTTGGTTGCCAATAGCATGTATTAAATGAGTTTTACCAAGGCCAACGCCACCGTATAGGAACAATGGATTATATGTGTTAACGCCTGGTGTATCTGCCACGGCTAGGGCGGCAGCATAGGCAAGCTCGTTACATTTTCCTTTAACAAATGTGCCAAAAATATATTTTTGCCTAAGGTTGGTTTTTTCATAATATTGGCTACGTTTATGCTCTTTTACCATGTTGCCGCCGTCGAAATCATCTGGTGATACTATCATTACGTCTGCAATCTCAAAATTAGCTACAGAACGCAAGGAGCGCGTGATTTCTGGCAAATACCTAATAATTATTTCATGCTTAAAGAAATTACTTTCAGTTTTTAAGGTCAGGATGCCGTTTTCGTATGAAAATGGTTGTATCGGGGCTATGTGGGCTTCGTACACTACCGGCGTCATGGAGTTTTGTAGGATTGGTAGGGTTCTTTGCCATAATTCTATAAGGTTGCTGTCTTGTGATTTCATAGCGTTTGACCTCTTTCTGTGGGTTATCCACATGGTTATCAACATGATGTTAATAACTTAGGCGTTATCTAAGTTATTTTACTAATAATATATCAAAAGGGATGTTGATAAGCAATAAAAAAAGTGGAAAGTTTTTCGGGTTATCAACTACTAATAAACAAATTATCCACTAGTGGCAGTGCAAAACTAAAATGACAGCCACCACCGGGAGAACTTTCTAATTTAATATTCTCCCCATGGGCGCGTATGAATGATTTTACAATGGACAGGCCAAGGCCGCTTCCCATTTTATCTTCGCCACGGGAAGGGTCACCTTTGTAAAAGCGGTCGAATATGCGTTTTTGCTCTTCTTGCGAAATACCTGGCCCATTATCGCTTACGGATATTATAACTTTATCGCTGCTGCCAGTTATACTGGTTTCTATTGTAATTTCGCCGCCTTCTTGGGTAAATTTTACGGCGTTGTCTATTAAATTGTATAGGCAGCGGCGGATTTTATCTTCGTCTGCGTTTACTGTATCTGTGGGGTGGGTAAAATGGCTATTTATCATGAGGCGTTTTTGAGTGGCGCGAGCTTCGAAGCCTAGTATGGTGTTTCGTATTAACTGGTTTATATCAAAATTTGTTTTCTGCAGTTTAATTTCTGCATCTTGCACCAGGTTAATGTCCATTATATTGTTGGAGAGTTTTATCAGACGCTCGGATTCATCCAAAACAATTTCCAGGTAGCGTGGTTGTTGGCTTGGCGTGATTGTGCCGTCTTGCATGGCTGTAAGGAAACCTCGCATAGATGTAAGTGGCGAACGTATATCATGAGAAATATTAGCAATAAAAACACGGCGTATTTTTTCTTGCTCTTGCAGGCTTTCTGCCATGGAGTTAAAGCTTTCTGCCAGCTGGTCAATTTCATTGCTGGTATGCCTTACAGGTATGCGCTCTTCAAAGTTACCCCCGGCAATTACAGCCGCTGCGGCATTTATTTTACGCAATGGCTTACTTATAGCCCGGCTAGAAAGGTAAATAAAAATAGACGCAATAAACCCAACTATCACAAGAGACATGATAGTAAGGCGGTACATTTCATCTATTGTGGATTCTAATTCCTCCATAGAAACGCCAACCAGCGCAGCTCCAGCTACCTGGTTATTAAACCTATATGGGTAACCTACAACCAGCAGCGGCTCAAGCGCCGGGTGGTTTGCAGAACCATAAACTATAACAATCTCACCCTCCATTACAGGTACAAGCTCTGGTAGCGGAATATCTGCAGTGACTCCTTCTGGTAACCCATGCGCTAATAGCACGGTAAAATCCGTACTAAGTAAAATAACCGTGGCATCTAAATAATGGTATAAATTCATGATTTCAATCCCAAGGGGCTGTAAATTAAAAATCCCATATTCCGCAATATTTTCTACAGAATATGCAATACGCTGTGCAAGTGTAGTAAGCTCTGCAATACGCCTGTCTGTTAAATGCCCCCTAATTCCCTGCACCAAAACAAGCCCCAAAAAACTGAGGCTAACCACCAAAATACCCAAATGCAAGAAAAGTTGCTTCCAAAAAATTCTCATATGTTCACATCCAAGACAAAGTGATGTATAATTGTCAAGATTTAAGGTTAAGATTATGTGGCTTTGCCCACAGTAAAAAATTTTACATTAGAGTTCTTCTTAAATTGCAAAAAACGCAATTTCAGAAGAAGCAAAATATTGAAAATGTAACTCTTCCGAAATTAAAAAACGTAATTTCGGAAGAAGTCTATTCTTTAAAAATTTTTGCTTCTTGTTCAACTATACGGAGGATACCATACTATGGCTAAAAAGAAAAATAACCAGGTTCAGTTTTCGGATATATTGGTTGGTGCTATGCTGCTTCTGGTGGTGGCAGTTATGCCGCTTGTTGCAAGAGCTGTTGAGGTTAATGTACCTTTAGAGCTGGTGGGGATTATTCCCCATGATAGCGAGGGGCGTATTGTTGATGTTTTTACCTATTGGAAGGGTATGCTGGTTTATTTAGCGGCAGTGGTAATTGGGTTTTATCTTGTTAGCGAGGCTGCTACTGCAGGGGTTATGCCGGATTTTAAAAAGATTTTTGCTAAGCCGCCGGTGTTTTTGTCATGTGCTTATTTGGTTATGGTGATTATTTCCGTGATTGCTTCAAGCTATACTCGCACATCTTTGTTTGGCACTGCAGATCGCAGCGAGGGTATGTTTATGTGGATGGCCTATATTGTGGTATTTTTTGGGGCTATTAATTATGTACGCGAGGTTAAGTTTGCTAAGGTTTTAATGTATGGGTTGATTTTTTCTTCTATTGTAATGGGGGCTATTGGGGCTGGGCAGCTTTTTGGGTTTGATTTTTTTGATTCTGGGCTGGCTGTGCGGCTTGTTATACCTGGGGGGGAATGGCATATGTCTACGGTTTTTGATATTGCCCACGGCACTCTTTTTAACCCTAATACTTTTGGTAAGTATACAGCTATGCTAAGTCCGCTTTTGCTGCTGGCGGCGCTTACTTATGACGGTAAGTTTTATGTACGGATATTGTTTTTGGTGGCTGGCGGGCTTATGTTGCTTAGTGTTTTTGGCAGCAGTAGCTTAGGCGGGCTGGTTGGTATTGTTGCGGCGGTTGGAGTGCTGGCGGTTACGTTTTTAGCTGGGTTTATTAACAGGCGCAGGGGTGACGAGCCAGAAAAGCTTGGTAAGCTGGCTAAGGTAACTGGTATCGGTACGGTGGCTGTTGTTGCTTCAATGTTGCTTGCTATTTTATTTGTGCCGCCACTTAATGATAGGGTGACATTTTTGTTTAACCGCATGGGAGATGCCATGCGGGCAGAAACAACCACAGGGTACAACTTTGTAACAGAGGGCGACACCATGCAGGTTTTTCGTGATGGTGAAAAGGTTTATAGCATTGTTATAAGAGAATATGTGCCGGGCATAGAGCAAAATGTGTATACCATAGTAGATGCAGCCGGCAATGACACAGCGTTTGTAGGGGAAGGCTCGCCATTGTTTAACACAGAAGGCGGACAAATTACGCCGCCTGCAAGCTTGTACTATGTGCCTGGGTATGGCAATGTTTCTGTTATATCTGCCCGGGGTGATGTTTTGTTTAACAATTTTATTCTAACCTTGTACGATGGCAGGATACATGTCATACGGCCCGGCAGGAATGATTATATTGATTTATCTGTGCCGGTACCGGCGTGGGGCTTTTATGGGCGGGAGACATGGGGGTCTAACCGGGGGTATATATGGTCCCGAACATTTCCGCTAATGCCGCGGCGTGTGATTGCGGGCAGCGGGCCGGATACTTTCACCAGCGCTTTCCCAAACCATGACATTGTTAGTGCCCAAAGGTTTTTCAATGCAGCAACCACCGTGGATAAAGCGCATAATATCTTCCTGCAAACATGGGTGACCACTGGCGGGATTTCTGCCATTTTGCTGTTTGGGCTGTTTTTCCATTATATGTTTACTACTTTTGTTTCGTTGGTTAAATCTAAGGGCGAGCAGATGTTCTCTTATGGCTTGCGACTTGGGCTTTTGGCGGCGGTTAGCGGTTTTGTAATGAGCAGCATGGCTACAGACAGCACCGTAGGCTCTACGGGGGTTTTCTTCGTGCTTTTGGGCATGGGGTATGGGCTAAATTATTGCAGGGCAAAGGATGAGGTGATTTTATCAAAGAATTAGTCACCCATGCAGGCGTGCGGCAGATTATGCTGCGCTATGGCCTTACTGCAAAGAAAAAACTAGGGCAGAATTTCTTGATAGACGCCCATGTTTGTGAAAAAATTTTGAAAGCGGCAGATGTCCAAGAAGGGGATGTTGTGCTGGAAATTGGCCCGGGTATTGGTTCGCTTACCCAAGGGATTTTAGAAAGGGCTGGCGAAGCCGGGCAAGTTGTGGCTGTGGAACTGGATAAGCAGCTAGTGGGTGTGTTAGGGGATTTGTTTGGCAGCAGGGAGAATTTTAGCCTTGTGCAAGATGATATCCTGCGGGTGGATTTAGCGGCTATTTTGCCCCCAAGGCGCGATGTGAAAGTAGTGGCTAACTTGCCATATTACATTACCACGCCGGTGATTTTAAGCTTGCTGGAAAGCCCGCTGTCCATTCGTTCTATCACGATTATGCTACAAAAAGAAGTTGCCCAGCGCATGGCGGCCAAGCCTGGCACAAAGGATTACGGCTCGCTTACCCTGGCGGTGCAGTATCATGCGAAGGTTAGTGTGGCGGCGAATGTGCCGGTTAACTGCTTCCTGCCGCGGCCAGGGGTGGATTCTGCCGTGGCCCATTTAGAAATTTTAAACAAGCCGCCAGTGGATGTGGATAGGGAAATATTTTTCCGGATAATACATGGCGCATTTGGCCAGCGGCGAAAGACTCTGCTGAACGCTCTATTTGCAGCAGGCTTTGGGGAGAATAAAGAGCAGCTTGCAGCCGCGATAGAATCATGCGGGTTAAGCCCAAGTGTAAGGGGTGAAGCCTTGGGCATGGAAGAATTTGCGAGGCTGGCGGAGGCTTTAGGGGATTTGCATAAACTTTAAAATAAATTTGAATTTATTATTTTTGCGAAAAGTGGCTGAGATAGCGGCTTTATAGCGGCAATGGTTTAACGAAAGTAGGCAAAAAGGTTACTTTTTACTTAAAAAATGGTACCATACGGTACCATTTTGCCAGAATTATGGTACCGTATGGTACCACGCTTAATGAAAATTATAGTTTTTTGCTTCTTTTTTCCAAAAAATAAGTGGAGGCGGCAATGCCTCTTACGGTTTTGCGACATACTTAGGAGGCCCATATGACAGTATTTCATTTGAAGGTTATTGCGCTTGTTACTATGGTTATAGACCATACTGGAGCGGCGCTTTTTCCGTATCAGGAGTTTTTTGTTTTGCGGGTTATTGGGCGGGTGGCGTTTCCTATTTTTGTTTATTTGGTTGCAGAGGGCTTTAGGCATACTAAAAGCCCAGGTTGGTTTTTGGCTAGGCTTGGGGCGTTTGCCATTATTTCCGAGCCGTTTTTTGATTGGACGCTTCGCCGGGCGGATATCCCGTGGGGTGTGGACTTTTTCAATAATACCAATATTTTTTATACGCTGTTTTTGGGCGGGCTGGCCATTACGTTGTACAAGATAGCAGATGAAAAAATGTGGCTGCTCACGCCGCTGCCAGTGGTGGCTGCTGCGTGGTTGGCGCGGTGGTTCTCTACGGATTATGCGGCCTATGGCGTGGTGTTTATTTTTGCTATGTATTGGTTTAAGGATTTTAATAAGCGGGTTGCGGCCATGGTGCTGCTTTGCTTATGGCAGCAACGCTGGGTGGTGCAGGCGGCGCTTAGGTATTGGCTGCTGGATGTGCCTTATGCCCGTGCGGTGGATACGCTTGAGCTGATGTTAATCCCGGCTACGCTTGTGGGTGTGGTGCTGGTGTTGCTGTACAATGGCAAGCGCGGGCCCGGATTAAAATGGTTTTTTTACGCGGCCTACCCGGCGCATTTGGCGGTGTTGTTGCTTATTCGGCTCAATTATTTTTAATGATGCCGGCAGTTTGTTAGAAAATGTCAGGTAAAGACGATTTGATTTTCTTGCTTTTTTATTATGGTTGTGTTAGAATGGCTTTATCCGCCGCGGAGTGGAGCAGCCTGGTAGCTCGTCGGGCTCATAACCCGAAGGTCGTAGGTTCAAATCCTGCCTCCGCAAGATGAAATAACCCGCTAGCCATAATGGTTAGCGGGTTTTGTTATTTGTTGGAATATTGATTGTTGATGCGATTTAACGCACATTTAACGCACAATAGTTTCAAAATGCCGTTTTTGCAAATAATGTCTTAGTGGCAGAAACGGGCTTTTTGGGCTGGCGTAAAATGGCATCTGCAATGGATTTTGCGGCCTGTTCATCGGCCCGGGCTATAAAATGAGCGTAGATGTTGCCGTTCATATCCCGGCCATGGGTTACGGTTATTTGGTAGGATGTGCCGGTTTTGCCTTTTATTTGTCTAATGTTTGCCATTGGTTGCCTCCTTTTTAGCTATATCCCTTAGCATAGATAATGCGTCCATTAGGTGCAGCCGCTCTGCATCTTTAATTCTGCTAAACAATATCCGTTTCTTTGTTTCGTTCCCATTTTCGAAGGCTTTAACGTACATTTCATGATTATTTATAACCCGCTCAGGCTCTTTGTTAGGATGTCGAAATAGGCTTGCGTGAATCGTATCTCCTTCATGGGTGGGATTATACTCACCCTCGGAAAAATACTCTACATCTTGTTGGAGAAAAGCATATAATCCGCGAAAAAAACTATAATCTTCATTGTCTGATATTAAATGCGTTCCTTGTTCAATAAGAAAATTTAATGCTGCTAACTCTTGATCAAAATATAAAACCTTTCCTGCCAGGTGGAAGCTCATAGCGTGAAGTGGGTTTTTAAACACAAATGGAGTGCCGTCTTTATTATGTGCCGAGCGTTTTTTCTCTCGCCCATCCTTGTGGTATTCAATCTTAATAACTTTATTCCAAAATTGCAGGGTTTTTATTGCTGCGTCACTTAGCCCCGTTGTTTCACACGCTGCGGCTACTGTAATGGTTTTTGATTCACCGTAGCGAGGCTCGCAAAGCAAATAACCAATTTCACAATCAAATAGCTTGCATAGTAAGAGCATATCCCTAAGTTGCGGAATGTCCCCTTGTTCCCAGCGAGCGATTGTCCCCCTGTCTACATTCAACAATTTAGCAAGTTCAATTTTTGTTAAATTCTTCGCAGTCCTTTCTTTTTCAATCCGCTTGCCAATAACGGGGCTAGTATGTGGGACATCTGGAAAACCATCAAACAACCATTTTTTATGCTTGTCGAGTTCAGCTTGTCGAGCTTTTGCTTTTTCTTGCACAACAGATTTACGTTGTCCTTCTCTTGTTTTTATATGCGGCATATATACAACATATCCTTTCTTATAAAAAATATATGCAGTTAAGTGCGGCTTGCATGGAGCATAACACAGAGTATAATAATAAGCAAGGCGAAGAAAAAACAACAAGACCATAGGGAGGATATAGGGATGGCTTTTCTCGAATGGCTTTACTCATATAATATTATTATCAGTGCAGTGCTTGGCCCTATTTTAAGTTTAATTTTGTTTATCATCTCTCTTCTTCTCACAAAGAGGAAAAAACCCAAATTTTTTACACGAAGTAGAAAAATCATTACAACCTTAGAATCAGAATTTAGGGATCTCAAAGTCTATTACAAGAACAGTCTTATAGTTAATCTGACGGAAACACGTGTTTTCTTCTGGAACGCAGGACGCCAATCAATAAGAACGAATGATTTACTGAAAGCTACGCCAATTGTCGTTAGCATCCCTTCCGAAATTGAAATATACAGCATATCCTACATCTCCACACCAGATTTAGGAAAAACCATTATATTTTCTGAAAAGGAACAAGAGGGGTATGAGTTGTCCTTTGATGCCATGCAGAAACACGATGGAATTTGTGTTAGGGTTTTGCATTCGGGCAATGAGGAAAATGCAATATCTGTTACTGGGAAGTTGGATGGGAGAATAAAAATAAAAAAAGCTACAAAAACATCTTATGACCCAGATAACACCAGTTTCATAAACAAAACGCCATGTAATATTGCACTTTCCTTAATTCTTTTATGTGCATCAACGGCAGTTGCTATTTACGCAATTATAAATAGATTAAGTCTTGAAATCTTACCGAGGGTCTTACAACTTACTACAAGCCCTTTCGTGAGTGTTGAGGGTAATGAATTTATCACGCATATCATCATTTCCATTGTATTATTATTTTTCGCAATCATGATATTTTTTAATGGCTCAAACAGCGTCCCGAACAAACTGATATATTTGTCAAAAAAAAACAACGAATATTTGTCTTTATTTGATTTAGATGAATCTGTGGCAAACAGTGTAGCGACAAAATAAACAATTTTTTACATCCAATTTATTTTTGGTTGGCGACATAAGAGTTAATCCGATTAATGGCATATGCGCCAAACAATTACACATACCTGCGCCCTGCTATGTGGGTAAAAAATATTTAGGCAATGGGGCTGTATTTTCGAAAACAGTGCAAACAACGGGCATTTCCGTGCCTCTGCAAGAGAATAAAAGCCCTAGAAATTTAATGTCTAGGGCTTTTTGCTATGCTTTTTAAAACCGCTGTGGCATAAAATGCGCAGGGCATACCCATTTGAAGGGCAGCTTTATGCTGTTGCAGAGTTGTTCCGCGATTTCTGCTGTTTTCCAGCCGGTGCGCTTGTGGTATGGCAGTAGCCTTAGCCATGGCAGGCGGAAAAAATCCCCAGTAAACAGGAAGTCTTCAAACAGGAAGCAAGTATGCCCCGGTGTGTGGCCGGGTGTGTGGATTATTTGGATATCTTCAAAGGATTGGTTTTCTAAGGGAGTTAGGGTTGCGCAGGTATTTATTTGTAGCAGGTAGCTGAAGATTGCTTTCGTGGTGGTGCGGCGTTTTGTGCCTTGGATATAGGGGATGTCTCGGGAATGGATGTACACGGGGCAATTGTATGTTTGCTGCAGCACGGATATGTTGCCGATATGGTCTGGGTCGTGGTGGGTTAGCAAAATTTTGGAAAGGGAATGGATTTGCAGGCTGGATAGCTCGTTCATTATGCCACGGCTGGCGGTGGGTGAACCGGTGTCTATTAGCGTGTGGCCGCCGGATGTGGCCAGTAAATACGCGGCAGAACCCTTTGTAGATACCAGGCGGCGGATATTTTTAGATAATTGCATTTTTTCCTCCGGGGCTGTGGATGGCTTTGGTTTATAGTAGAGTTCTTCTGAAATCACAAAAACGTGATTTTAGAAGAAGTAAAGGATTGAAAATGAAACTTTTTCGAAATTGAAAAGCACAATTTCGAAAGAAGTATAGTGAAACAATTCGAAAGTGGTCTCGCCTGCCGCGGCAAAAACGCCTGAAACGCCTTATCTCGGCGTTTCAGGTGTCGCTAGGGCGAGACCGTTTCTTATTTATTTCACTATACTATGCTATGGCGAACATAGCGGATTTGTTCGCCAAAGTAAAGGAAAAAAGTCAGTTGGTGCCAAAATGGCACCAACTGACTCGAAATAATTGAAGTTCTTCGGAAATCACAAAACTACTTCAGCTCAACCTCGACAGCAACTGAAGGCACGCCAGAGAGCTTTACGCTTCTTTTATCTGGCTGGCCCACGCCCACATGTAAGATATGCTTGCCAGGTAGGTCGAACAAATCGCCTTTCCAGTCGCGGCGTTGGAAGCTATCGCAGGCTAGTTTAATTTTTACTTTTTTGGATTTGCCTGCGGGCACTTGGATTGGCGCTACGCCCACTAGGCGGTAGTTTTCTTTTTGGCCAGGGGATTCTATATAAACTTGGATAACTTCGCGGCCGGTTACTTTGCCTACGTTTTTGGCGGTGGCGGTTATTGTTTTGGTTTTTTTGTCGTATTTTACTGCGTCTACAGCAAATTTTGTGTAGCTTAGGCCAAAGCCGAATGGATACAGGGCTTCACCTTTAAAGTAGCGGTAGGTGCGGTTTTCCATATTATAGTCCCAGAAAGGTGGCAGGTCGTCTGTGGATTTGTAGAAGGTCACGGGAAGCTTACCTGCAGGGTTTACTTTACCGGCAATAATTTCTGCAATTGCCTGGCCGCCCAGCGCGCCTGGGTAAAACGCCTGTAAAATGCCGTTAACATGCTGGTCTGCCCATGTTACTGCCATGGCCGAACCAGTGATAGACACTAGGATTACAGGCTTTTTGCCTGCAACTTCTTTTACCTTTTCCAGCAAATATTGCTGGCGGCCAGGGAAGTTAAGGTCAAGCTTATCGCCGCTGGCGAATTCGTTGCCTGTGTCGCCTTCTTCGCCTTCGATATCTGCATCTAAGCCAAGCACCACGATGGCGGCATCTGCATTGCGTGTGGCGGCAAGGGCCTCTGCAATGCGGTTATCATTGAATGATAGGTTGCTTGTGCGCTCTTTATACAGATGGCAGCCTTCTGCGAACATAACCTTTGTGCCGGTCTTTTCTGCTATATCGCGTATGCCTTCCAGCACAGTTACATAGCGGGAAGATGTGCCCTCGTAGTTGCCTTCAAGAGCACGGCGGCTATCCGCGTTTGGCCCGATAACTGCAATGGATTTTAGTTTTTTAAAGTCCAGTGGCAGCGCGCCGTCGTTTTTAAGCAGAACGGGCGCACGGCGGGTCATTTCTAGGTTAAGTTTGTTATGCTCGTCGCTGTCTAGAACATCGTAGGGGATGCTGGTGTATTTTTTATTTTCCTTCGCCCCAAGCAGGCCAAGCTTCATACGTGCCACAAAAAGCCTTTCCACTGCCAGGTCTACCAGCTTTTCGTCAAGTTTGCCGCTTTGTACGGCTTCTACGGCCATTACCATAACATCGCCGCAGCACAGGTCGCAGCCTTTTTGCACCGCAAGGGCAACAGATTCAACAGGCCCAGGTGTAATCTTATGGTTTTTATGGAAATCCTCAATAGCCCAGCAGTCAGAAACATAATGGCCATCAAAGCCCCATTTGCCGCGCAGGATATTTTCCATCAGCAGCGTGCTGCCGCAGCATGGCTCGCCTTGGGTACGGTTGTACGCGCCCATTACAGATTCCACACCAGCATGAACAGCCGCCTCAAACTGAGGCAGGTAAGTATTCCACAAATCATATTCGTTGCAGCGCGCGTCAAAGCTGTGGCGGTCTGCCTCTGGGCCAGAATGCACCGCAAAATGCTTCGCGCATGCAATGGCCTTTAGGCTCTTAGGGTCTTTACCCTGGATGCCGTCAATAAACGCCAGCCCAAGGATAGTTGTCAAATATGGGTCTTCGCCATAAGTTTCATGGCCGCGCCCCCAGCGAGGGTCACGGAAAATATTGATATTGGGCGACCAAAAAGTTAGCCCCTTATAAATATCATGGTCTCCTTCAATTTGGAAAGCATGATACTTAGCCCTACCCTCGGTAGAAATACAATCTGCAACAGTATTAAGTAGCTCTGCATCAAAAGTGGCCGCCATGGCAATAGCCTGTGGGAACATGGTAGCAGTACCTGCCCTGGCCACACCATGCAAAGCTTCATTCCACCAGTTATACGACGGAACGCCCAAGCGTTCTACCTCGCCGGCACGGTGCAACATTTGGCTGACTTTTTCCTCTAGGGTCATTTGTGCAATCAATTCTCTTGCTTTCTTCTTAAAGTCCATAAAATCCGCTCCTTTGAAAAGTCCTAAGATTATGTCCTACTGTACAATATTGGAAGAAAATTAGCAAGAGAAAAAACCGTCTAAGGCTTCGTCCCCGACGCCTCCACCGCATCCAATAAGCTTCGCTTCGCGAACCCGGCACTTTGGCCGCCCGAAATCTTTCAGGTTATATTTGAAAAAATCGACCAAAAAAACTTTAGCATTGGAATATATAATCCCAATGCTAAAGTTTTCTGCTTCTTTTTCAAAAAACAAGTGGAAGCGCTGGAGGCGATGCCTCTAACGGTTCTATTTTATTATTTACCTGCCATTTGGCGTTGTTGAGCCTCTACCATTTTTTTCACCATGTATCCACCAACGGATCCATTTTGGAAAGAGGTGAGGTCGCCATTATAACCTTGCTTCAAAGGTACGCCAATTTCGTTTGCTACCTCATACTTGAACGCGTCAAGTGCGGCTCTGGCTTCGGGAACTACGTTTCTATTCCTAGACACAACTATTCACTCCCCTCATGTATCATGTATCTTGTAACTAGCTTACCTTTTGGCTTGCTGTTACAGTTATAGTATTGCCAAGAGAGTGGATTGTATTCTGGTATTTTATTCTTTTACGCGGCCTTGGTATTCGCCGGTACGGGTGTCTATTTTAACTATTTCGCCAATTTCTACAAAAAGTGGTACTTTAATTTGTGCGCCGGTTTCTACAGTGGCTGGCTTGGTTGCGCCTTGGGCGGTGTCACCTTTGAAGCCGGGTTCTGTTTCTGTTATAGCTAACTCTACTATCATTGGCGGTTCTATGCCAAATATGCGGCCATTATGTTCCACTACTTTTACCATTTCGTTTTCTTTTACAAAAATCATTGCATCGCCCACATCGGACGCGTTAATTGCCAGCTGCTCGAAGCTTTCGTTGTCCATAAAATGGTATAGCGCGCCGTCTGAGTACAGGTATTGTAAGTCCCTGCGGTCTATATGGGCTCTTGGCATTTTTTCTGTAGGGCGGAACGTGCGCTCTATAACTGCGCCAGTTTCCAAATTTTTCAATGTAGAACGGACGAACGCCGCGCCCTTGCCGGGTTTTACATGCTGGAAGTCGTTTATTACATAAAGGCCGCCTTCAAGCTCTACAGTGATACCGTTTTTAAATTCGCCTGCTGAAATCATGTTTGAATTCCTCCATTTAAATGGGACGCTGCCCCATGCCCCGCTACGACGCAAGGCGAAACCTTGTTCGCTTCCTTGGCCTTGCCTGCGTGTGCATGCTGCGCATGCAGATGATCGCGAGGGCTGGCCTGGTGCGGGGTGCACGCTTTTGCGCGCTTGTTTTTATTTTGATGGGGCGTTTGCCCCTTTTGGGCTTACAGTAGTTCTTCGTCTTCTTCGTCGTGGCGGGGGCTTTCGTCTACGCGCACGGCGGCTTCGGTTATTATTTTTACTATGTCTACATCAAACTGGCCTTCTAAGGCCGAAAGCTTGGCGTATAACTTTCCCTTTGGTGTAACAATATACTTAGGCGGCGAATTGTTTAGCACGTAAGCTAGCCTGTCCATATGGCAACGCTCGCATTCGCAGATGCCTTTCATGGTGCTTAGTATGGCAGGCATTTTGTTTAAAACAATATCCTCCATATAATTTTTGAGCCCAAGCTCTTTGCTTGTTAACATTCTAATCCCTCCATTAAAATGGGGCACTGCCCCAAGCCCCGCCGTTGCGTGGGCGAAGCCCTACTCGCTCCTTTGGCGGTTTTGCCGCTTGCGGGTGTATGCCGTGCATGCAAATAGTTGTTGTGATTAGAGGGTTTTCAAACCCTTGTGTTTAATGTGTTGCGTTTTTATGAGTATTTATCGGTTTGTACATCGCCAATTGATGGCTCGAAAACTTTTATGCGGCCGGCAGATACGGCTGCGGTAAGGCGTTGCCAATATCTGTTGTTGGCGCATGATAAAACTACTTCAAAGCCGTAGCTTACAGTTGTTCTTGGACGGAAATGTATCTGGTTTGTGTTGGGATGTGAAGTCCTTCGAAGTTGGGCTATATTGTTGTCTAGCTGGACTGTGCGTAGTGTTCTAATTTGAGGGGCTAGGCTTACTATGCTGTAGCTGTTGTTTTGGAGGTCAAAACTTACGGCAATTTCTCTGCCTTCTATCATGGCTAAGCGCTGGGCATAGCGAAGGTCGGCCTGCAGGGTTAAGGAGACGTTGTTAAGGTCGCGCATTGCGCTACTGCGAAAGTTTAACATTGCGGCGGCAGATATTATCGCAATAATCCCCAGCACGACCACTAGCTCTAGCAAAGAAAATCCTCTATTATTCATGGTTTTTTCCTATTGATGCAAAGTATTTTTTAAGGAAAAAACGTTCTAATAATCTTTTAGCATTTACAAATGGCAAATCTTTATCCGACAAAGGTTTTACCAAAATGGTGGTGACGCGGGCGTTTTTGCCGGCCCATACATCTGTAAAAAGTTGGTCGCCTATTATGGCGGTGTTTTCTGCGGTGGTGCGCATTTTTGCCATGGCTTGGCGCAGGCCGCGTGTCATGGGTTTGGCTGCGTTGGCTATGCCGTACAGCTGCAAGTTGCCGTTAAAGCTTTGCAGCCTTTTGTTGGTGTTGTTGGTTAGCAGGCAAACTTGGAAGCCCATGGCTGTGAGGCGGTTTAAAAGTGCCACTATTTTGGCCTGGGGTAAATCTTCGCCATAGGGTGCGAGGGTGTTATCTATATCGAAAACAAGCCCGGTTATGCCCTTTTGCAGCAAGTCTTCATAGGGTATGAGAAACACAGAATCATAATAATAATCCGGTGCAAACATCAATGATATCATCCCCTAAAACATTTTAATCAACCCGCTTTAACTCTACCATTGCAAGCACTCCCTCGTCAAGAGATAATCTTATATCTTGCCAAATTATTCTTGCGGTAACATTTGCACGAAACGTCCAGCCATCGCGCAGCGGTGGGTCGTAATGCTCTGGTACGAAAAGATATGAGGTGGTTCTTAGCATGAAACCGTCGGCCACAGGGGTGATTGTAGTGGTAATGCGGTAGTGGTCGTGGATGTCATCTATATGAAGGTCCATGTACCAACTGTGCCTGTAGCCGGCTGGGGAAGAAGGGAAATGCGAGCGCAGCTGCTCCATTACAAAATGCTGCAAAAAGCCAATTAGCTCTGCCTGGGAGAATTCTGCCAGATTTGGCGGAAGAGCCGCGACACCCGTAGCCGCGCCCTGGTTAAGAATTTCCAGGGCTTGTTCGCTTCCAGCTACAGCCATATGGTAAAGACTGCCAAGCTGGCTGTAGCGGGCGCTTGTGTTGCGGGCGCGCCAAGAAACCCCAAGGGCAAGCACCGCCACAGATAATACGGCCATGGTTATGATTAGCACCATTATATATGCGCTGCCGGCGTTTTGTTTGGTGGCCATGAGGCTGTTAATTTTTTGGCTGTTGGAAAGCGGCGAAGCCGCTTTGTGCGGCAGGCGAGACCGTTTCTCATTTGTTTCACTATAGAAGGCCAGAACAAGCCAGCCCAAGCCCAAGCCCATGGCCATGCCAACAGAACGCCCGGCCACATTACCTTCTGCGTCGAAAATGATGGCAACTACAACGCTACCCATGGGTTGCGCCCCAGTGATAATCGCATCTACGGCTGCAGAGGGCGCGCCTGGGGATGCGATTTCCCGCGGGTTGCTGCCTATAACCCATACCCTAAAGCTGCTCGCGTCATGCCTGGCCGCTGCCTGAAGCGCGGCAGTGTTTGCATCTTGCCCGGCAGCAACGGCATCCCGCACGGCCAGCATAAGCCCATTGGCCGCCAGATGCGCCCCATGCCGCGACTGGGCAAATTCCATATTACGAACCCCCTGGTTTATGGCAGGGGCAGCCATGGCCGCAAGTAGCAAAAAAAGCGCAACGGCCATTACAATTTCGATATAGGAGAATCCTGCGCTGGTGTTAGTTTTCATCTTCAAAATTGTCTAGTGCATATTTGATGCATTTTATTACAATTTTATTCACCGAAAGATCTTTCTCGGCAGCTAATTTTTCCAGCTCGTCTATTAAACTAACTGGAATGCGGAAGGTACGGCTTAGCTTTTCTTCTTTTTTCTCACCGTCTAATCTGAACATTTTCATCACCAATTGCATTATAGGTTCATAGGTGAATAAATTATACACCACAAAAAGCAACTTAAATGGTGCATGTATGTATAGAAAAATATAGTAGCCCCGTCTAAAAACACTCACGTATAACTTGTAAATTTCTCGGAAGGCTGTGTCGCCAAAAACCTTGCGTACCGCTGGCGTGCGGCGCTTTCAGTTCCTTGTATTGCGAAAGCTTTTTGCGCCTTATGCGAGTGTTTTTAGGTGGGGCGACTATAGTATCAGTTGGTCGGATTTTCCGACCAACTGAGTTTTTCGCCAAAACGAAATTTCAACCCCCGAGCTTCTGTGGTTTGTTTTCGGTGTAAGTGGCTGTATATTAGCAAAACAAAAAAACTTTAGCATTGGCATAAATCAAATAATCCAATGCTAAAGTTTTTTGCCCCGCTTTTTTTCAAAAAAGCGGGTGGAGGTAAGGCCGGCGAAGCCTCTGACGATTTACCTCGCCACTAAGGCCGTTTCCAATTAGCTCGTTCTTCTTGCCTGGCGCGGCCTATGCCTAATGCGCCGTCTGGTAGGTCTTTTGTTATGGTAGAGCCGGCGGCTACGAATGCGCCTTCGCCTATGGTTAGGGGGGCTACTAGGTTGGCGTTGCTGCCTATGAATGCGCCGTCTTTTATGGTGGTGCGGAATTTGTTTTTGCCGTCGTAGTTGGCGGTTATTGCGCCGCAGCTGTAGTTTACGTTGTTGCCTACGTCTGCGTCGCCAATGTAGGCTAGGTGGGCCATTTTTGTGTCGTTGCCTAGGGTGGCGTTTTTGATTTCTACAAAGTTACCCACGCGGCAATGCTCGCCTATGGCCGTGCCGGGGCGCAGGTACGCGAATGGCCCTACAGTAGAATGGGCGCCTATTTTTGCGCCGTCTGTTACGCTTTGGCGTATATGGGCACATTTGCCAAGGGTAGTGTCTTTCATATGAGTGCCAGGGCCTACTATTGCGCCTTCTTCTATTGTGGATTTTCCTTCTATTACTGCGCCGGGGTAGATTACTGTGTCTTGCGAGATTTTAACCGTGGCGTCGATGTATACGGTGGCGGGGTCTAGCATACGCACGCCGTTTTCCATATGGCGCTGGTTAATGCGCTGGCGCATATGGGCGGCGGCTTCTGCCAGTTGTACCTGCGTGTTTATGCCGGAGAATGTGGCCATGCTCTCGTGGGTTTTTAAGGCCTTAACTATGCCGCCAGATTCTTTTATTATTTTTGGCACATCTGTAATGTAGTATTCGCCCTGGTTGTTGTTGTTGTTGGTTACCTTGCCTAGGGCGGCGCGCAGGGCATGTCCTTTGAACATGTATATGCCAGTGTTTATAAAGTCTGTATGGGCGGCGTCTGGCGCGAGGTCCTTTGCTTCGATTATTTCTATAAAATCGCCGCCTTCGGTAGCGTATACCCTGCCCAGGTCGCCAGGGTTTTGGTTGTAGGCTGCCGCCACTACGGCCTCTGCTTTTTGGCCGTGGAAGAAGCTGGCAAGCTCTTTCAAGAAAGCGCCTGTTATCAATGGAGTGTCGCCGCAAAGGATGACTACATCGTCTGCGTCGTCTATCTTGCCCATGCCGCATTCTGCCGCATGGCCGGTGCCTTTTGGCGGGTCTTGAATGGCAAAATTAAGGGCTGGATGCGCTTTGGCCAGGATAGATTTAATCTGATCACCATCTGCGCCCACTACTACGGTGATGTCGCCCTCTGCCGCGCCGGCCTCTATGGCCGCCGCCACTGCATGTTCCACCACTGTCTTACCCAAGATAGGGTGCAAAACTTTTTGTAAGCTAGACTTCATCCTCTTGCCTTTGCCTGCTGCTAGGATAATTGCTTTCATATAATCATTCCTTTCTTATGGTAAGACCGCAGGGACATATTGCCCTGCAAGCCACTTCTTTTTTGGGAAAAAGAAGCGAAAAACTTTAAATTTTGTTGTGTTGTAGTGAAAGAATTCGAAATAGGTCTCGCCTGTGGTGGCAAAATCTCATTTATTTCACTATAGCATATGGGGGTTACAGTTTCAATTGTTATAATAAGCCGCCGTCTAGGTTTATGGTTTGGCCGGTTAGGTAAGGGGGCGCTTCGTGAGCTAGGAATAACGCCAGAGCGGCTACTTCTTGAGGTTGGCCAAAGCGGCCCAGGGGGATGCTTTCTATAAAAGTGGATTTTTCTTCGAGGCTTAAGTTTGCGTTCATGCGGGTTTCTATTGTGCCACAGGCTATTGTGTTGGCGCAAATGCCGCTTGGGGCAAGCTCTTTTGCTATGGCCTTGGTGAAGCCAATCACACCGGCTTTGGCCGCAGAGTACACGGCCTCGCAAGAAGCCCCCGCAACACCCCATATAGAGCTGATACTAATTATGCAGCCGGATTTTGCCCGTACCATGCCGGGTATGGCCAGATGCGATATGTTTATTGTGGCTTGCAAGTTATCTGCCAGCAGGCTCTGAATTTGCGTCGCAGGCATTTCTGTAAAAAGGCCATAAAACTCTCGCCCGGCGTTGTTTACCAAAACATCAACCTTGCCAAAGTTTGCCTCAAAGCTGCGGAAGAGCCTTACCGCCCCATTGTAATCCCCTAAATTTGCAAGCTCCCCGGCTACATTTACCCCAGGGAAATCCCGCCGCAGCTCTGCAATGGCAGACTCTAACTGGGGGGCATCTTGCTTTCCGTTTAGCATTATATTGTCACCCTTGGCGGCAAAGGCTCGTGCAATCGCCAGCCCAATCCCCCGGGAAGAGCCTGTAACTAGGATATTCATGTTGACCTCCTTTGTCTAGTATAGTAAGAGTACCATAGCTAAAATGGCTGCGCAAGCGCCAGTAGGTAGTTGATGTAGTGAAATAAATGAGAAACAGTCTTGCTAAAGCGGTACCTGAAGTGCCGAGATAAGGTGTTTTAGGCGTTTTTGCCGCGACAGGTTTCGAATTATAGCCGCTTCACCTAAAAACATTCGCATAGAGCGCAGGAAATTTTTCGCAAGGCGAGAAGCCGAAAACCACCGCGCACTAGAGGTGCGCAAGGTTTTCAGCGACGAAGGCTTACGGGAAATTTACAAGTTCTATGCGAATGTTTTTAGGTGGAGCGGCTATATTTCACTATATAGAAAAAGGCCGCTAAATGGGCTTTTTAGAGTTTGGTCATTAAAGAAAATTTGATAAAGCGTTAACTTTTACGGTGTGAAAATAAAAAAAGCCTGAGATTCCGGGCTTTTTTTGTTTTCAGAGAAGAAAAAACCATCATTTTGCCAAAAAAATGGTACCATACGGTACCATTTTCGGAAAATATGTTAATTTCGGAAAAAATGCACATGGCCGTTACACCGAAAAACAGACAACAGGAACGCAGGAAATTTTTTTTGTAAGACAACACCTTTAGTGGCGCAGGCTTGCGGAAAATTTACAAATTCCTGTGGCTCGTTTTGCTGCACAGCAACCACACGTTTACTAAAAAGAGCCTGCCCAGCTTGATATGTACTCAGCAGGGGATGCTTTGCTGCCCCTGCGTTAACCCAACATAATAAAACCTTCAAAAGTTACAGCTTCTTGCAGGCAAATTCAATAATTTCGTTCAGCACAGCCACCGCCACAACCAGCACCATAGCCACCGGGAACAAAGCTTCCAGCGACACTCCTGCCAGCAGCCGCCCCATGCCAAATGTACTGCTGGCTACGCCCATGCCCACGGCGGCTATCTGATAGCCCACCAGCTTTGTAGTAGCTTCTGGGGAAAAGCGCAGGCCGGTTTCATGCATAAGCCCCGGGAAAACAGGGCCAAAACCAAAGCCGATTAGGGCCATGCCAAGTATATTATTGCTAAAAGTCATTACAACAAAGCCAGCCAAAGATATCGCCAGCCCGCCACGGATTATAGTAGAATTGCTCATTTTTTTGGATACGAAACCTATAACCGCCCTGCCTCCGGTCATAAAACCCAAATACACAGCGGGGTACAGCCCGGCCACGCGAATTTCCATCCCGCGGGATTCTAGCATTACACTTGTTGTCCAAAAGGTGACGGCGTATTCTGCCCCTACATACACCAGGAAAATAGCCATCTGCATAATAGGATAGCGGCGTTTTGTTAAAAATGCCCGGCTTGCGGCGGCTACGCTCTGCTGTTCCTCAATTTTCTTCACCCGCTGCCAATATCCCTTAAGCAGTGTAAGTAGCAAAAAAAACCCAATGCTTGCCTGCATTGCAAAAACCGCACCATAACCCAGCCGCCAACTAAACAGCATAATCATTTGCGACATTATAATAGGGCTTAGCGCGCCGCCCATACCCCAAAAACAATGTAGCCAATGCATATGCCGCACCGCAAAATACTTTGCAGTATAGGCATTTAGGCTAGAATCCACCAGCCCCATACCAAGCCCCAACACCATGGTAAAAGCCACAAAAAAATACATGCTTGGCGAAAGCGCAAACCCACCAACCCCCACAAGAATTAGCGCCATCCCCAGCATGTTAACATTCGGCAGTTTAATCCAGCCGGCCAACCTGTCCATCTGCCAACCCGCAATGGAATAAAAAATCGAATGTGCAATAACCAAAATAAAGGCCTGGTCCAGCCCCATATCAAAATCCCCACGTATACTTGGCCAAGCTACCCCAAACGCCCCATCCGGCATTCCCAGCGCCAAAAACGTAGCAAAAATCGCAACAAGTACGATAAAATTATTCCTATTCATATCCACCACCTGCGGTGGGGCGTTCCCGTTAACCTGTGTTGTTAAGCTATATGTACGTCTCGTGGCCGGGCGCCCTGTTTTGTGTAGTGAAATAATTCGAAATCGGTCCCGTTTGTCACGGCAAAAGCGCCAGGAACGCCTTATCTCGGCGTTCCTGGTGCCGCTCGAGCGAGACCGTTTCTCATTTGTTTCACGAGAGTTCTCCTGAAATTGCAAAGAACACAATTTCAGAAGAAGCAAAAGATTGAAAATGTAACTTTTCCGAAACCCCCTGCGGGAATTTCGGAAGAAGTCTACTATAGTTGTTTTCGGTTCAAATGACTATATTTGCCTCAAAAAAGGCCACGGGAAACCCGTGGCCTAAAAATAACGAAACTAGAACTTGCGCTTGCGAGCGGCTTCTGCTTTTTTCTTACGCTTTATGCTTGGCTTATCGTAATGCTCACGCTTGCGTATTTCACCCATAATGCCTGCTTTTGCGCAATTACGTTTAAAACGCCGAAGCGCGCTGTCCAGGGTCTCATTATCCTTTATAACTACCTCTGACATTGGACGTCCCTCCCTCCGGCTTGTGAGTTCTCTTTTTTTGTTGCCTTCGAATAATATCATTTTAGAACGGCAACGTCAATAGCGGGAAGGGCATAAATGCAGAAAAACTTATACTGATCTCAATTAAAATCGCCTCACAGGCCGCAGCAAGCTCGCCCTAAAACGCCATGTCTCGGCGTTTTAGGGCGCTGTTTCAACTTGTTGTTTTAATTTGAGAAGTGTGGCAGTTGACAGGTTGCCGGGCATATGGTATCACAACAGTAGACATCTTTCGAAATCACGAGTTTGTGATTCCAGAAAAACTCTATTGTAAATTCATTTGTTGGGAGATATTTCTATATGAAGAAGAACTTTATTTATGCTTTGCTTGCCGTTTGCTTGTTGCTTGCATTGGTAGCAGTGACTGTCCTTTTTTTTAGTAATAGCTTCCGGCATTTTGTGCGGGATTTTGGCGTGCCGGCAGAATTCCCTGTACTACATATTACAGCCCCGCTGCATCCGTTCTTGGCAGAACGCGATTACTGGCATCCCGGTACATTAACCCTGGCCGGGTCTGGGGATGATTTTGCAGGTGAAGAAATCCGGCTGCGGGGCAGGGGCAACTCTACCTGGGTGCAAGCTGAGGATAAGCGCCCCCTACGCATTCGCTTTGAAACGCCGCGCACATTATTATCCGATTACCCACATAGGGATTGGGTTCTTGTTGCCAACCATTTTGATATGTCGCTGCTGCGTAATTATGCCGCGCTTTATCTGGGCTCGCTTATGGGCGGCATGGACCATACCCCAATGGTGCAGAATGTACAGGTATACATAAATGGCGAATACGCCGGGCTTTTCCTGCTTACAGACGAGCGGGATGTAGCCCCAGGCCGCAGCCAGCTTACATTCGATCCAGACCCAACTCTATCGGAATTTTATTTCGAGCTGGATGGCCATGCAATAGGCTGGCGCGCAGACGACAGAACCCTAGGCGATGACTTTTTTATAGTAGACGGCCTAGCCTACAGCATTCGCTACCCCAGCGGTGGCCGCCGTAGCACCGCCCATACAGAATACCTGTACAATTTTGTAACCCGCGCCAACGAGGCCATGCTCTCCCATGATTTTGAACGCATACAACGATATATAGACATAGATTCTTTCCTGGACTTTTACGTGGTGCAAGAGCTGTTCAAAAATATAGATATAAGTGCCTTTAGCGTATTTATGCAGCTGCGTGGCCAGGGTGATGCCCGCCGCATTTACTTTGGCCCAGTATGGGATTTCGACCGTTCTGCAGGCAATACAATCCACTGGTACACTCACGAAAACATCTTCGCGGGCTGGTACAATACATGGTTTCGCGCCGGGTTAAACACTCCAGAGCTAGCGGAAAAAATGAAAACCCGTTGGTTTGCCGCCGCCAATGACGAAATCCTGGCTATGTTATCCCGCCTGCGCCAAACCCGCCGCGTAAATGCAGCAGAATTCCAGCGAGATTTCGACAAATTTAACCTGCCCGAAACCCAGCCAAACTGGTTTTATGGCATAGTCCCCGCTCCCCTACAAGAACTAACCACCTGGGAACAACAAGCCGACTATCTAATCCAATGGTTAACAAAGCGCCGGGATTGGTTAAATTGGTATTTTAATGAGAATTAAAACAGCCAGGGGCTTCGCTCCCGGTATCTTTGGGGTTATAGTCGCTTCACCTAAAAACCCTCACATAGAGCTTGTAAATTTCCCGCAAGCCTTCGTCGCTAAAAACCTTGTGCACCGCTAGTGCGCGGCGGCTTTCAGCTCCTCGCCTTGCGAAAAATTTCCTGCGCTCTATGCGAGTGTTTTTAGGTGAAGCGACTATACATTTGAAAGAAGCGGGCAAAAAATCTAAAAATTATGGTACCGTACGGTACCATAAACAGGGCAAAATGGTACCATACGGTACCACTTTTATGGCAAAAATCCCCTCTTTTGAAGAAGTCACAAGCCAAAAAGCCCAGAAACAAGCCATTTTATCAAAAATAAAATGTTAAAGTTTTTTTGCTTCTTTTTTTCCAAAAAAAGAAGTGGGGCTGTAGGGGCAAAGCCCCTATGGTTTTAACACAAAAGGAGGCGACAATGCTAACTATTCTTGAACAAAAAAAAGGCTTCAACCTTAACATGGTAATAGGCCTAGACGGGTTTGTGGATGAGATTATCCATGTGGTGGATAAGCGGCAGGATTTTGAAAATTATACGGTGCTGCCTAGTATTGGGGCGCTGGGGGATAGGATTTCTTCGGCGGCGGGGCTTAGCGCCAATATTGAGATGGTGCCGGTACAGGTTAAGCTTGGGGGCAATGGGCCTATTTTGTCCAATGCGCTTTTAGAGTTTGGGGTCGGGCTTACTTATTTTGGGGCGCTGGGTAAGGGCGAGGTTCATGAGGTGTTTCGGCCTATGGCGGGGAAGGCACAGGCGGTGCATAACCTTTGCGACCCTGGGCTTACCCTGGCGCTAGAGTTTACAGACGGCAAGATAATGCTGGGCAAGCATACCAGCTTGAAGGATTTGACCTGGGATGTGTGCAAGGCTGGGCTAGGCGGCGCGGCAGGCATTGCGGCTATGGTGGCAGGGGCAGATTTATTTGGTATGGAGAACTGGACCATGATGCCGCATATGTCCAGCATTTGGGAGGGCATGATAGCGGAAGTTTTCCCGCTGCTGCCGGGTAGGGCAGAGAAGCCCCTGGCCTTCTTTGATTTGGCAGACCCAGAAAAACGCACCAAGGAAGATATCCGCCACGCCATGGGGCTAATATCAAAATTTGAGCAGAAATTCCGCAGCATACTGGGGCTAAACGAGCGCGAGGCCTTCGGGATTGCAGATGTATTGGGCGTGCCACATGGCGGCAGCCTACAAGCCGCCACCATGGGCGTGTATGAAAAAATGGGCATCTATTGCCTGGTAGTACACCCGGTAAAAAGTGCCTGCTGCGCCATTGGCGGCCAGTTTTACCATATGGATGGCCCATATTGCCCCGCACCTAAGCTTACCACGGGTGCCGGGGATAATTTTAATGCTGGGTTTTGCCTGGCGCAGGGCTTGGGGCTAAGCCCGGAAGATAGCTTAGCCCTGGGTGTATGCACCTCTGGTTTTTATGTACGCAATGCAAAAAGCCCCAGTTTTCAGGAAGTGATTGACTTCGCAGGGAAATGGAGCAGGGGCGAGTTGGAAGGGAGATAATTATGGATTGTATTTTTTGCAAAATAATCGCGGGGGAGATCCCCTCATTTAAATTGTACGAGGACGATAATTTTATCGCCATACTGGACCGTTTTCCGGCCAGCCCAGGCCATGCGCTAATCATACCAAAGCGCCACGCCGTAGATTTATTCGAGCTAACCCCGGCAGAAGCCGCGGCCATACTTCCTTTGGCGCAAAAACTTGGGGGCAAAATAAAATCCATCCTAGGGGCGGATGGCCTAAAAATAATGCAAAACAACGGCAGCGCCGCCGGGCAGGATGTGATGCATTACCATTTGCATCTGATACCCTGCAGCGCCAGCGATGGGCTGGAGATGCCCTTTAAGCCAACCGACCCAGGCTTAGATGCCCTGGCAGAGATAGCGAAGCGGTTACAATGACCATACAGTTCAAATATCAAAAGCATTACGACCTTGTTCTACATCTATTGGCGCATGTTAAAGTTGACAATGCGTCGGCTTTGTATTGCGAAGGATACATAGCGACAATGCGGCATTTGCGGCAGGATGACAGCTTGCTTGTGGCTGGCTGCATTGGCCGAATATTATAACAAAAACTTTAACCGCCTGAATTTCAACCGCCAGCCGAATCCTCGCGGCAGATGCTAACCGACACGGTTATTTACAGCCCCCTTGGCGCGTCATACAATATGGCTAAGAAAGGAGGTAGCTTATGGACCATAATAAAATAGGGGCGCAAATAACCGCCCTGCGCAAGGCAAAACAGCTTACACAAAACGAGCTTGGCGAGCGGCTTAGCATATCATTTCAGGCGGTGTCAAAATGGGAGCGGGGCGAAACCCTGCCAGACACTTCCATACTGCTGCAGCTAGCGGAAGCCCTAGACACCAGCGTGGACAATATCCTACGCGGTGGCGAAAAGGTGCTTAGCCATAAGGGAAAGCTAGCCGCTAAAGACATGCGCGAGGCCATAAACTGCCTAGAGCGGGTGGGTTTTCTGCTGGGCAAACAACATATCATATACCGCCACGCTATAGAAGGCATAAGCAAGGGGCTTAACGCAGACGCAGAGGCCATGCTAGAAGACGACTATTTGCGAGAATGCCTAATACTAGAGGCAATTTTGCAAAACATGCTAATGGGCTACTATTTCGACCCAATAGAAGTAAGAGGCAACTTCAAGCACGAGAAATGGTATAATTTGTTCTGCGAGCATGCCAAAAAATATGAGGTGTAAAAACCGCTAGAGGCTTCGCCTCCAGCACGTTTAAAAAACTTTTCATAAGGTTCGTTTCGCGAGCCTGGCACTTTATATCGCCCGATTTCTTTCGGGTTGCATTTGTAAAAAATTTTATGTAAAACTTAACATTCTAGACTTTGATTTTCAAAAAGCCCGTATTTTCGGGCTTTTTCTAGTTTGAAGGCATGAAAATAGCATGTTTTTGCCTGAAAAATGGTACCATACGGTACCATTTTAGTGGAGTTATGGTACCGTATGGTACCACTTTTTTAACAATTTTCTTTGTTGTGGTGCTTTTTGTATCATGTTCTTGTACAAAATTTGTAATAATCGGTGCATTTGTAGTTATTAGCATAAGCCATATCATCTCTCTGGTCGCGCTTTAAAGGCCTCGCCCCAACATCTCCGCCCGCTTTCTTCAAAAAGTGGGCGGAGATGTTGGAGGCGAGGCCTTTGGCGGTTTTAATTTTAGCCTAGCACCTCATGCGTTTCCTTTAGCTGCTTTATTATTGGCAGCTTTTGTGGGCATTTTGTTTCACATACGCCACATTCTGTGCAGGCTTCTATTTTGGCGCTTTTTAGCCATTGGTTTGTGCCGGCGCGTATTATGGCGTAGTTGCTTTTGGCGTGGTCCGTTAGGCCGTATACGCGGTGGGTGTTCATTGTGTTGAAAAGTAGTGGGATGTTTATTTCTTGAGGGCAGGGCTTGCAATAGTCGCAGGATGTGCAGTAGAGTTCGGCTAGTTTTTTGTTTTCTTCCATCATGGCTATAACTTGTGTTAGTTCTGCGGGGGTTAGCTGGCCGCCGCGGGCTGCTATGGCGGCGTTTTCTTCTAGCTGGGCTAGGTTTTGCATGCCAGATAGGGATATGTCTACGTTTGGGTTGGCAAACACGAAGCGCATGGCCATTTCTGCACTGCTGGCGGGTTTTTCTTTTAGCAGGCCGCGTATTACATCGCTTGGTGCGCCAAGGCGGCCGCCGCCCACTGGGCCCATAACTACCACGCCCAGGCCTTTTTCTTTGGCGTAGGCTAGGTTTTCTTCGTTGGAGCGGTCTATGAGGTTGTACTGGATTAGTACAGATTCAAAATGGCCGCTGTCTACGATATAGCGAAGGTTTTCGGCCTTATCGTGATACGAAAACGACAGGTGGCGGATTAGCCCCTGGTCTTTTGCACGCTGGGCGGCTTGTAGCGGGCCGTCGGTGAGGGTTTCCCAGTGGCGGAAGCTTTTTTGGTTAATGCCCCAAAAATGGTAGAAGTCGATATAATCTGTGTCCAGTTTTTTGAGGGAACTCTCTAGCCTACCCATCCAATCTGCGGCAGAATCGTTTTGTATTGGGTTTTTGGTGGAAAGGTAAACCTGGTCGCGGCAGTCTTTTATAGCCTTGCCCACGGCTACTTCGCTTAGAGCTTCGCAGTAATATGGTGCAGTGTCGATGTAATTGACCCCAAGCTGGAAGGCGCGGCGCATGAGTGGGATTGCAAGCTCCTCGTCTATTTGCGAGTTGTTTTCGCCCGTCATGGGCAGGCGCATTGCGCCAAAGCCTAAGGCAGATACCTTAATGCCGGTGTTGCCAAAACTTTTGTATACCATGGGTTGCTCCCTTCGGGTTGTATTTATAGCCAGTTAAACCAAAAACAATCCAACATCGCCCGTGGTTTAATTGACTATGTCATTAGTGTATAACACTGATGGGCGGTTTACAAGTATTTTAAGGGCTTGGGGAAAATACAGACGAGCCCGGCTCTAACGAAACCACAAAAACCATAGTTGTGGTGGGGTTAATATGAAGCGTAAGCTGTATAGAGGCCGGGTTTTTGCGCGTGCCAGCTGCGAAGGCCGTGTCGAATGGTATATTGCTGCCGATTAGTACCGTGGTTAAGATATTGATATCCACCAGGCTAAGTGGTTCGTTGTTAAGCACCCGCCGGAACACGCTGCCGGAGAATAGGGCTGTAAGTTGTGCGTCTAGCATGGGTTACTCCTTTTTTATATGTTTCTAGGCGATACTTAGGAAAACAAAGGCGGCAAAGCGCGTTGTTTGTATATAATATGTTATGAGCTTCGCCTTCGGCACATCTTTTTTTGAAAGACCGAGGCAAAACTATAGTATGAGAGTTCTTCTGAAATTGCAAAAAACGGAATTTCAGAAGAAGCAAAAGATTAAAAATGTAACTTTTCCCTATTAAGCGAAGCTTAGGCAAAAGTAAAGGCCGTAAGAGCGCGACACCAAGGTGTCGCGTTCTTACGGCCTTTGCTTTTGCCTTATAGCCTGTCAATTTGTATGCAATGTTAAAGTTTTTGCCCCGCTTTTTTCAAAAAGCGGGTGGGTGTGGGCAAAGCCCACGGTTTTAGCTATCTAACCAGCCGAAGCATCCTAGCCCATCTCATGGGTAGCCATAGTTCTAAGTCTGCGCCTACTGTGGCGAAGATTGTTACTTCGTGGCGGGGGGATAGGGTTATTGGGCCGTAGATTGGCTCGTCTTCAGAGCCGCGGTAGATTGGCTCGCGGGTGGTTACGTCTAGGTATATTGTTTCGCCGGTATCTGGGCAGGTTACCCATGGGTATTGCTCTAGTTCTGCCGGGGGTAAGATGTGTAGGAAGTAACCTGCAGCAGAGGTTGGCGATGTGTTGTTGCGCATGGTGAAGCTGCGGGATAGGTTGTTTGTTATAGTGGTGCGCTGGCCTGGGATTAAGGTGATGCGATGTAGTGGGGCTTCGTTCCAGGTAGTTACGCTTAGGTAGCGCTCCCATTCCCGCGGGAACACGATGGAGATATCAAAATGGCTGGAATCTAGCGGCATTAGGTTAACGCGGCCTCCGCTGCGTACTTCCATTTCACCTATTGGGGCCTCGCCAAAGCTTGCGATGTTTTCGCGGTTGCTGTAGCGTACATATTCAAACACGCGGGTTTGGCCGGGACTGCGCCTGGATTCGTTTACTATTTGGAAGCTGTGGTTATAGTGGCGGTCCACATTTGTTACCTGCACGGCTTGGCCTTGGGTAAGCTGGCGGCGGAAAAGCGCCTGACGCGATGTGGTGGTTATGCTAAGTTCGTCAATTTCTGAAAAATGGAGGGTGATAACTTCGTCGGATACATTTGTGATATGGGCAGATTCGTTGCCGGGTAGCCTAAACGCGTTTGCCCCGGCCCGGGCCGTATCGCTGGCCGGCATGTTAGAGGCGCTGTTTGCCTGGGTGCGGCCGAAGCTGATAATTTCTTCAGAGGGCATGTAGCGGCGCAGGTAGTCTATATTCGCGCTGTCTTCAGATGTGGTTAGTAGCCATATATTGCTGTCGCCGCTGTTTTCCAGCATCATGGATTCGCCCGGGTTAAGCTCGTGGCGCGTTAGGGCAGAGGTCGCCCCAAGCCTAGTGTTTAAGGTGTCCACCTGGGGGATGTTTATGGCCAAAACTTCGTCTAGGGCAGTGATGGTTACGGAAGAGCCGCCCCGCAGGAAAAACTCTGAACGGTCGTCTGCTACTATTTCCCTGGTGCCAAAGCTAACATCGTCTTCATTTTGCAGTACATAATCGAAGGAAAAATCATAACCGGCGTCTGGGTTGGTGATGAAAACCCGGTGGGTGCGTAGGGCTTCGTTGTTGGTTATGGTTAGGGTTTGCCCCGGCGCTAGTTCTTGGAACATGGCCGGCGTGGCGGTGCTTTGGTTTATGCCAATATCTTCTACCCAAATTTGCGGGAAAACCAGCTTGCCGTCGCCCTGTGGCGTGATGGCCATAGTTTGGTTGGTTAGCACTTGCAGGGTTTCTGCAAGCTGCGAGCCGTAGCGGATAACATGGCCGTCTGCGCCGCGCACTATATAATCGAAGGAAATACCACCTTCGTCGGATTCTAAATTAAGGGTGCGGGATGTGTTGCCGTCGTTTACAATCTCGTAAACCTGCCCTGCCAGCAGTTCTATAATTGCAAGTGGGGGGGTGCCGCTTGCTGTTACCGTAATTTCCCTGCCGTACCATAGGGTGGGAAAATAAATCTCCATGGGCTGGCCCACAGGTGTAATGGCCACACTTGTGTTGGCTGGTATGCTAAACTGCGGCAGCCGCTGCTCGCTAGAAAACCTAGTAGCAGCCCCAATACGATTAAAAACCGCGTAGGAATAAACAGAACCCTGGCTGGTACGGATATTCAGCCCCTCGCCGTGGCTGTTCTCGAAAGTAAGTGTGCGCCCCGGCTGCAGTTCGAAACGCCTTAGCGCCGTGCCGCTAAGCTGCCTAAATCTAAGCCGCGAAGAATCGAAGCTTACAGTCATGGCCTGTCCCGGCGTAATATGCACACCGCCAACGCCCCCTACCGAAACTCGCCCGCCGGCCATGCCAAAGCGCGTAACTTCGCCGTCTTCATCCCAGGCCACAATTTGGTAGCGGCCCGTGCCGGTTACATTAACATTAGAAATCACCCGGGCATCTACCCCAATGAACTCGTAAGTATTGCCCGGCTGAAGCGTGCGGCTAGTTTGCGCCGCATAAGCCACGCCAGGAAAGAAAATAGCCAGCAAACAAGCCAAAAATAAAACCTTCATGATAAACACCTCGCTAAGATATGCTGCGTTTTGCGTGGATTATATCACAGAATGTTGAAAAATAAAACATAAGACCGTGGGCTTCGCCCACACCCACCCGCTTTTTGGAAAAAGCGGGGCAAAAACTTTAACTTTATGGTTTTTGTGTGGCATGGCGATGAAGACTATTTGTATCGGACTATAAGCTTAAGATCATAAAAAATGGTACCATACGGTACCATAATTTAAGCAAAACGATATAAAATCACCCTGATTTTGTCACTTCCCAAAACAAAAAAGCCCTAAAATACGGGCTTTTTTCAAAATCCAAAATTAAAACATTAAGTTTTTTGATAAAACTTTTTTCTAAAAAAGTTTTTGGAGGCACACTCCGGCGAAGCCTCTGGCGGTTTTATTTACTATACTCTTGCAAGCTAGACACACCCGGCGGTGCAACACGCCTGGCCTTTATTGCCTTCAGCACAACCTTTGCCCCGTCTATGGTAGTAAACATTGGTATGGATTTGCGCACTGCTGCGCGGCGGATGTTTTGGCCCATTCCTGCAGAGTAGCGGCTGCCGTCTTCAAATAGCGAGCCGCCGGGGGTGTTTAGTACAAAGTCAATTGTGCCGTTCATTATAAGGTCTGATATTGGCTGGTTTTCGCTTAGTATGTGTTTAAGCTGAGTGGCGGCTATGCCTGCATTTTTTAGGGCTGCGAAGGTGTTTTCTGTGGCTACTATGGTAAATCCTAGGCCTTGGAAGTCGCGGGCTATGGCGGGCAGGGCGTCCATATAGGCCTCGGATACAGACAGTAGCACCATGCCGCTGTTTGGCAAAGGCGCTTTTGCGCCTTCCTGCGCCAGCGAAAACGCCATCTCGAAAGAGCTGGCAAGCCCCAGCACCTCGCCTGTAGAACGCATTTCTGGGCCCAGCACAGGGTCAACTTCTTGGAACATATTAAAGGGGAATACAGACTCCTTCACGCCGTATACTTTGGGGGCGGACGGGGTCATTTTTGTAAGGTCTATGTCACCCTGGCCGGTTGCTGCTTTTATCATCATATTCATGGCCAGTTGCGCCATTTGCACATTACATACTTTAGATACCAGCGGCACGGTGCGTGAAGCCCGTGGGTTGGCCTCTAGCACGTAAATTTTCTCGCCTTCTATGGCGTATTGGATGTTCATAAGGCCTATTACACCCAGTTCTTGGGCGATTTTTTGGGTGTAGTTGCGTATGGTTTCCTGGTGATGCGCCGGGATAGACACTGGCGGGATAACACATGCGCTATCGCCAGAGTGAACGCCAGTGCGCTCTATATGCTCTATTATGGCCGGTACAAAAACATTAACGCCATCGGCTATTGCGTCTGCTTCACATTCCAGTGCCCGGTTTAGGAAGCGGTCTATCAAGATTGGCGGCATATTTTTGCCGTAGGTTTTTATAGCGTTTTCCATGTAGGCGGTTAAGGCTTCGTTGCTGTGCACAATTTCCATGCCCTGCCCGCCCAGTACATATGAAGGCCGCACAATAAGCGGGTATCCAATGTTGGCGGCAATGGCCATGGCCTGGGCGGCGGTGCTTGCCATGCCGCTTTCTGGCATGGGTATGCCAAGCTTATCCATCATGCCTCGGAAAAGGTCGCGATCTTCTGCAGTGTTGATAATCTCTGGGCTTGTGCCAAGTATTGGCACACCTAGGGTCTTCAGTTGATGGGCGATATTAAGCGGTGTTTGCCCGCCAAATTGTACCACCACCCCAAGGGGTTTTTCTATTTCCACTATGGCCAGCACATCTTCCACTGTTAGCGGCTCGAAATACAGGCGGTCTGCGGTGTCGTAATCGGTGCTAACAGTTTCGGGGTTGCAGTTTATCATTACGGTTTCTATGCCTAGCTTGCGCAGCGCGAAGGTGGCATGTACGCAGCAGTAGTCAAATTCTATACCCTGGCCAATGCGGTTTGGCCCACCGCCTAGGATTAACACGCGTTTGCGGTTGCTGCTATCGGCCTCTGGCGCGAGGGGGCTTTGCGCCCCAGGGGAAGCTGGACTGGGTTTTGCCCAGTGTAGTGGCGGGGTTTGAGGCAACGCCCCATTGTAATATGAATAATAATACGCAGCATCTGCGCCAGAAACAGTAATCGCATCCCAGCTTTTGGTAACCCCGGCGGCTTGGCGCATTTTCGCCACTTCCTGTTCCGAAATTTCTAGCAGCATTGCGATATATTTATCTGCAAAACCGTCTTTTTTTGCCTGTGCCAGCAGCTGCAGCGGCAGTTCGCGCCCCTTGTAGGCGATTAGTTCTTCTTCTAAATCCACCATTTCCTTGATTTGGTTAAGGAAAAACGGCTTGATAGACGTTAGTTTATTAAGCTGCTGTACCGTAGCACCCTTACGCAAGGCCTCGTACAATATGAAAAAACGCTCGCCAGACGGGCGTTCTAGCAGCTTTAGCAGATCTGCCAGCGGCAGCTCGTTAAAATCTTTAGCAAAACCCAGCCCCATGCGGCCTGTTTCTAGGGAACGCACGGCCTTTTGCAGGGCTTCTTTTAGGTTTTTGCCTATAGACATTACCTCTCCCACGGCCTTCATTTGCGTACCCAATATATCCTTAGCCTTTGGGAATTTCTCGAACGCCCAGCGTGGGAATTTGATTACAATGTGGTCTCCGCAGGGGGTGTATTTATCCAGCGTGCCTTCGCGCCAATATGGCAGCTCGCTAAGGGTAAAACCTGCCGCCAGCTGGGCAGAAACCCTGGCAATGGGAAAGCCCGTAGCCTTGCTAGCCAAAGCAGAAGACCGGGAAGTGCGTGGGTTGATTTCAATCACCGCAATGCGGCCATCCTGCGGGTTGTAGGCAAACTGGCAGTTGCAGCCCCCAATCACCCCAATGGAATCCACTATTTTGTAGGAAGATTCCTGCAGCCGCTCCATCACATGCTGCGGCACGTCCAACATAGGCGCACAGCAGATAGAATCCCCGGTGTGTACCCCCATAGGGTCAAGGTTTTCTATAAAGCAAATGGTTATCATATGCCCAGAAATATCCCGCACTATCTCTAGCTCTAGCTCTTCCCAGCCAAGTATACTTTCTTCTACCAGCACTTGGTTTATCATGCTGGCGGCTATGCCCCGGCTGGCAATTTCTATTAGCTCTTCTTTTGTATAACAAATGCCGCCCCCTGTGCCGCCCATGGTATATGCTGGGCGCACCACGCATGGGTAACCCAGCTTACCGGCAATGCCAACGGCTTCTTCCACAGTATACGCCGGTGCAGATTTAGCCATTTCTATGCCAAGGGTATCCATCATTTCTTTGAAGGCGATACGATCCTCGCCGCGCTCTATGGCTTCCAGGTTTACGCCAATAACTTCCACGCCGTATTCCTTAAAAACCCCAGCCTTATCCAGCTCCATAGCCAAATTTAGCGCAGTTTGCCCGCCGCAGCTTGGCAGCAGCGCACAAGGCCGCTCTTTGGCAATAATCTCTGTAAGCCGCCCCTTGTTAAGCGGCTCGATATAAGTAGCATCGGCCATTTCGGGGTCTGTCATAATCGTGGCTGGGTTAGAATTAACTAGTACCACTTCGTACCCCAGCCCTTTCAAGGCTTGGCAAGCTTGCGTGCCAGAATAATCAAACTCACAAGCCTGCCCAATAATAATAGGCCCAGAGCCAATAATCATAATCTTCTTAATATCATCTCGTTTTGGCATAGTTGTCGCTGTTTATGAATAAAAACCGCCAGAGGCTTTGTCTCCCACACCCCCACCCGCTTTCTTTCAAGTTACACTTGAAAAAAGCGAGGAAAAAACTTTAAAATTTTTTGGCATTGCAATTATGTATTGCTGCCAAAATCCAAAAATTAAAGTTCTTGGGGTGCGGGGCTTGTGTCTCCCGCAGCTTTAATCTTTAACTAACAGCCCCTCCCATCAATAACGCCATCACGGCTTTTTGGGCGTGGAGGCGGTTTTCGGCCTCGTCGAAGATTTCTTTGGCGTGGGCTTCAAAGACTTTGGCGGTTATTTCTTCGCCACGGTGGGCGGGTAGGCAGTGTTGTACTATTGCGTTTTTGTTGGCTATAGACAGGAGGGTATCGTTAATCTGGAAGCCTGCGAAGGCCTTCATGCGTTTTGCGGCTTCGTCTTCTTGGCCCATGCTTGCCCATACGTCTGTAACCAGTACATCTGCTGCGGTGGCGGCTTCTTCTGGGCTGGTGGTTAGGGTAAAGTGGTTTGGGTATTGCTTGGCAAATTCTAGTACAGTGGCATCTGGTTCGTAGCCTGCTGGGGTTGCTACAGATACTTTCATGTCGCATTTTAGGCAGCCAACAATTAGAGAGTTGCAGATGTTGTTGCCGTCGCCAATGTAGGCTATTTTTACGCCTTCTAGGGCGGCTAGGTATTCGCGGATGGTCATTAGGTCTGCTAGAATCTGGCAGGGGTGGGCGAAGTCTGTAAGGCCGTTGATTATTGGTATGCTGGCCCATTTTGCCAAGGACTCTACTTCGTTTTGGCCGAAGGTACGTATCATCACGCCATGTACGTAGCGGCTTAGCACCCGGGCGGTGTCTTCTACAGGCTCGCCGCGGCCTATTTGCAGGTCGTTATGGGTTAGGAATAAAGCCTGGCCGCCCAGCTGGTATATGCCAGTTTCAAAAGAAACCCTGGTGCGGGTAGATGCTTTCTGGAAAATCATGGCCAGCGTCTTGCCCTCCAGCACCTTATGAGGTATGCCATTTTGCAAATCGTACTTCATTTGGTCTGCTAAGTTGAGGATTTTTAAAATATCCTCCTTGGAGAGGTCAAGCAATTTCAACAAATGTTTCATAGTTTCATCGTCCTTTCAGGTATATTTGAGGTAGCCGGAGGCTTGCGCACGGCATATCCACTTCTTTTCATAGAATTTGCTTCGTGAACCTGGCGCGGCCTGTCAGCAAATTTTTTTGGGTCATGTTTGAGAAGAAGAAGCAAAGAATTTAAATTTTATAGTTTTGACATTACGGCTTTGAATATGGCTAGGCCGCTGTCTATATCTTCTGTGGAAATGTTTAGCGGCGGCAGGAAGCGCAATACATCTGCCCCGGCGGTGAGGGCTACTAGCCCAGAGTTTAGCAGTTGTTGGTTAATCTCTGCGGGGGCGATATCTTTTAGCTGTATACCCAGCATCAGGCCGCGGGCGCGGATGGCCACTACTTGGGGCAGGTTCATGGCGGCTATTTGGCTGCGAATGTATTCGCCTTTGGCTTCTACATTTGGCAGCTCGCCCTCTAGGATATCTATCACCGCAAGCGCTGCGGTACAGCAGATTAGGTTGCCGCCGTAAGTGCTGCCGTGGTCGCCTGGGTTTAGCACCCCATGCAGCTTCTTGCCCAGCAGGAAGCCCCCTAGGGGTAATCCTCCGGCTATACCCTTGGCGAAGGAAATTGCGTCTGGCAGCACCCCCAGCCCTTGGTAGCTAAACCAATACCCGGTGCGCCCCATGCCGGTTTGCACTTCGTCTATCAGCAGCAGCCAATCTCGCGTTTGGCACAGCCTTGCCACGGCTTGGATATATTCCGGCGGCAGAACATTTACGCCGCCTTCGCCCTGTATTGTTTCTATCATAACCGCGCAAACATCTTCGCCCTGGGCTTCTAGCTGGGAAATATCCCCCGCCGCAACATGCTTAAAACCTTCCGTAAATGGATGAAAATGCTGGTGGAATTTATCCTGCCCGGTAGCCGCAAGCGTAGTGATAGTACGCCCATGGAATGAATTCTCTAGCGTAATGATGGTCGCCCTGCCTTGGCCGTATTTATCCCGGCTGTATTTGCGGGCGGCCTTTATCATGCCCTCGTTGGCCTCTGCACCAGAATTGCCAAAGAAAACTCCCTCCAGCCCAGAAAGCTGGCAAAGCTTCTGTGCAAGCAGCCCCCCCGGCTGCGTGTAAAACAAATTGGAAGTGTGTGCCAGCAGCTCCAATTGCCCCGCCACGGCCTTCACCCAGCGCGGGTGGCTATGCCCCACAGAATTTGTACCAATCCCAGAGGCAAAATCCACATATTCTTTGCCATCGCTATCCCAAAGGCGGCTACCTGCCCCCTTAACAAATGCTACAGGATAGCGCCCGTAAGTAGGAAGTACATGCTGGTAATTGCTGATGATATTATTCATGTATATGCTCCTTTTGTGTTACAACCGAGGGGGTTTTCCCCACATCCCACAAGTTTTTTGGAAAAATATATCTGCTGCATATTGGTGTACGCGTCGCTTGCTGTGCCGGTTTTTAAATTTCCAATTCAGTTGGTCGGATTTTCCGACCAACTGAAATTTTTTTGCCTGCTAGGAAACTGCTAATTTTTTGGCTATTGCAAAGCGGCAAAGCCGCTTTGTTCTAATTTCAGCCTGCCCTTACGGCATTATCATCGTGCCTATGCCCTGGTTGCTTAGCAGCTCTATTAAAATAGAATGCATCATGCGGCCGTCTAGTATATGGGCGCGTGGTACGCCACGTCGTACTGCATCTACGCAACAGTCTACTTTTGGTATCATGCCGCCGGATATTATGCCGGATTTTATCAGCTGCGGAATTTCTGGCAGGTGGGCTGTGGAGATTAGGGTGCTTTCGTCTTTGGGGTCTTGCAGTAGGCCTTTTACATCGGTAAGTAGGATTAGTTTTTCTGCGCCCACGGCTATGGCTAGCTGGGCGGCTGCGCTGTCTGCGTTTATGTTAAAAATTTGGCCAGGCTCGCTGCCGCAGGCTATGGTGGAGATTACCGGGGTGTAGCCGCTTTCTAGCGCCATTTTTACTGGTTCTGGGTTGATGGCGGTTATTTCGCCTACCAGGCCTAGGGCTGGGTCTAGTTGTTTGGCTTCTATAAGCCGCCCGTCTACCCCAGACAGGCCTAGCGCCCGCCCGCCGAACTCGCTTATTAGCTGAGTAAGCTGCTTACCAACCCGGCCAGATAACACCATTTGCACTATTTCCATGGTTTCTTCATCTGTGTAGCGTAGGCCGTTTACAAACTTGGATTCTTTGCCTACTTTGGTTAGCATATCGTTTATTTCTGGGCCGCCGCCGTGGACAACTACCACCCTAATTCCAACCAGAGAAAGCAGCACTATATCGCTTATCACTGTGCGGCAAAGGGTATCTGTTTGCATGGCGTTGCCGCCGTATTTTACTACTATCGTTTTGCCGTGGTATTGGCGAATGTATGGTAATGCTTCAGATAGTATATGTGCTTGGTTTGCTTGCATGTTGTTACCTCCATTCAAAGTAGGGCGCTTGCCCCTACACCTTGCCGCTACGGCTTGCGCATACATATAGTTTTAGTTTTGTTGCGGTTGTTGCGCGTTACTGGCATCAGGTTCGATAATCTCCATTTATCTTTACATAATCATAGGTAAGGTCTCAGCCGTATGCTGTTGCGCTGTGGATGCCGTTGTTTAGTTCAATTTCTATGGTGATTTCTTTGTGGCCAAGCACTTTCTTGGCTATATCTTCGTCGAAGGCTAACCCGCGGCTTTGCTTGCACATTGGCAGGCGGCCGTTTTCGGATACATAGCTAAAATCCACCGTGGCTGGGTCAAACTCCCCGCCGGAATACCCAAGTGCGCATAGCACCCGCCCAAAGTTAGCATCTTCGCCAAACATGGCAGCCTTCACCAAAGACGAAGATATTACGCCTTTGGCCAGGATTATGGCATTGTTATAATCCTTAGCGCCGCTCACCTTGCACACAATCAGCTTTGTTGCGCCCTCGCCGTCCCTGGCTATTTCCTTGGCTAGGTGCAGGTTAACAGCGTTAAGCGCCGCCAGGAAGGCTTGATATTCTGCGCCGTCTGTTGTTATTTCGCTGTTCCCGGCCTTGCCACTAGCTAGTATCGCGGTCATATCATTGGTAGAGGTGTCGCCGTCTACGCTTATGCAGTTGTATGTGGCATCTGCAGAGGCTTTTATGGCCTGCTGCAGCATTTTGCCACAGATATTACAATCTGTGGTGATGAAAGCGAACATGGTGGCCATGTTGGGGTGTATCATTCCGCTGCCCTTAGCTATGCCGCCTACTGTCACTGTTTTGCCATCTATATTAACCTGGGCGGCGCAGCTTTTTGGGAAAGTGTCTGTGGTCATTATTGCTTCGGTTACAGGGGCATTATCTTGGGTTAGCCCCTGTGCCAGCGCCGGAATGGCGGTGGTTATTGCATCTATGGGCAATGGCACGCCTATCACGCCGGTGGAGTTTACTATCACATCTGTAGGGTTGATTTTTAGATGGGTGGCCAGGCTTGTGGTCATTTGTTTTGCGGCTTCTTCGCCGCCGGGTGCGCAGGCGTTGGCATTGCCAGAATTGGCTATTATGGCGCGGGCCTTGCCGTTTTGTAAGTTTTCCATGGTTAAATACACTGGGGCGGCCTTTACCTTATTGGTGGTATATACTGCGGCGGCGTTGCAAAGTTTATCTGCTAGGATAAGCGCCAAGTCGCGTTTTGTTTTGTTTTTGCGTATGCCGCAATGTACGCCACTGGCCAAAAAGCCGGGGGTGCTGGTCACGCCGCCATCTGGGATAAATTTGATATCTGTCATTATAAACCTACTCCTTCATCTAGCCCGCAGGCTATGTTCATACATTGTACGGCTGCTCCGCTTGCCCCTTTGCCAAGGTTGTCGTGGCGGGCTACTAGCAGTAGCTGGTTGTCGTGGCCAAATACGAAGATATCCATTTTGTTGCTGCCATTGTTGGCGGTTGCGTCTAACATATGGAGATTATCGTCTTGGGGGCTTGCAAGTGATGCTACTTTTATAAAATGGCTATTTTCATAATGGGAAGATAATATCTGATGTATTTCAGATTTTGCATTTTTTAATTGTATCGGGATGGTAACCAGCATTCCCTGGGCAAAATCCCCTACTACTGGCATAAATATTGGTGGGTTGGTTAGCTCGCAGGCTGCCTGAATTTCTGGCAGGTGCTTGTGGGTAAGGCCAAGGGCGTAGGGACGAGGGGCTTTTAAGCTGTCACCTGGGCTGCGGTTTGTTTCGTAATCCGCTATCATGGCTTTGCCGCCGCCAGAATATCCCGTGATAGAAGTGCAAGGAATAATCTCATCCCTGGCAATTACCCCTGCCGCAACCAGCGGGTACACCAGGGATATGAAGCCAGCCGCATGGCAGCCGGGCACGGCAATGCGCTTGGCAGATTTGATCTTCTCCCTATGCGCATTGGAAAGCTCTGGCAGGCCGTACACCCAGGCTGGGTTGGTGCGGTGGGCGGTGGAAGCATCTATTACTATTTTATCTGGCGCGGCCATAGCTGCAGATTTTCTTGCCTCGTCATCTGGCAGGCATAGGAAGGTTACATCTGCGGCTTGGATTAGCTGCTGGCGGGTGGCCGGGTCTTTTCTTAAATCATCTGGGATTTCCAACAGCTGTATATCTATGCGCTTTTTTAGGCGTTCTTCTAGCTGTAATCCCGTTGTGCCTGCCTGGCCGTCTATAAAAACTTTCATTTCTGTGTTCCTCCGAGTACATTTTCTAAAAGGTAATGAGAGAATTCTAACACATGATGAAATTTTATGCAAGCAATTTGCATAAATATGCATTTCGCAAAATTGACATTCTCATCTGGTAAAAATAGCTAATTGTGAAATGTTACAAAAACCCAGTTGCTCGGAGGGATTGTTTATGTTAAAATCGTCAGCAAAAAGGAGTGATTTTTAATGAAGCAGTACAAATCAGTAAGGCGCGCCCTTGCACTGGCAGTAACTTTTGTTATGGCATTTACAGCTGTGGCAGTGCCCATGACAGTACACGCCGCAGAAGGCACAGTTCTACGTTTTGAGGTGGGCAGCACAACATTTATGGTAAATGATGTTTCTGGCACCCTAGACGCAGCACCATTTAATCAAGACGGTCGCGTAATGGTTCCTCTCCGCCAAATTGGTGAGGCCATTGGCGCAGAAGTTATCGCATTTGAAGATAACACGGCAATAATAGACAATATCCGCCTGCCAATTGGCGTTGCCCTTGCAGGTGGCATGGGCACACCAGTTATAGTAGAAGGCCGCACATTTGTGCCACTAGGATTTATTGCTGGCGAAATAGGCGCAACCCCACGTTGGGACGGCGCAGCACAAGCAGCTTATATCTATATTGGTGTAGAGCCAGCAGCAGCACCAACACCAATCGCAGAACCAACCCCAGCGCCACCAACAGCCACAGGCGTACAATGGCGCATGTCTGACCATATCCAAGGTTGGAGAGATGCAGAAGCAGGCGACACAGTTGCCCATTACCTGTACGACCATCCATGGAGCCATATCGTATGGTTTGGTGGCGGCGGCGACGGCATGACATCCCTACGCTTTACAGAAGATAACGCGATTCGCCTAGAAAAAACCCACGATGGTTTCGACCACGGCTTAATTTACGTGCTGCCAAGCAACGCGGCAGTGGGTAATGTAGTTCGCTTCTACTTCAATATTATATCTGCATCTGCAGGTGGTAACGGTATCCTTGTTCGTTCCATTGGCCCAGACCTTGGCAACTACGCCACATGGGCAGTGCCAGCAGGCCAAGAACCAAACTTCCCACTAGCAGCAGGCGACAGCTTTGTAACCGAATGGGTTCTAACCGCAGAATGCCTAGCCCGTCCATTTGTACACATCTCTGCCCGTAACGGCCAAAGAGTTGTAATGGATATCACAGAAATCACATTTGGGTAATATTTTCGAAATTTAAAAAGCGTGATTGTGAAAGAAGCCTATTGGATTTTTAGTTAAACAAGCTTAGGCAAAAGATTAGGAGGGCTATGTTCTCAGCCCCCTAATCTTTTGTTTTTTTGCGTATTTTCTCAAAAAAAGAAGTAGGTTTGGCTGTTTGCTTGCTTAGTAGCGTGCCCGCCAAAGCGTTCCAGGGCAAAACCCAAGGTCTTATATGATTATTTACAAATCCGACATATCTTGTTAAAAACTATGCTGTATACTTGCGTTAGGAGGTGCATTATTATGGATGATTTTACTAGAGTTGTTGCTTCTTTGGACGAGATTTCTGCAGAGCAGGCTCCTAGGCGGGTGCGGCCTAGGCGGCGGCCTGTTGGCCTTATTGTTTTGTTGGTTTGTTTGGGGTTTGTTACTTTGGGGGCTGGTATTGGGGCTGGGTATGCGGTTACGCGATATTTTGCGCCCCAGGAAGAGGTCGTGCAGCCTATCCAAGGTTATGGGGTTACTACGCTAAGGCAAAACCCCGAGCCTATTCCTATCAACCCGCAAGACCCTAGCTTTGCAGATGTTATCCCGCTGGTTAAGCCTTCGGTGGTAAGCATTAGCGTTACGGGCTTTACTGGCTGGGGGCGGCAGGAAGCCCCTGGGTCCGGCTCTGGGTTTATATTTTATCAAGATGATGAATTTGTTTTTATCGCCACTAATAATCATGTGATTGAGAACGCTAACAGGATTCATGTTTCTATTGATGATAATGAATCTGTGGCGGCGCGGGTGGTTGGGACGGATTTTTATTCGGACCTGGCCGTGCTGGCGGTGGCTAAGGAAGAACTTACAGAAAAAGGCGTACCTTTTGTGGTGGCCAGTTTTGGCAATTCTGACAGGATGCGTATGGGCGATTTAGTGGTGGCCATTGGCAATTCTATGGGCGAAGGGCAGATTGTTACCATGGGTATAATCAGCGCCACAAACATGCAAATTACCATAGACGAACGTGGAATGCCAGCCCCCCTTACCCTAGATGTGCTGCAAACCGATGCAGCCGTAAACCGCGGCAACAGCGGCGGCCCACTTATTAACGCCAACGGCGAAATAATAGGCATTGTAACCGCCAAACTAATGGGCGCAAACATTGAGGGCATGGGTTACGCCATCCCGTCCAATATAGCCGAAGAACTTTTGCACGAACTGATGGAAACTGGCACTGTGCGTATGCCATTTATAGGCATCTCGCACCGGGAAATAGATGCAGAAATGCGCCATATGTTTAACCTGCCAAGCCAGGGTATTCTTATACTAGGCGTGGGCCCAGACACCCCCGCAGGCGAAGCCGGCCTGCAAGTACACGACCTGCTTGTAAAATTTGGTGAATTTGAAATATCAAGCTTTGACGACCTGCGTACAGCCTTACAGGCCTACCGCCCCGGCGACACCGTAATATTCGAAATATACCGCCAGCTAGAACGTATGGAGGTTGAAATAACACTGGGCAGCGTAATGCCTTGATTGTGAAGACAGCGCAGTGAGGGGCATCTCCCTGACCGCCCGGCTACACTTCCAAAAACTCTAACATTGAGGTTAAGCTTTTGCCCTGGTGTTAGAGTTTTTTTGCTGCTGTGGGTTCGTAAAATTAAAAAAAGTGGTACCATACGGTACCACTTTTCATGGGAAATGGTACCGTATGGTACCACTTTTTTGCGAAAAAGGGGGTGTTTTGTATCATTTTTAGGAGCCTCACCGGCAAAAAAGCCCATGAATTCGCCATTCTGTTAAAAATATTTTGTTTGAATTTTTGCATAATTTATTTTTTTACAATTATTGGAGCATATATAGTAATTAAACTGGAAAATCGTCCAGTTTAATTACTCAGCCAGCTAACGCTGTCTGACTGCACCTCCTACGCTTCGCTGCGTCGGTGCAGGGCGTTCATGTAACTTCAAAATTGCTC
>WQVK01000010.1 GCA_009784025.1 Defluviitaleaceae bacterium
TGCTTGCTGCCGCATGTCGATTACCGCTTCCAGCCATTGTATTATGTTATTCATTGCTACACCCCGTTTTTTGGGCTTATTTTACCATATCGGGGTGGTTTATGTGTTCATGCGTTTGTCGTGTGAAATAAATGAGAAACGGTCTCGTGCGAGCGGTACCCGAAACGCCGAGACAAGGCGTTTTAAGCGTTTTTGCTGCGACAGGCGAGACCGATTTCGAATTATTTCACTAGACTTCTTCCGAAATTACGTTTTTTAATTTCGGAAAAGTTACATTTTCAATCTTTTACTTCTTTTGAAATTACGTTTTTTGCAATTTCAGAAGAACTCTACTATATCTTTTGCTGCCAGGGAAATGAGCGCTGTTTGGCTAGCGCGAAACGGCAAGCGTGTTTTGCTCTTCGGCGGTTTCAAAGGGGATTGGCTGGGGCTGGGGCGCGCGGCGGTTTTGCCACCATTCTACTACTTTAAAGCGCACGGCTACGGTTGGGTCTTGGTATTCTTGGTGCATTATCAGGCGGAAGCCTTCTTCTGTTAGGTTTTCTGCCAGGTATATTGCGCCCTCGTCTGTAGAGGTGGCATCTATAAAGCATAGGGGCGGGAACATGAGACACCACCAGTTGCTGCCCTGGCCATCCCCTATGATAATTTGCACAGCCTCGTAATTGCCCGGTGGGAAGGCCATGTTGCCATAAAAGCGCGTGGGGAAAAACACCTGCCCCATGTACGCCCGGGCGGGATAAGCCGCGCCCTCTAGGCCAATTATTTTCCCTGCGAAGGCTTGCATGTCTGGCAGCTTGCTTGCCAGTAGCTGGCGGGTTGTGTTTATGTCCTGGGTGGTGGATAGATATGCTTCAAATTCTGCCAAAAGCCCCACGCGAACCTTTTCTTTTAGCTGCTGGTCTGTGGCAGAATTGCTGTTGGCCAGCACATGGAAACGTATTACATTTTCTGCGATTTCCTGCTGGGTGGCCATGGAATATATATATGTGGAAGTGGCCGCAGCAAGGGCGATTAGCCCCCCAAGCGCCAGTGAAATTGCTATAATTTTGCTCTCTTTGATAAGTTTTGCTTTGTTTAGCATGGCTGCCTCCTTGTAATGGTTTCTTTCGAAATCACACTTTTGTGGTTTCGGAAGAACTCTAGAGTGAAATAATTCGAAATCGGTCTCGCCTGTCGCGGCAAAAACGGCTGAAACGCCTAATTTCGGCGCTTCAGATGCCGCTCGGGCGACATCGTTTCTCATTTATTTCACTCTAGTAAAAATATTTTCAGTTGGTCGGAAATTCCGACCAACTGGATTTTTTATTTGCCAGGGAATTGCTTTGTAATTTTTCCACTACGGTAATTCACCCCCAAAAGCCTACCATACCAATCCTCAACTAAAATCGCCTCATTGTTCGCGGCAAGTTCGCCCTAAAACGCATTATCTCGGCGTTTTAGGGTGCCGCTCCAATTCGTTGTTTTAATTTGAGGTCGGTATCTTTCGCTTGTTTTTTAATAATCGCCAAGAAAATAAAAATTTATACTTGACATTTGCGTACTATCACATATAATACACATGACACTGAAGGAGGTTAGCCATGTTCCAAATAGACCTTAAAAACAGAAAACCCATCTACGAGCAAGTGATAGATGGCTTCCGGCAGCAGATAGCCACAGGCTCGCTAAAGGAAGCAGAGAAAGTACCATCGGTGCGAGACACCGCAAAAGCCCTGGGCATAAACCCAAACACGGTACAAAAAGCCTACCGCGAGCTAGAAAACCTTGGTTATTTCTACACTGTAATGGGGCAGGGTAATTTTGTGGCGCTGCCGCCAGAAGACGCCCGCCGCCAAGAAGTAGATGCCCTGTACTGCCAGGCTGCAAAGCTAATCGCCCAGCTGCTGCTGCGGGGCCAAAGCAAGGAAGAAATTTTAAAAAGTTTGGAGGCAAAAATAAATGTTGCTAACTAAGAACCTAACAAAAACATTCGACGGAGTAAAAGCCATAGACGGCCTAGATATGAACATCCCCAAAGGCTCTATATACGGCCTGGTGGGCGTTAATGGCTCTGGCAAAACCACAGTAATAAAGCATATCGCCGGGGTGCTAAAGGCCGACGCAGGGCATGTTACCCTAGATGGCAGCAATACCTACGACAACCCTAGCGTAAAGGCGCAAATAGGCTATGTGGCAGATGATTTATATTTCTTCCCCCAATATAACCTTAAAAAATTGGGGCAGTTTTATTCAAATATGTACAAAAGCTGGAATACCCAGCGTTTTACCCAGCTAATAAGCCTGCTAGAGCTTGACCCAAAGCGTAATGTTGGCCGTTTTTCTAAGGGGATGCAAAAGCAAGCCGCCTTGGCCCTGGCATTATCCATAATGCCCCAGCTACTGTTACTGGACGAGCCAATAGACGGGCTAGACCCCATAGTGCGCAAGCGGATTTTCCAATGGATAATAGAAGATGTGGCAGACCGTCAAACCACGGTGCTAATCTCCAGCCACAACCTAAAAGAAATGGATGGCATCTGCGATACCGTGGGCATAATCAAACAAGGCCGTATGCTAATGGAAAAAGACCTAGACCAACTAAAGGCCCAAATGGCCACAGAAATAGCCGGGGAACATACCCCACCAACTTTAGACGAAATTTTTGTAAGCATATATGAACATGGCGGCCTACCCAGTGCTGCCCCCCAAGGAAAGGACGGAACAAAAAATGGTTAATTCCGCATTGTTAAAAGAGCAGCTAAAACGATTTTGGCCTGTTTCGCTGATAGCTGCGGCCGCGTATTTCTTAGGGGTTATGTTGCCGCTGTTTTCCGTCATGGGCGATGAAGATAGATTTTTCGAGCCTGTAAGGCATCTGTCCAATATTTTAACTTTCGGCAATGTTGTGCTGATTTTGGGTATGGTAGTTGTGCCACTTGTTGTGGTCACATGTATTTTTAGGTTCTATTTTAGCAGCAAGGCGGCCACGGCTTTTTATTCCATGCCGCTTAACCGCAACCAGCTTCTGGGCAGCAGTATGCTGGCGGGCACCATCCTTATTTTGCTGCCGCTGCTTGCGTTTATCCCGCTGTTTTTTGTAAGTATAAATGTGCCAGTTACAGAAAACATATGGCAGCGTGGATTCGCCTCCACCACAATGATGTCTGTTGGCGGCGCAGACAGCACATTTCTTGGCAATCTGCTTTTCCCGTACGTGATGTCTCCCGGCAATACCATTAACACTTTTGCTGTGGTGCTTAGGTTCTTTGCCATGTTTGCCGGTGCAAAGCTTGTGTATTTTGGTGTGATTTGGCTTGCACATTCTATTTCCGGCCATTGGCTTATTGCAATACTGGTGGCAGGGGTACTGCCCGTTGTGCCAGTAGGGCTGTTCACCCTTACCCACATATTTGGCGAGCTATTGGTGGTTGGCTTTAACCCGGCAGGCTTTAACACCAACTTTTCCACAGCCGTTGCTATAGTTAACCCGGTTGTGTGGGATACATGGCTGTCTCCCTGGGGTTTAAGTCATTTAATATCATCCGCAACACCTATTATCATCTGGTATTTTTGCCTGGCAGCCATTTGCCTGGCAGCAGCTTTCTTTGTAAGCCGCCTGCGCAAGCCAGAGCTTACTGGTAATTCCATCGTATTCGTCCCGGTTAAAAACCTGCTTATTTTCCTAGTGTCATTCATGGGCATGTTATTGCTTGCCGTAATCGGCCTCGGAATCTTGCGGCTTGCAGAGCCAGTTAGCAAGGTTATGCTAGTGGTATTCCTGGCGGTAGGTTTTGCCATAAGTTATATCCTGGCACAAATGCTGGCAGAAAAATCCCTCCATATCTTCCACAAGCTAAAATATATGTTAACCTTCGGCGGCACGGCAGTTGGGCTGCTGCTGGCCATATGGCTAATCACCACCTTTGGCATGGGCTTTTATGTTAACCGCGTGCCAAATGCGGCCGATGTTGCCGGGGTTAGCATAGATCATCATATGCCACTAGTAGGCCACTTCCAAGCAACACCCACAGACCCTGAAGTAATCGCCCTAACCATAGCTGTCCACCAGCATATCCTAGACAGCGGCATAAACCGGCGCGCGTTAGACCGTATGCTAAGCGACGAAGCAATGCATCTGATTCCCATCACCTACTGGCTTACAGATGGCAGCTTCCTGCGGCGTAACTACATCATCCCACAAAAATACCTTCATACAGAGCCCATACGAAGCTTAACCCGCCACGAGGCCATTGCCTTAGGCAACTACATCTTCCTGCAATACCCAGAACAAATCCTTACCATGTGGCTAACCCACTCCACCTTAGAAAACCACAGCCATATCACCATAACCAACCAAGAGCAAATCACCCAGCTATCCCAAGCCATATGGCAAGACCTACAGATTCGCGTAGAAACCTACGGCCACCGCTGGGGCTGGCCAAGCGACTTTTGGCAACGCGACGGCCTAAGCATAAGCGCAGAAATACATGACGACAGACATTCCCATGGGGTGCATCTCTTCTACCCCATGGAAAACACCATGCAACTACTACTAAGCTGGGGGTATTTTGTAGTGGAATAAATGAGAACCGGTCTCGCCTGTCGTGGCAGGCGAGACCGGTTTCGAATTATTTCACTATAGCAATTGACAGTCCCACACAAAATGCGACATAATACAGCCAACAAACAAGCCCCGGAGGCCAAAAATGACCCTAACAACCACCCAAGCAGAAAAAATCCTAAAAAGCAGCCAAGCCTTCCCCCAACTAGGCTTCGCCCTGCTAGTAACCCGCCTGCGCTCTAAATACGCCCAAGACCCCTCCCCGCAAACCCTCGAATACTGCACCAAAGAACTAACCAGCTTCACAAAAACATTCCAAGACCTAATGGAGGCGGATTTCGAATTGATTGAAAAATTGTAGGACCGTGGGCTTTGCCCAAACTCACCCTCTTTTTTGAAAAAAGAAGGTGTGGCAACGTCCATGGCCTTGCAATTTTCCCCAAACCATGATATTATCCACAAGACAATTGAATATGCATCCAGAGAGGTGGAGGGAACAGGGCCCTGCGAAACCCGGCAACCAGCGTTATGCGCATGGTGCTAATTCCCCCGGCGGTTATTCCTCGCCGGAAGATGTGATGTTTTACTTTAAAGCCCTGCGGGGCTTATTTTTTTGCGACGCAAATAAAAAACACAAAAAGGAGAGTGCAATATGCATCTATTTACATCAGAATCAGTAACAGAGGGACACCCAGACAAAATGTGCGACCAGATTTCAGACGCGGTTTTAGATGCGATACTAGCGCAAGACCCAGCCGCCCGTGTGGCTTGTGAAACAGTAACCACCACGGGTATGGTGCTAGTGGCGGGCGAAATTACCACAACCTGCTACGCAGATATCGAAAAAATAGCACGAAACACCGTCCGCGAAATTGGCTACACAGATGGCAGCCTAGGTTTCGACGCAGATGCCTGCGCCGTGCTGGTTACTTTAAGCGGGCAATCCCCAGATATTGCTATGGGCGTAGATAATTCCTTAGAATCCCGCGGCGGCAGCGAGGCAGACACCGGCGCAGGCGACCAAGGCATGATGTTTGGCTATGCCTGTGATGAAACCCCAGAGCTAATGCCTATGCCAATTTCCCTAAGCCATAAGTTATGTAAAAAACTGACAGAAATACGCAAAAGCGGCAAAGTACCATACCTTCGCCCAGACGGCAAGGCGCAAGTTACCGTAAAATACGACGACAGCAACAACCCAGTGGCCGTAACTGCTGTGGTAGTATCCACCCAGCATAACCCCGACGCCACCAACGACCAAATCCACAAAGATATCATGGAGCATGTAATCAAGGCCGTAATCCCCGCAAGCCTACTAACGGATGAAACAAAATACTTCATAAACCCTACCGGCCGTTTTGTGATAGGCGGCCCAGTGGGCGACGCTGGCCTTACAGGCCGCAAAATAATTGTAGACACCTACGGCGGCTACGCAGCCCACGGTGGCGGCTGCTTTAGCGGAAAAGACCCCACAAAAGTAGACCGTTCTGCGGCATATATGGCACGCTACATTGCCAAAAACATTGTGGCCGCAGGGGTAGCCCGCCACTGCGAAATAGAACTGGCCTATGCAATAGGCGTAGCCCGCCCCGTAAGCGTGCATGTAGACAGCCACGGCACAGGCAAAATCTCCGACGAAAAAATCTCTGCAATAATAAACAATATCTTCGACCTACGCCCCGCCGCAATAATAAAACATTTTAACCTGCGCCGCCCCATATACAAACAAACCGCGGCTTACGGCCACTTTGGCCGGGAAGACCTAGACCTACCCTGGGAAAAACTTGACATGATAGATGTGATTAAAAAAGAAGCCGGACTAATCGGGTAGGAGGCTACCCATTAGTTGAGAGGCCGGTCTCACACACCACTGTGTGTACAGTTTGGTACACGACAGTTATCTGGTTTGCGTAGCCGACTTCTTGTCAGCCTTTTTATATCATAGCAATTCCACAAAAAACATTCACATATAACGCAGGAAATTTTTCGCAAGGCAGGGCTTTTAGCGACGCGGGCTTGCGGGAAATTTACAAGTTATATGTGAGTGTTTTTTAAGTAGAGTTCTTCTGAAATTGCAAAAAACACAATTTCAGAAGAAGCCAAAGATTTAAAATGTAACTTTTCCGAAATTAAAAAGCATAATTTCGGAAGAAATTTAGTGTAATTGCTATATAAGAATCAAACAAGCGGATATGTTAATGTTGCATTAGCATACCCGCTTCCTCTAATGAAGCAAATAAAAAACGGTCTCGCCCAAGCAACACCTGAAGCGCTAAGATAAGGCGATTGAGGCGTTTTTGCCGCAACAGGCGAGACCGATTTTAAATTATTTTACTATAGCATTTAAGGTTTTACTCCTTATCGGCCGCATTTTCGCTTTGCATTAGTTTTTCGATATAAGACAGGGTAGCATGCCTTACGAAATCGCCTAGGCCTCTGTGTTCTTTTGTTGCGAATTTGTTGATTTTTTCGTAGGAACCAATATCAAACCTTATTGCAATTTGTTTTGTTTTGGATTCTTTTTCCATTAGGTTTCATCTCCTTAATCGAAATTTGGCTAAACTTGTCGAGCAACCGTGATTCAAGTATAACGATAATTAAATCCAATTGCAAATTCGTTTAGGCCTAAATTTAATTTCCTATAGTTGTTTTTTATGCCCGCCGCTTTTTTAAAAAGAGTGGGGCAAAGCTGTGATTTTTTATGCTTAGATTGTGGTATATTTAGGGTAATGTCAAAGTTATTGCGGAAAGGAGACTGGATGGCTTGCGGAATATAATGATTATTGCATTAGTAGCTGCTGTATTAGGGTTTTCTGGTTGCGGCGGCGGGCATGCCTTGGAAGGCGTCTGGCGGCATGAGACAGCTTGGGGGACAGTTACAGTATTCGAATTTGCCAGCGGCGGCCGGGGCACTGAAACTTGGTATACACATGGCCACGAGGCCGATGGTTACGGCCATGAGCTTGCTAGCACGGCATTTGTTAGGGCATTTACATGGAGCGTGCAGGGCGAAAACTTTCTGGCCATGGTTTTCTCTGGCATTTATGTAGATGGATTGTTCTACGAGGATAACGGAGAGCGGTATGTATACTATTCGCTTTCGGAAGATGGCCAGAGGCTGGTATTTTACAGCTTATACGGCGGGAAAATGCAATCATTTTCCCGGGTAGATGGTTAGATTTTGTTTTCGTGGTACCATACGGTACCATAATTCAGTGAAAATGGTACCGTATGGTACCATTTTTTTGCTAAAAAGCCTGTTTTTCTTCTTTTTCAAGGGCTCAAATGCAAAAAAAAGCCCGCAATTACGCCGTTTTTCCAAAATGCGAAAAATTTGTTTTTTAACCGAACCTAAAAGACAGTTTTGCGAAGCATCTAATGCCTGCCGAATAATCCATGTTGATTGATTATGGGCAGCGATATGTGGTAAAATTGGTTCAAAAAAGAGAAGTAGGGGTTAGTCTTATGAAGATTTTTACGGCGTTGCTGATTTTTATTATGGTTTTTGCTTTTGCGGGATGCGGGGGTGGCAGGGACTCTGCCTTGGTTGGGGCTTGGCAGAATCAGCCTTCTGAGGGTGGCACTATCATCACGCTTGAATTCAATAGAGATGGCACCGGGGCTCAAACCTGGCAGTTTCAAGCAAGGGCCGCCACGGATGATTTCCCCGCAAGGGAGAGCTTCGAAAGCGTTGTGGAATTTAATTGGCACACGGAAAATGATGATTTTTTGGTGAGAGTTTATAATTCAGATACACCGTTTGAATATGAAGAGGCATCTGCCTATTCGTTTTCATCTGACGGCGGGAGTTTGCATTTTTACAACTGGACAGCCACAACTTCCCTAACATTTATGCGCGTGGATGATTAGATGAAGCTTTGCTGCCTTTGCTTTCCTGGCATATAAAAACCGCCGGGCTAATGTATTGTATAGTGAAATAATTCGAAATCGGTCTCGCCTGTCGCGGCAAAAACACCTGAAACGCCTTATCTCGGCGTTTCAGGTGCCGCTTGGGCGAGACCGTTTCTCGTTTATTTCACTATAATTGGCAATACATCAGCCCGGCGGTTTTTATAGCATAAATTTATCTTTTATCATCCTTGCCACCGCATCTGGCGGCAGGTTTGTGTTGTCGATTTTTACATAGTTATCATATGGAAATTCGCCGTCGCGGCTTTCGCAGCGGAAGTTTTGGTCTGCATGCAGCAGCCTGGCTTCAGATGCTGCCACATCCCTTTTGGTGGCTTTATGCCGCAGGCGGTTTTCTGTGGTGTTTCTTGCTAACCTTGCGGCCTGGGATGCAACTAGCTCTGCAAAGTAGATTTCTGCCCCATGCTGCCGGAAAATATCACATAATGCTTCGATATAATCATGGTCAGGTTGATGGCCAAAATCCCACATATAAGTGAAAATCATGCCATAACAACCGGAGCTTGCGAATTCCTCAAAAATAAGGCGGCGCAGCTTGGTGGTGATGGCCATATCGTATTTGCCAAAGATTTCGATTACTGGCTCGATTGTCATATGGTTGTGGAATAGCCGCATTTCCGTGATTTTCATCAGTTCTTGGCCCACGGTCATTTTGCCCACGGCGGCATTGCCGCAGATTACAAGCAGTTTCATGGTCTACCTCATTATGTTAAAATACCACAGACAGGAGTGATAAAAATGATTTACCCTCATCAGCAGCTTGCGATTGATTATATCACAGCAAAAATGCAACAGCAAAGCCATGTGCAGGCTCTGCTGGTTTACGGTTCTATCATGCATGGGTTTAACGACGAAGCCTCCGATGTGGATGTTTGCGCGGTAGTGTCAGAGGCTATTTACCAGCAAAAGCGCGAGGCCGGGGCGCTGACATTCTACGAAGAAGCTGGGCAGTTTTACGATGGCGGATATTTTGATGGAAAGTACGTTAGCCTAGAGTACCTGGCCGCCGTGGCACAGCGCGGCAACGAACCCACCCGCTTTGCCCTGCATAACGCCCTTGTGGCCTTTGATAATACCGGCCAGGTAGCCGGCCTGCTAAAGAAAATTGGCGAATATGATGCTACCCTGGCGCAGGAGAACGCCATCCGCTTCCTATCCCAGTTAGAGGGTTGGCGATGGTATTGCAAAGAGGCTGTGGCAAAGAGTAACCTCTATCTGCTAGAGGTGGCGGTGTCGCGGCTGGTACTTTTTGCGGGGCGGCTTATTTTGCTGGACAACTTGGTGTTTTTTCCGTACCATAAATGGTTTATGAAGGCGCTTGAAGGTTGCAAAAGTAAACCTGTGGGGATTATGGCGGCTATTGACGCGCTGCTGGCGGAAAAATCTATGGAGAATGTAACGAGGCTGTACGATATGGTGAAAGGCCATAGAGATTGGGCTGCTGGGCGGGAGTTTAGCTGGAATACCTACTTTGTGCATGATGTGGAGACGGTTTGGATTCGGCAAGATGAGTTTGTGGAGAATTTGTAGGGGTTACCTTAGAATACGCTTGCGCACGTTTCGTCTAGGGCTTGGCAGATAAAAACTGCTACGCGAGCCTGGTTATATTAGGCTACCGCAAAGGCATGGTAAAATTGCTATATAATGAAATAATACGAAATTGGTCTCGCCTGCCGCGGCAAAAATGCCAAAAACGCCTTGTCTTGGCGTTTCAGGTGCCGCTCGGGCGAGACCGTTTCTCATTTATTTCACTATACTTCACCATATAAACCGTTAAAAATTTCAATTTAGATATAACAAAAACCCCGCATTTTCGGGGTTTTTTTGTTTTCAAGTATTGAAAAGGGCATCGTTTTACCTAAAATGTGGTACCATACGGTACCATTTTCGGAAAAAATATCAATTTCGGAAAATATGCACGGTGCATTTGCGTCGTATTCGTAGTTATAGTAATCCCTCATATGACCTGGCCGCGAGGCGTGGCTTAAATCCTTCCACTATCCCTACGACACCGCCCGCCACCAGGCGCGCCTTAGCAGCACAAACCCAGTCGTCAGGTAAACTCCAGCCCCAACAACCCCAGGCACGGCCACCTGCAAAATCAAATGCGCCTCATCTACCCAGCCCACGCTAAACCGAACAGCCACCGCCATCAGCGCGGCCAAGGCTACAACGGCAGCAAGCTTAAGCAAAGCCTCCATGCGCCAACGCAGCACACCTTTGCGAGTAAGCGCCACCAGCAAAACCGCTGCCCCAAGGCTGCTGCCCACGGCATTAGCTAGGGCTGGCCCGGCAATGTACATATTCCCCACCAGCGCAAAGCTAAGGCCAAAATTGGCCAAAATAGCCACCGCCGCCGCAATAACCGGGGTGCGTCCGTCCATCTTGGCGTAGCAAACCCGGGTTAAAATCATAATAAGCCCATATCCCAAAATCCCCGGTGCAAAGCCCCGCAAGGCCAGCGCCGTAATTTCCACGGCCCGTTCGCCAAAAAGCCCACCGCCCAAAACCAGCTCAACTAACGGCTGCGCCAGCATTGCCATACCCACGCTAAGTGGCACAAGGAAGAAAACCAGCACCTGCACCGCGCCATTTGCAACCAGGCCGAAGCCTTCGGCATCCTCGCCAGCCGCCTGCCGCGACAGCTTTGGAAAAATCACATTAGCCACGCTCATGGCCAAAATCCCGCCCACAATGGCATACAGCCCATGGGCAAATTGCATGGCATTTACGCCAAACTCGCCGCCATAAAGCCCGGCCGCAGCCCGTACATTCACCATTAAATTAAACGGTACAACCGCCGCCGCCGCAAAAACAGGCAGCGTAAGTGTCCCTACCTGCCGCAGCCCAGGGTCCTTAAAATCCAACCTGAACCTAAATCTAAACTGATGCTTAACCAAAATTGGCGCCTGAATAAGCCCCTGTGCTGCCCAGCCCAGCAAAAACGCCACAACCAGCCCATACACACCAAAACGCTCTATAAAAAAGAAATAATAAACCAAAATAATCCCATTAGAAACAATACTCATGGCTGCCGGTACGCGAAACTCGCCCAGCGACTGCACCACTCCAGTAAATGAAAACGCCACCCCGCTAAGCACCATTAGCGGAAACATAGCCCGCAGCAGCCGCGTGCCAAGTTCAATCGTACCAGGCGGAAAATCCCCGCCCCCTAGCGACGCCACCAAAATAGGCCCAGAAAAGGCCACCGCAACCACAGTAACGGCCACCGTAGCCACAATCACAACACTAATAAAAAGAGAGGCAAGCTCAAAAGCCTCTCTCTTTCCCCTCGTTTCCATATATGAATTAAAAACCGGAATAAAACTAGCCGAAAAAGCCGCCGCAAAAGCAATCTCAAAGAAGCTCCTGGGCAGCATACTGGCCTGGGCAAATGCGATAGCCTCTGCAGTTTCCGCTCCAAAAAAAGTAGCCTGCATCCTATCCCGCAAAACGCCCATAACCTTACCAACAAGCATAATGGCCATCATCAGTACAACAGTTTTTTGCATGTTTGTCTCCTGTTAAAACCGCCAGAGGCTTCGCCTCCGACACCTCCACTCGCTTTTCATAAGGTTCGCTTCGCGAACCCGCACGACCCGCCGCCCGATTTCTTTCGGGTTGCTTTTGAAAAAAGCGACGCAAAAACTTTAAAATTTTATCCAAAACTTGAAGTTTTTTGCCCCGCTTTTTTTCAAAAAAGCGGGTGGAGGTGTCGGAGGCAAAGCCTCTGACGGTTCTAAAATATTATTCGCTCCATAAAATCCTATCTCCATCCACCAGGAAGCTTATCCCGGTGGCGTTGCTGGGCATGTTGATGTAGCGGATGCCGCCTCGCATGTTTAGGGTTGCGGGCTCGGCAGGGTCGCCTGTGGCACTTACTACGAATATTTGGCGGCCTTCGGCCAGTAATTCTTGCAGGCCTAGGTGGAATAGTTCTAGTTCCATTTGGCTGCGGAAGTTTAGTGGGTTGTAGTCTAGTAGTATTACCACGTAGGCTGGGTTTATACGACGGATATCTGGCATAAAGTATGACCATTGGCTGCGATTGGCGCTGGCTATGCTGCCTCCCCGGGCAGTTATGGTTATGGCTGCAAAGTTAGACATGCCTGTAGCGTTGTATGTGGCGTTAGCTGCGGGGATTGGGAACTGGTAAGTGCGGCCGGTTACCCCTGGGAAGCCGCGGGCTGCGCGGGTTCTGTCTTCGAAGGCTGTGCCTTCTGGTATGGACGGCGCGAATGGCGGCGCATATAGGGCCTGCAGGCCGTAGAAGGCCACCATATGATGGGAAACATCGTATGATGCTTGAGAAATCATGTAGATTCTGTCTATCACGAATGGTGCGGTGGCGTTTGGCAGGCGGGCTGTAACGGTTTCCCAGCCCACAAAGTCTACGCTGTGCGAGAAGTCTACCAAGTGGTTTCTGCCGTCTGCGTCGCGCACGCGGCCGCGCAGCCAATGGCCGCTACCGTCGCCATATACTTCTAGGGTAAGGGCTATTGGTTCGCCCTGGATGGCCACTGGTGGGTCGAAGGTCATGTATGCGCCTTGGTTGTTAGAGCTGCGCACCAGCAGGTATTCAAGCCTGGCTACGCGTCTGTTGTTCATATTGTCTGGGCGCACATTGCCCACTACATAGGCCGGGTAGCCCAAGAAAACATGCCGCGAACCGCTCCAATCCACTGCCCGTGGGAAGCCGCCTATAGACACAGGTATATATGCCCGCACAGAACCAACGGATGCGGCGATAAAGCCAGCCCCAGCGCGCTGCGCGGTGAATTCGCCATTTTGGAAGCTGCCAAGGTAGGCAGGGGTTATGCTTAGGCCAATTACATTTGGTACTGGCACTGGCGCGCCGCAGGTGGCCACGCCGCTAAAGCTGAGAGAAATCTCATCGCCTTCCAACAAGATTAGCTCTGCTGGGTTAATTTGCAGCTGTGCCAGGGAATATGCATATATGCTGGCGGTGGCGCGGAATGCGCCATGCTGCACTTCAAGGTTGTGCCGGCCGGTGCGCAGCGGCGTGTACATGCCATCGCGCCAGAAGCCGCATTCTTCGCTTTCTGCAATGAAAATCGTCTCTACAGCTGGGTCTAGTGGGATTCTGTTGGAGAATGAATCCCTGCCAAACACGCCTGCGTTAAGGGGCACGCCCACTACTGCGCGGGTTTCTTCCATTTCAAGGGTGACGCGCAGGATATCACCATGTGGGGCGCGGTCGAACACGCCTATTGCGTTAATCACGCGGCGTTGGCCGCCGTCAGATGGTGTGTTTACTACATTATGCCTGCCGTCTGGGCGTTGTAGGCTCATGGTTGTGCTGCCGCCGCCGTCGAAATGCATGGCATCGGTGGCGCCGTAACGGCGCATGATGGCCGCCATATCTGCATGGGTTGCGCCTATGGAATGGCTTCTGCCGTCTACTACCATCAGCACAAGCTGGCCGGTGGTATGGTTAACGCCCACGGCTGTGCGTGGGTGGCGGGCGTTTGGCGCAACGCCTGCACCGGCTACAATTTCGCCGCCTTCAAGTATAATCGCGCCGCCGCCAACTGCTGCCTGTATGCGAGAAAAGTCCACATTCATGCTGTTGCGGAATTCCAAGCGGGCGGTTTCACCGGCACGGAACATGTTTCTGCTGGCATGCATGCGTTCTGGCAGGATTAGCACATAGCCATTTTCTGGCACGTCTACAGTCTCGCCGGGCATGGATACGAAGGTGATAAGGCCGTTTTCCACCACTATTTTGGATAGGAATGGGAAGCGGGCGTCTAGGGCAAAAGTGTCGTACATTGTTTGGCTGTCTACAATTACGGGCCAGTAGAAATTATGGCCGATATTGTTGAACGCGGCTATTTCTGTGAGATTGCGCACGCCGTTGTTGTAGAAACGGATATCCGATTGCATGTACACAAAGTTAGCGTTGTTCTGCAAATCTAGGAAAAAGGTGGCGAATTCGTTGCGGTTGTAGTTTGTGGAAGTGTTAAGAGCCACAACTTCCCCGTCCCTGACCATTGGGCCAAAATGCACGGAATATGCCCCGGCCATGCCAAAGAAATCCGCATTGATACCGCCGATCGCCCCGGCATCTGCCAGGATACTGCTGGTAAAATCCCGGCGGCCAAAATTGCCGCTGGTTGTTACCGGCTCGATATACACATGTGGCTGGTTTAGATCCACGGTAATCACATGGACATCCAACATGCCGCCAGATGTCATCATGCGGTTGCGCTCGTACACCACCCCCCGTGAAAGCTCTTCCCGGGTACGCGCCTCGAAGAGTACCTCTTGGGCAAAGGCTACGCCGGTGAATGTGCACGTAAGTAAAACTGCTGCAAGCAAAGAAATAGCGAATTTTCGCATAAATATCCTCCCATTTAAGTAGGGGCGCTGCCCCTACACCCCGCCACTGCGCTGGGCAAAGCCCAGCTCGCTTCCTTGCTACGCTGCGGGTGCGCGCTGTGCGCGCAAATAATTAGTGTGGGCTTCCCCCGTTTGACTTTTTCTTTACAGAATGTCCTTCCCATAATAGAATAAAAGTTACGATAAGTAAATGACAGGATTTTGGCTTTTTTGTTTCAATTTGGTGTCATTTATTGGGTTGCAGGTATCGCATGTTGCGGTAGAGTTAATTTGGTGTGAGGTTTTGAGTGTACAGTGAAATAAATGAGAAACGGTTTCGCCCGAGCGGCACCTAAAACGCCGAAATAAGGCGTTTCAGGCGTTTTTGCCGCGGCAGGCGAGACTGATTTCGAATTAGTTCGCTAGAGTTCTTTTGAAATTGCAAAAAACGCAATTTCAAAAGAAGCAAAAAATTGAAAATGTAACTTTTCCGAAATTAAAAAACGTAATTTCGGAAGAAGTCTACTGCAAAAGTATGATTGGTTAAGGAAAATATAGGATTGTAAATTATATTAGAAACGAGGTTGTAAAATGTTAATTTTTAACGCAATGCCACGCTCTAACGTGGGATGAAACACGCCATTTTGAAGCAGGAGGCAGAAGTATTCGGTTTCTAAAGGCCGGATGATTTTGATGCGATTTATGAATTATGAAAGGAGGCTACTAATGCAGCTTTTCAATGAAACAATCACAAATTGGGATGACTGGGGGCGAACCTTCCAATCTATCCCGGCGTTTGCGCCGCTGGTAGAGCATATTTTCCGGGCGGAGGGCCTACCATTTTGCCAGATAGAGAATATGACCCCTGGCACAAATGCCGTGTTTAAAGTGGGGGCCTATGTAGTGAAAATTTTTGCCCCACCTGGCCTTGGGCAGGATTTTGGGGTGGATGTTAATGTGGAGATATTCGGCATGAAGCTGGCAGAGGCCCAGGGCGTGCCCGCCCCGCGGCTGCTGTCAGATGGCCTGGTGCAGGATAAATATCCTTTCCGGTATATGGTGATGGATTATATGCCGGGGCGGCTGTTTGACGATATCGAGGGCGAGCTGACATATGAACAAAAATTTACAATAGGCCAGAAGATGCGCGCCATAACGGATAAGCTGAATGTAAAATGCGAGGAATTTACATCACTAGATGTGCTGGAACATGCCATAAACAACGAAGACTGGCGCGAGGAAGGCTTCCCAGAATCGCTACTGGCAGAGCGCCTGGCATACCTGCGTGGCCTGCGTATCCCAAGCAGCAAGAAAGTTTACTGCCATGGGGATTTGCATGGCGGAAACATACTTGTGGATGGCGAGATGAATGTATACATTGTGGATTTCGCAGATGCTATGTTTGCCCCCAGGGAATACGAGCTGTTGTATATAGTTAGCAGCCTGTTTTGCTTCCAGCGGCCATATATGCTGGGCTTTTTTGGGGATTATGCGGCAGATGATATTGCCGAGTTATGCGTAAAATGGCTGCCAATACATGCCTGGGGGCATAACCCCGCCGCAGAGCATTTACAAAACCCCGGCGAGATTACATCCTTTGATGTGATGCGCCAGCGGCTAAAAGCCGCTATTGAAGCGGAAATGGTATGACGAGAGTAGTTTAAGCTGGTACGATTTTCGCATAAGCTAAGTTGCGAAAAAAATTCAGTTGGTCGGAAAATCCGACCAACTGAAATGGAAACGTCGAGTAACCACTAAGAGCTGCACCGCACAGCAGGAAACACACGGGCTTTAGCATATATTAAATAAGGATGGCAAAAAATGATAACAGAAAAATTTAAACAGCATATAGCCGCCAACCCCAGGCTTGCTGCCGCTTTCGCAGAGTTTAAGTTAAACATGAAAGAATGGTACAAAAAATGGCCGGATGGGTTCGTAAGCGAGACAGAATGCTACAGAATCAATGTCTGATGCTATGGCAGAATATGCGCCAGGCAGGGTAATTTTTGTCAATGCGTGTTTTGGTAATTCTGAGGAAAAAACTAATGTCAAGCTGACCTTGGAGGATAAGGGTATAGCAATGAAAGTACTGCAGAAGGTAAATATGCCAAGTCTGACAAAAATGGAGCGTGAAGCCAAGGGGAGGGCCGAATACCGTAGAGAACTGGAAAATACGGTTGATTCGATTATAGCCGCTGGTGAGCGAGCCGGGAAAACATACACAAAATACGACATCATGAAATTACTGGGTTTCCATGATGAGAGAGGCATTTCCGACTACGGTTTGGGCGCTGAATTTGATAGAATACAAAAGTTAGAAGATGACGAAACGAAGGGTGGTGAATAGGATTACATGGATAAAACGGTAAAATTGTCAACGACAACCCTTGCTATTGCAGTTATAAACATTGTTATTTTTGCCATGGCTTTTATAGTGCCCATTATAGCCCTTACGTTTGCAATCGCTGTATTTGCCATTCTTGTGATTTTAGTGTGCTTAGGAAAAATACTCAGGGTAACATCATGTATGTTCCTTAAAAATCTGCAAGAAACTACAAACAAGATAGAAGATGATGCAGAAAGAGAAAAACAACACATGAAAAATGCTGTAACCGTCATAGTTATGGTGTTTATGTGGCTTGTTTATTTTATGGAGTTTTATAAGACATGGCGCCGCTGGCTGCTTGGATTGGTATTATCATCCCTGATAGCAATAATGGTCATTGTATATTCTGATCTTTGTGAAATAGGGCAACACCTAACAACATTTTTATATATCGTAATGATTTACACGTTTATGCGACTATTGGTACATTTCACCTTAAATCCATTTGGTGAAAATGCCGCACTCAATAAATTCCCCCATTTTCTAAAAATACTTTTGGAAGCGGCACGGATCGTATTAATAATTATGGCTGTCATAGGTGAGGACGGCACTTTAACAATAAGCTGGTTATCCCCCTCAATTCTAATGAGTGTTGTCGCTACAATAGCGATAGATACGATAATGGCAACACTAGAAAAGATTGGGCCTAAGCCGAAAAACACGGATGCTCCAGAAAACCAGTAAACTTCAACGAAAGTAGAAAATAAACCAACTACTCTGGTTATAGAAGCCGATGAAACTTAAGTTCAAACACCAACAATTCCAAACCGGCGCAGTCCACATCGTGGTAGACCTCTTCAAAGGCCAACCACGCCTGAGCCGACTGTGCAGAGGCCGTGGCAAACATGGAACCAGTGCCTAAAGCACGGCTAATTACTCTTACCGCATGAGTCCATGTCTTGCATTCCGGCGTTACTCATACCGAAACGGGTGCTGTAAGAGCAGTGGATATATTGGGAGATGCCCACAAACTGCCAGACATCATGCGTATGGTTGGATTATCGGACAAAATAAATTTATTTCACTATAAAGTCATCTTAATATAATTTTATTAGCGAGGCCTTTAGGTAGATAATAAAAAAGCCGTGAACTTTGCGTCAATCTGCAGAGTTTACGGCTTTTACTCAAATACAATTTTAAAGTTTTTGCCACGCTTTTTCAAAGGTAACCCAAAAGAAATCGGGCGGCAGGTCATGCTGGGTTCGCGAAACGAACCTTTTGAAAAGCGGTAGAAGTGCCAGAGGCGAAGCCCCTGACGGTTCTAATCTTTACTCAACCAAAGCAGCCTCTTCCGGCGCGCGGGCTACCGTTGGGTAGAACAGGTCATCGTCGTCTGTGTCGTCGAAGCCTGGTGCGTTGGCTACTTCTATGCTGCGATATACGGGCATTCCTGTTCCTGCGGGTATTAGTTGGCCTATTATTACGTTTTCTTTTAGGCCAATTAGGCGGTCTTCTTTGCCGCGGATGGATGCTTCGGTTAGTACCCGAGTGGTTTCCTGGAAGCTGGCTGCAGATAGGAATGAATCTGTGGCGAGGGATGCTTTGGTTATTCCCAACAGCACGCGAGTGCCGGTGGCCGGTGTTAGGCCTTTGGCTTCGGCTTCTTTGTTTATTTCTTCAAATTCTAGCCAGTCTATCAATGAGCCCGGCAGAAGGTCTGTGTCGCCGTTTTCTTCTACTTTAATGCGTTTTAGCATTTGGCGAACTATAACTTCGATGTGTTTGTCATTAATGTCTACGCCTTGTAGGGCGTACACTCGCTGAACTTCTTGCAGCATGTAGTCCTGCACGCCGCGCAGGCCTTTTATTTTTAGAATATCATGCGGGTAAACACTACCTTCGGTAAGCTCGCTACCGGCTTCTATTATATCGCCGTTGTGTACCTTAATGCGCGAGCCGTATGGTATCAGGTATGCTTTTTCGTCCAGGGTTTCTTCGTTGGTTATTATAACTTCGCGGCGCTTTTTGTTATCGCTAACTGTAACGCGGCCGGCGAATTCTGCGATAATAGCAAGGCCTTTTGGCTTTCTAGCCTCGAAAAGTTCCTCTACACGGGGTAGGCCCTTGGTGATATCGTCGTTGGTGGCTACGCCGCCCACTTGGAAAGTACGCATGGTAAGCTGTGTGCCAGGCTCGCCAATGGATTGTGCCGCGATAATACCAACAGATTCTCCAATGCGAACCTCGCGGCCGCTGGCCATGTTTGCGCCATAGCATTTACTACAAAGCCCAATGCGGCTGCGGCATGTGAGAACCGTACGCACCAGCACTTCGTCTATACCGGCTGCTTCCACGGCATCTGCTTGGTCTGGGGTGATTAGGGTGTCGCCTTTTACTATAAGCACGCCGGTTTCTGGGTGGGTGATATCGTTTATGCTCCAGCGGCCGCGGATGCGGTCTACCAACGGCTCGATAATTTCTTCACCGTCTACGAAGGCCTTTACCCACATGCCCGGTTTTTCGGAATCATCTTTAATACAATCTTCTTCGCGGATGATAATATCTTGGCTAACATCCACCATGCGGCGTGTGAGGTAGCCAGAGTCTGCTGTACGCAGGGCCGTGTCTGAAAGCCCTTTACGCGCAGAGTGCCCGGATATGAAATATTCCAGAACAGTTAATCCTTCGCGATAGTTAGAACGGATGGGGATTTCCAGGGTTTTACCGGTTGGACTGGCCAGCAGGCCGCGCATCCCAGCCATTTGTTTCATTTGAATGCGGCTACCCCTGGCACCAGAGTCTAGCATGTAAAGTACGCTGTTGTCTGGGCTAAGGTTAGCCATCAGATCCTCTGTAACCCGGTCTGCAGTGTCTGACCAGATTTGCAGAACCCGGTCGCGGCGTTCGTCGTCGGTCATGAGCCCGCGGCGGAACTGCCTGTACACGCCCTCAACAGAATCCTCTGCATCTCTCAAAATTTGTGCCTTAGTACCTGGCACTTCCATGTCTGATACAGATACACTAAGCGCGCTTTGCGTGGCAAAGCGGAAGCCTAGGTCTTTTATATTGTCAAGGGTGGTGGAAGTGGCAACGCTGCCGTATCTGTTGATGCAGCGGTTAACTATTTTACTTAGCATTTTGTTGTTAACAAGTTCGTTTACTTGGTAGGAGAATCGGTCTTCCTCCCGGTTGATAATACCTAAATCCTCTGGCAGAGCTTGGTTGAAAATAACCCGGCCAACAGTGGTGTCCACAATTTTTGTAGCACCGGTGATATGGTCTGTGCGGCGCACTTTAACCTTGGCATGGAGATGAACCTCATGGTTATCGTAGGCAAGTACAGCTTCGTCGTCATCCATAAAGATTTTGCCTTCGCCAAGTTGGCCATCACGCTCTAAGGTGAGGTAATAAATCCCCAGAACCATGTCCTTGGTGGGTACGGTTATTGGCATGCCATCGGATGGTTTAAGCAGGTTGTTTGGCGCAAGCAGAAGAAAACGGCATTCTGCCTGTGCTTCCACAGATAGCGGAACGTGAACGGCCATTTGGTCGCCGTCGAAGTCTGCGTTGTAGGCGGCACAAACCAGTGGATGCAACATCAAAGCGCGGCCTTCCACTAGCACCGGCTCGAAGGCCTGTATGCCCAGGCGGTGGAGGGTAGGGGCGCGGTTAAGCATGATTGGATGCTCTTTAATTACATCTTCTAGGGCATCCCATACGGCTGGCTCTAGTTTTTCCACCATACGCTTGGCAGATTTTATATTATGGGCATCGCCGCTACCGACTAGCTTCTTCATTACGAAGGGTTTAAACAGCTCGATTGCCATTTCGCGGGGCAGCCCGCATTGGTAAATTTTCAGCTTTGGGCCTACCACAATTACACTACGGCCAGAATAGTCTACCCGTTTGCCAAGAAGGTTCTGGCGGAAGCGGCCCTGCTTGCCTGTTAGCAAATCTGATAGGGATTTTAACGCACGGTTGCCTGGGCCTGTTACAGGGCGGCCACGGCGGCCGTTGTTTATTAGCGCATCTACTGCTTCTTGTAGCATACGCTTTTCGTTACGCACGATAATATTTGGCGCGCCAAGGTCCAACAAGCGCTTTAGGCGGTTGTTGCGGTTGATAACCCGGCGGTAAAGATCATTTAGGTCACTTGTAGCAAAGCGGCCGCCGTCTAACTGCACCATGGGGCGCAAATCTGGCGGGATTACTGGTATAGTGTCAAGAATCATCCATTCTGGGCGGTTGCCAGACAGGCGGAAAGATTCGATAACTTCCAGCTTTTTAATATAACGCAGGCGCTTTTGGCCTGTTGCGTCTTTTAGCAGGTTTTTAAGCTCTTCGCTTTCGCCCTCTAGGTCTATGGCTAGCAGCAGCTCTTTTATGGCTTCTGCACCCATGCCAACACGCAAAGAAGGCACACGTTGGCCGTCTACGGTGCGCCATGCGCCATGTTCTTCCAGGGCGTCTTGGTATTCCTTATCTGTAAGCACAGTCTTGGGCTGAATGCCGGTGTCTGTGCCATCTAGCACCACAAAGGATGCAAAATACAAAATCTTCTCCAGCGCTCTAGGCGACATTCCAAGGATAAGCCCCATCCTAGACGGGATACCCCTAAAATACCATATATGCGACACAGGGGCTGCAAGCTCGATATGCCCCATGCGCTCGCGGCGAACCTTGCTTTTTGTAACTTCAACGCCGCAGCGGTCACATACTACCCCTTTGTAGCGGATTCTCTTGTACTTGCCGCAGTTACATTCCCAGTCCTTATTGGGCCCAAAAATGCGTTCGCAGAAAAGGCCATCCTTCTCTGGCTTCAGTGTACGGTAGTTGATAGTTTCGGGTTTTTTAACCTCGCCCCGTGACCATTCCCTTATTTTCTCTGGGGAGGCCAGCCCTATTTTAATAGAGGAAAAGGCCATTTGCTCTGGCTCTTGTTTCTCTTGCCGGTTGTTATCAGGCATATTAGGCAATTCTACATCATCAAAAGTTTCTTTCATAAATTCTGACACGCAGCTCACTCCTTGTTAGGATTAAAACAGGGTTTAAACCGTGGGCCTCGCCCACACCCACCCGCTTTTTTGGAAAGAAACGGGGCAAAACTTTAATTATTAGAGTTCTTGTGAAATCACAAAAAACATGATTTCATAAGGTTCGATTGGCGAACCCGGCACTTCGTGCCGACCGGTTTCTTCCGGGTTACCTCAGAAGAAGCAAAAGATTGAAAAAGCAACTTTTTCGAAATCAAAAGCGTGATTTCGAAATAAGTCTATTGAATTATAGGTTTAGTAGGTCGTCGTCGGGTAGGTCTGCTTCTAGCTCTTTGGCGAGGTCTTCGTCGGACAGGTCGAAATCTTCATCTAGTAGAAGGTCATCGCCGGATAGTTCTAGGTCTGCTGGGGGCATTTCGTCTATTGCTTCGGCTTCTAGGTCTACCTCCAGCATGGCTTCGGCTTCCGGCTCGTCATTGATATCGGCTGCTTCTACTGCATCGGAGGCTTCCATGGATGCGTCGCGGCCTTCAGAGCGGCGGATGTAGCCATGGTCGTTGTCGGATTCTAGGCCTTCTAGGTTTACGTCAACTTTTACTGCTTCGCCTTCTTCCACGGATTCCTTGATTTCTACTTCTTCGTCGTTGGCGGTTAGAACTTTAACGTCTAGGCTTAGGGCCTGCAGCTCCTTCAGCAGAACTTTGAAGGATTCTGGCACCCCTGGTTCGGGGATGTTTTCGCCTTTAACTATGGCTTCGTAGGTTTTTACGCGGCCTACGATATCGTCAGATTTTACTGTTAGGATTTCTTGCAGGGTGTAGCTTGCGCCGTATGCCTCTAGCGCCCAAACTTCCATCTCGCCGAAGCGCTGGCCGCCGAACTGGGCTTTTCCGCCTAGTGGCTGCTGGGTTACTAGGGAGTAGGGGCCTGTAGAGCGTGCGTGGATTTTATCGTCTACCAAATGGTGAAGTTTCAGGTAATGCATGAAACCTACGGTTATTGGGTTGTCGAATTCTTCACCTGTACGCCCGTCGCGAACTTTTATTTTGCCGCTACGGTTTATGGGTACGTTTTTCCAATCTTCCCGGCTGTCTTTGTTGGCTTCTAGCTGGGCGAAGATATCCTCGTCTATCACTGGGCGCCATTTTGCTTGGAAGCTGTTCCATTCTGTGTTTACGTAGTCGTTGGCTAGGTCTAGGGTGTCCATGATATCTATTTCGTTTGCGCCGTCGAATACGGGGGTAGCTGCTTTCCAGCCTAGGCATTTTGCAGCTAGGCCTAAGTGAACTTCTAGCACTTGGCCGATGTTCATGCGGGATGGTACGCCTAGTGGGTTCAGTACGATATCTAGCGGCCTACCATTTGGTAGGAATGGCATATCCTCCACTGGCAGCACCTTGGCTATAACGCCTTTGTTGCCGTGGCGGCCGGCCATTTTATCACCCACGGAGATTTTACGCTTTTGTGCAATGTATACGCGCACAAGCTGGTTTACGCCGGGGGAGAGTTCGTCTTTTTTCATGCCTGGAGCAAGGTCTGCCCGGTTGTCTCTTGTGAAAACTTTTACATCCACTACTATGCCGCTTTCGCCATGGGGTACGCGTAGGCTTGTGTCGCGCACTTCTCGGGCTTTTTCACCAAAGATGGCACGCAGTAGTCTTTCTTCTGCGGTTAGCTCGGTTTCGCCCTTTGGCGTTACTTTGCCCACTAGGATATCGTTTGGCCCAACCTCTGCTCCTATTCTTATGATGCCATCTTCGTCTAGGTCGCGCATGGCGTCTTCGCCCACGTTGGGGATGTCACGGGTGATTTCTTCTGGGCCTAGCTTGGTGTCGCGAGATTCTGCCTCGTATTCTTCTATATGGATGGATGTGTAAACATCGTCACGCACTAGGTTTTCGCTTAGCAGGATTGCGTCTTCGTAGTTGTAGCCTTCCCATGCCATAAAGCCAATTAGCGGGTTTTTGCCTAGGGCAAGCTCGCCGTTGTCTGTGGATGGGCCGTCTGCTATTACTTGGCCTTTTACTATTTTTTGGCCCTTGGTTACTATTGGGCGCTGGTTTATACATGTGCCTTGGTTGCTTCTTGTGAATTTTGTAAGGCGGTGGATTTCCTTTTTGCCGTCGCTGTAGCGCATGGCCACATGGCCTGCGGTTACTTCTTCTACCACGCCGTCGTCTGTGGCTAGCACAACTACGCCGGAGTCTAGGGCGGCTTTATATTCCATACCTGTACCTACCACTGGTGATTCTGTGGTCATTAGCGGCACGGCTTGGCGTTGCATGTTAGAGCCCATTAGCGCCCGGGATACGTCGTCGTTTTCTAGGAAGGGGATTAGGGCTGTGGCTACGGATACGATTTGCTTTGGGGAAACGTCCATCAAGTGGATTTCCGTGGGGGCAAATTCCTGGATTTCGTCCAGGTGGCGGCCTTGTACCCTGCGGTTTATGAAGAAACCTTCGTCGGATAGGGCCTCGTTGGCCTGGGCTATGATGTAGTTTTCTTCTTCATCTGCGGTTACGTATATAAATTGGTTGGATACATATGGTTTACCTTCTTCGTTGCGGTTAACCAGGCGGTAAGGGGCTTCTACAAAGCCATATTCATTGATTCTGGCGTAGGTGGCCAGGGAGTTGATTAGGCCGATATTTGGGCCTTCTGGTGTTTCGATAGGGCACATGCGGCCGTAGTGGCTAGAGTGAACGTCGCGTACTTCGAAGCCGGCACGGTCGCGGCTAAGGCCGCCGGGGCCTAAGGCTGATAGGCGACGTTTATGAGACAATTCGTCTAGTGGGTTTGTTTGGCCCATGAACTGTGATAATTGGGAAGAACCAAAAAATTCCTTTATCGCTGCGGTAACTGGACGAATATTTATTAGGGCTTGTGGGGTTACTATATCCATATCCTGTATGGTCATGCGCTCTTTTACCACGCGCTCCATACGGGTGAGGCCTATGCGGAACTGGTTTTGCAGCAGCTCGCCCACTGCACGGATGCGGCGGTTGCCCAAATGGTCTATATCGTCCTTTGTGCCAACGCCGTATTCCACACCTAGGCCGTAGCTGATGGTGGCCATGATATCTTCAAACGTAACGGTTTTGGGGATGAGACGGCTGATATTCTGGTTGATTACACGGGTTAATTCGTCTTTTTCTGTGGCTTCTAGTAGGGCTTGAAGCACAGGGTAGTAGACCCTCTCTTCTATGCCAAAATCTTTGGCGGATAGGCCATGTGGCGCTAGATAGGGGTTTATATCAACTGCCATGTTGCTTAACACCCGCAGGCTGCGGTCCTCTATGTGGATATCCACATGGGGGAGGCCGGCATCTTGCAGCTCGTCTGCCATGGCGGCGGTGATTTCGTCTCCGGCTTCGTATAGAACCTCGCCTGTGTGTGGGTCTATGGCGTTTTCTGCCAGGGTGAAGCCCACAATGCGTGATTTAAATGCCAGTTTCTTGTTAAATTTATAGCGGCCAACCTTGGCTAGGTCGTAACGCTTGGGGTCGAAGAACATGTTGCGTAGCAGAGATTCTGCCCCTTCAACTGTTGGGGGTTCACCTGGGCGCACACGTTTGTAGGCTTCAATTAGGCCTTCTTCGTGGGTTTTGGCAATGTCTTTTTCTATGGTGGCTAGTATTTTTGGGTCCTCGCCAAAGCGTGCTAGTATTTCTTCATCTGTGCCTACGCCAAGGCTGCGTACTAACACTGTAACGGGGATTTTCCGGTTGCGGTCTATACGTACGTAAAAAATATCGTTGGAATCTGATTCAAATTCTAACCATGCGCCGCGGTTTGGTATCATATTGGCAGACACTAAGATTTTGCCAATCTTGTCGTGGTCTATGCCGTAATAAATCCCGGGCGAACGCATGAGCTGGCTTACGATAACCCGCTCTGCGCCGTTGATTATAAAAGTGCCGTTTTCTGTCATAAGCGGGAAATCGCCCATGAAGATGTCTTGTTCCTTGATTTCGTCAACTTCTTTGTTGTGTAGACGGCATTTTACACGCAAACTAGCGGCATACGTTGCATCCCGCTCTTTACATTCTTCTATGGTGTATTTTGGCTTATCGTCTAATTTAAGGTCAACCAAATCTAGTACCAGGTTACCGCTGTAGTCGGTAATTGGGGAGATGTCGCAGAAAACTTCCTTTAAACCTTCCGCCACAAACCAATCGTAACTTTCCTTCTGGACTTCGATAAGGTTGGGGATTTCTAAAACCTCTGCAATGCGTGAATAAGTGACCCTGGTTGGCCCCGGACCTTGGGTTGCGCGCACCCTGTTTTTCTCCACTGTAACAGCCCCTTTAAGACTTTATGAACAAGGCAGCTTTGCCGCCTTGCCTTTGTTTTAACTTATATTGCAGGGAATTGGGGAGCAATTCCCGCAAGAACAAGGCTACTATACCGCCTTTGTTTGCTAGTATTTTTCCGGAAAATTGAAAGGCAACTTTCTGGCTTGTAAAAATATTTGTTGATTTTGAGGGCAAGATGTGATATTCTGACAAAAACTTAGACAAATGCCCCTGGACAAGTAATCATATGAGTTAGAATCATATCATTGGCGGCCTTATATTGTCAAGCTTATTTATACATATTATAAGAAAAATTTTTACCACTGCGGGGTGCTGTGTTATAAGCCAATGATTACGCACAAAATACAAAAAATTGCAGAGGAAAGTATTGCCCAGGAGCTTGGTGTAGAACCAGGCGATTTTTTGTTGTCAATTGATGGGGCGGAAATTAAGGATGTTTTGGATTATCGCTTTATGATGCAAAGCGATTTTCTAACTGTGGAGATTGAAAAAGCAGACGGGGAAATTTGGGAGCTAGAGATAGAAAAAGAGCCGGAAGATGATTTAGGGCTAGAATTTGAGCAGCCGTTAATGAGCGAGGCGCGAGTATGCTGCAATAAATGCGTGTTCTGCTTTGTGGACCAGCAACCCCCTGGGCTTAGGGATACTTTGTATGTGAAGGATGACGATGCCCGGCTGTCCTTTTTGATGGGCAATTATGCCACCCTTACGAATGTTTCGTATGAGGAAGTGCGGCGGCTTGCATGGTATCATTTGTCTCCGTTGCGGATATCTGTGCATGCGGCAGATATGGATTTGCGCTGCAAAATGATGGGTAGCCAAAGGGCGGCATGGCTTTTTGATGCCCTGGAAGCTTTTAACGCCGCGGGGATAGAGATGCATTTTCAGGCGGTGGTTTGCAAGGGGCTAAATGACGGCGCTGCGCTTGATTACACCATAGAACGGCTGGGGCAGGTGACTCCGAGCGGTGCAAGCCTGGCCATTGTGCCGGTGGGGCTTACAGGCAATAGGGATGGCTGCTTCCCACTAGAGGCTTTTTCCCCAGCAGATTCTGCGCAGGTTATACGGCAGGTGGAGGGTTGGCAGGATAAATTCAGGGAGGTAAGAGGCAGCAGTTTTGTTTTCCTTGCGGATGAATGGTATGTGCTGGCGGGGTTGCCCCTGCCAGCATTAGATATATATGAAGATTTCCCCCAGCTAGACAACGGGGTTGGGGTTGTGCGGCTGTTTGAGGAAGAATTTTTGGCCGGGCTGGAAGAGGATTCAGTTGGTCGCAATTTGCGACCAACTGATGTTGAAACTGATATTGAAGCTTCACATGCAGTTTCACGGAATTGCCACCCGCCAGGGGCGATAGGCGTTGTTACGGGGGTGGCGGCGGCAAAATTTATTAGGGGGCTTGCGGGGCGGTTTATGGAGGTTAACCCCGGGGTGGAAGTTCGGGTTTTTTCTATAGAGAATCATTTCTTTGGGGAGAATGTGACTGTTAGCGGGTTGTTGGTTGGGCAAGATGTGATTGCACAGCTGGCTGGTAAGCTAGATGGTGTGGGTGTGATTTTCCTGCCGCAAAATGCTTTTCGCGCTAACACAGAGGATATGTTAGACGGCACAACCCGCCAGCAGCTTGAGGAAGCGCTGAATGTAAGCGTAGAAATAGGTAGCAGCGATGGCGAGGAACTTTACTGGCAGTTGAAGGGGTGGATATAATGTTGCAGCTTTGCGTATCTCAAAAAATCAACAAAACTCCATTTCTATTCAAATCCACGGGGATAAAAGTCTACTCATTTGAAGAGGCTATTTACCATGTTTTCCACAACTGGCGTGAATCTGTAGACGATTTTCTTTCAGACGGAATGATAAAATGGGTGGGCGAGATAGGCCATTCGCTGCTTGCCTCTAAAATGAAGGAGTTGCGCACCAAAGAACCCTTCAGCACAAGGCTTTTGGGCTTTCTGGGACTGGTGGAATACTTTCACCCCACAGAAATCTCTGCCCTAACCCCAAACTTAGAAGCCTGGGAGCTGCGGCGGGAATGGGAGAAGCTAAAAGAGCGGGCAGACAGCCTAGTAAATCGTGGCGAGCCAGACAAGGCCATCACCCTATACCAGCGGGCATTAAAGTATGAAGAAAACCCAGCCCTGCTGAATAATATGGGCGTAGCATACCTACAAACCTCTGCCCCAAACAAGGCCATGCGCCAGCTAGCCCGGGCCATGAGCATAGACCCCAAAAACCTTGAAATCCAGCTGCATTACATCGAAGCGGCAATACTAAGCCGCAACTACGAGCCTGCAAAAAAGGCCATTGCATCTGCAAAGGCCAAAGCACCAGAGCTGGCAGATATCCCTTTCTTTGAAGGGCTGATTGCCTACCAGCAAAAATCATATGTAGAGGCCATAACCCAGATGGGCCGCGCCATAGAGCTAGACCCGTCCCTGCCGTTGTACGTGTACAAGCTGGCAGATGTTTACATTGCCACAAGGCAATTTGAGCGGGCGATAGAGACTCTGCAAGCAGCCAGCCCAAAAGATGCGGGCTTCTTCGCCAAAGAAGCCGAGCTATATGCCAGCTCTGGCGATATCCCCGCCGCAATAAAATCCATGGAAAAGGCAGTGGAATTCTCCCCAGCTCCAAATGCAACCCTGCTGGCCAACCTGGCCAGCCTACACCGCCAAAACTACGACCTTGCCCAGGCAGAAGCAACCATAAAACAAGCCCTAGAAACCGCTGCAGACAACGAACATGTGCAGCTGGAAAATGCGCGCATCAAAAGAGGCTTGGGGCGCACGCGCGAGTACCAGGCCGCATTAGGCGATGTAATATTAAATTTCAAAAAAAAATACCGCGAAAACTAAATATTGGCAGTAAGGGTCTCGATAGCTTTCTCCAACCCATCTGTGGCATTCTCCAGCATTTCCACCAGATGAGAATAATCCATATCACGCTTTGCCAGCTCTTCAATATGTTCCGTAACAGTACTAAGGGCAGGCAAGCTAAGGTTGCCCGAAGTGCCCCTAAGTGCATGCACAGACTGTATCACTGCGGCCTTGTCTCCAGAAGCAATTGCCTCTAGCGCAAGGTCGGTCATTTGCCTGGGGTTAAACTTATTAAGTAACTTCAAATAAAGCGCCATATTATTTAGCACCCGAGACATCCCCTCTTCTACATCTATATGTGGAAGATAATCATCATAATTCATAAGGCCCTCCTCAACATTTCACCCAAAAACTAAGCCTATGTCCGAAGAATATACCATATGAAGTAGCCGCATGTCAAACTGACTGGATACGTGGTGCCTGAAGGCCGCCAGAGGCTTCGCCCAAACACCTCCACCCGCTTTTTATAAGATTAACTTCGCGAACCTACCACGACCTGCCGCCCGATTTCTTTCGGGATACCTTTGAAAAAAAGCAGGGCAAAAAACTTAAACCTAATGAAGATGGGCAAATGTTTACGTATGTACATAGTCGTTTTAGTATCACAGCCAATAAACAATAAATCCGATTTCCAGAAAAAGAAACCCCCTGTAATCATGAAGAATACAGGGGGTAGTAACTGAGCTGGAAGGATTCGAACCTTCGAGTGCAGGAGTCAAAGTCCTGTGCCTTACCGCTTGGCGACAGCCCAATATGCAGTGCTTTTCGCTGTGTGGGATTGGTGGTGTTTTGCCACGTAGCTACGTTGCCTAAACCACATTAGCGACGGGAGAAAATATAGCAGATTATGGCGGGATTGTCAACTGTGGGAAATTAAAGCTTTATATTTACCGTAACATGCGGGATTATTTCGATTTCGGCAAAGGTTTGCGGCCAGCTGGGGGCATATTGAAGGTATAGGTCGGGATGTTTTTTCCGTAGGGTTTCTAGCCAGTTGAAGCCGTCTAGGGCGGCTTCGGCTTGTAGCTTGTGGGCTGTTGCGGTTAGCTCTGCGGCTATTTGCTGGGCAAATTCTTGGTGGGTGTTATCTGTTACATATTGGGCGGATTCTTTTATTCTGCCGGTTATTTTGATTTCTATTATGGTTGCTAGGCCGCTGCTGGTTTGCTGGAAGCGGGTTTTTGTGTTTTGCTTTTCTATTGTCATGGGTATGGTGTTGCCGCCGGAATTTATGGTTACCACTGCGGATTTATTGCCGTTTGGGAAGGTCCATAGCAGGCCGGTTAGTTCTTGCTGGGTTAGCTTGCCGGCTTTTTTGTAGTTTTTTACTATTGCTGCGCCTTCCAGCTTTAGTTCGTCGGTTTTGTCGTTTGCTTTTAGTATGGGTAAAATCGCGCCATTGCTGAAGGTTAGCGCGCTGCTTAGCTGCTGTAGGTCTAGTGCGAAGCTGATGCCGCCAAGTTTGTTTTTTCTGCTGTAAAGCTCTGGGGTGTGCAGGCCTGGTAGGGTTTCGCCTGGGGGCTTTATTTCTAGCACATCTTGCGCGCTGCCAGCCGCGGCTACTATATTTATGCGCCGGTCTATTTCGCTATGGTTGTCTAGGGCGTTTATTATGCCGCGCAGAAGCTGCTCGTCTTTAAGGACCTCGTTGCCCAGCACTACTAGCTTGGCTTGGCCGTAGTATAAATCTTTGTTATCTTTTGAGTCTAGTTTTTTAATTGCCTCGGTTATTGTGCGGGCTGTGGCGGTTTTTATATGGTTTTCGTCTTGTGGTTCTTCTGTTACGGGCATGGCCAGGCTAAGCTTGTAGCCGCCTTTGTATTTATCCACGCCCATGGCTATTACAAAGGCTCTGTCTTCAATTTCTATCTTATCCCAGCAGCCTGTGAAGGCCAGCCCTGTGGCCAACAGCAGAATAAGCCCAAGCCCTTTTGCGGCCTTTTGCATTTTCGTTAGTTGCCGGGCCTTTGCCGCTGCCAGCAAAAAAACTGGCAAAATCACAAGAAAAAACAGCCCGAAGGTGATATACATAAAATCTAAGCGCTTATATATTTCATCGCCATCCCAAGGGATTGCGGCTACGCCAAAGACCGCCGCCCCCGTAAGCAGCGCGCCCATGCTTAGCCCGCGTATTCGCAGGGCTTCTTTCGCCAGCGTTCCGCCCCCCCATAGCATGCAACTTACCAGCATGAAGGTTGTGATAATCCAAAAGCTAAACATAAGCGCTTCTTGCCGCTGAACAAAAGCCCCCGGCAGGCTTAACATATCCATAAGCCGCAGCACCGGCCATGGTTGGTTAACCACCGCCGGGCCAAATTCTGCTATGGTGATTATCGTAACCAATGTAATAAACGCCCCCGCAACCCCAAGAGCCGCCAATACTGCGCGCCCCATATTTTTTTCCCTGGCCAAAAACGGCCGCACTAGCAACAGCATTTCCATGCCTGTAAAAATAAAGCCAAGCCCAAAAATCCCTGAAACCAGGCTTCGCGGCTCGGCTGTAAAAACAGGCTGCAAATTAGAAAAATCCGCGCTAAAAAAAGCTAGCCCCACCAAAAAAACCACTGGCAAAACCATAACACCAAGCAAAATTTCTCCAACCCTAGCCTTCGTTTCAATCCCCTTGGCCGCCCCATAACCACAAAGCAACACCATAACAGCCCCAACCACCAGCAGCGGCGTGTGCGGCAACAGCACCTCCCTGGTTATCCCCAAAAATACCCGAAGCTCTAACCCGGCAGAAAAAACAATCTTTATCCAAAGTAAAACCCCCAAAACAAAGGCCAATGGCCGCCCAACAAACCCTCCAACCCCCGCTAAAAACCCGCCACCAAACTTACCAGCCTCACCCATAGCCGCCGAAACCAGCCACCCAACCCCCATAGCTATCACCGTAAGCCCCACCACAATAATCCACCCGTCCACCCCAGCAACCTCTGCTACCCGCCGCGGCAATACAATAACACCCGTACCCATGGCGCAAAGCACAACCAAAATTTGAAACTGTCGTAAAGATATTTTTTTGTTAGTGGATAGCATGGTATCGCTCCTTTTGTTTAAACCGCGTGGCGTTGCCCCTGTACCTCCAGGCTTCTTTCGGGTTGCATTTGAAAAAAGTTTGACAAGAACTTTAATTTTTGGAAGGGATGATTGTAGAAATTTACATGGCATCTGCGGATTGTTGGCATTGCAATATCGCGGCAGCAGGGTAAAATCCGTCGGGCTTGGTAGCTGTAAAATTCAGTTGGTCGGATTTTCCGACCAACTGAATTGTGCAACGCCACACCATTGAAAATATGTCGCTTCTTACAAACGCGGTAAAAGTCGCGTGTTTCTTACGATATGGCACAGCCCTCGGCGTTATGCCAATCTCAATTAAACGCATCATTGTTGGCGGTAAAATCGCCCTAAAATGCCTTGCTTCGGCGTTTTAGGGCGCCTCTCCAGTTCGTTGTTTTGTTTGAGATTAGTATCACCAGATATTTCCCCTACATCCTATCCCGCTGCGCCTTCCGCGCAAAAAACGGCCGCTTCTTCATGCTAAACAGCGGGAACCTAAACAAGCTGTCCTTCATATCGCTGTAATCGTTCATCTCCCCGGCGGCAAACGGCAGTAAATACGGGAAGCCGAAGCTCTTTAATGAAGCCAAATGGATTAGCATAACCAAAATCCCCACCCAAAGCCCGAAAAAGCCTAGCATTGCAGCCATTATCAGCAGGCCATATTTCACCAGGCGGAAGCTGTACACCAGGTTTACGCTTGGTATAGCGAAGGTTGCAATGCTGGTCATGGCCACGATAATCACCACTATTGGGCTAACCAGCCCGGCCTCCACGGCTGCCTGGCCTATTATCAAGCCGCCCACTATGCCAATAGTGCCGCCAGATGCGTTTCGTATTCTAATCCCCGCCTCACGCAGCAGCTCGAAGGCCGCATCCAGTAAAAAAATCTCCAACACCGCCGGGAAAGGAACGGCTTGGCTGGCCTCGGCCAGTTTGTTCACCATCAGCAGCGGAATCATAGTGGGGTGGTAAAGTGCCATTGCAACATAAATGGCCGGCAGCGAAACCGCCAAAAACGCCCCAACAAACCGTAAAAACCGCGTGAGAGACATCACCTGCCAGCGGCTATAATAATCCTCGCTGGCCTGGAAAAATGTGTTAAGCGTAACCGGCACTATAATCACAAAGGGCGAATTGTCCACGATTATGGCGATTCTGCCTTCCAAAATCGCACTAGCGGCCTTGTCGGGCCGCTCTGTAAGCTGCACCTGAGGGAATGGGCTTAGCCAGCTTTCTTCTATTAACTGCTCTACGCAGCCGCTATCTAATATGCCGTCTATCTCGATTTCTTCCAGGCGGCGCTCCACTTCCTTTAGCACCTCTGGCCGGGCGATATCTTCCATATACATTAGGGCGATATCCGTTTGGCTGCGCCGCCCTATGCGGCTTTGTTTCACCTTTAGGTTATGGTCGCGAATGCGCCGCCGCACCAAAGCGGTGTTAAAGCGCATCACCTCGCTGAACGCCTCCCTGGAGCCCTGCACGCATACCTCAGTCTCGGCAGATTGCACACCCCTGTTTGGGAAGCCTCTTGTAGCAATCACCACTACCTTGGTAAAACCTTCCACAAAAACCAGCGTCTCACCCGCATGCAAAAAATACAGCACCATCTCCCAATCTTCTGCCTCGGAGATATCGCTGGACGCAATGCCCCTGTCCCGCAGGGTTTCGTACAAGTTTTGGTTGCTGCTTGCGGTCACTTCCTGCCAATCCATTTCAAACAGCCGCTTGTACACTGTTAGTTCCATCAGTTCGCGGCCTGTCATGGCGTCTAGGTAGGCTATATATAGGTTTGGCGCGCCTATTCCGCCGGGTTTTATGCGGCGGCCATTAAAGTCCTGGCAATCTGTAAAAAGCTGCTCTAGCAGTTTTATATTTTCTTCCAAAACAGCAGATGGCGCATTTTTTAAATTTAAAGTATCCATGGGCTTAATTTTGCACGCCCATGCCGAAAATATGCACAAATTTGCACAGGGCATTTCTGGTAATCAAATCAAAATTATAATCGACAATGTCATGACTTTGTAATATCCTACAAAAAATCCTGCCCAAGTTTGGAAAATTTCCCAATGACAATTTGGAAATATTTTTGTAATATTAAATTCAAGCTACAGGAGGCAGTCGTCTTGGCTGACCCCAAAACTCTAGGAGGCGAACTATGGCTGGTTTAGAACTAAAAGACATTGTAAAACGTTATCCAAACGGCTTTCAAGCAGTAAATGACTTTAACCTAAAGATTGCAGACAAAGAATTTATCATCTTTGTAGGCCCATCAGGCTGCGGAAAAACCACAACCCTGCGTATGATAGCAGGCCTTGAAGAAATCACCGAAGGCGAACTGTACATTGGCGATAGGCTAATGAACGACGTTGCCCCAAAAGACCGAGACATCGCGATGGTTTTCCAAAACTACGCCCTATATCCACATATGAGCGTATACGACAACATGGCATTCGGCCTAAAGCTGCGCAAAACCCCAAAAGCCGAAATTGAAAAAAGAGTTCACGAAGCAGCCCGCATCTTGGACATAGAACATCTGCTTGACCGTAAACCGAAAGCGCTATCCGGCGGCCAACGCCAGCGTGTAGCCATGGGTCGCGCCATTGTTCGCGAGCCAAAAGTTTTCCTAATGGACGAACCTCTATCCAACCTAGACGCAAAACTTCGCGTACAAATGCGTACCGAAATAACAAAATTACACAAAAAACTGCAAACCACCTTCATATATGTAACCCATGACCAAACCGAAGCTATGACGCTAGGCACTCGCATTGTTGTAATGAAAGACGGCGTATCTATGCAAATAGACAGCCCCTACAACCTATACAACAAGCCACAAAACCTATTCGTGGCGGGCTTTATCGGCTCCCCACAAATGAACCTGGTGGATGTTGTAGTAGAAAAACGCGGCAGTGATGTGTTCCTACTATTTGGAGATAACCCAATTAAACTACCAGAAAGCAAGGCCGCAGCAGTGGCAGAATATAACGGCAAAACCGTAGTAATGGGCGTCCGCCCAGAAGACCTTCACGACGAAGAAATCTTCATAAGCCAGTCACCAGACGCCTTAATCAAATGCGAAGTAGAAGTAACAGAACTACTGGGCGCAGAAATATATCTATACCTACTAGCTGCAGACCAACAAATGACAGCAAAAGTAAACCCACGTAGCCAAGCTAAAGCCGGTGACGTAATCCAAATGGCAGTAGACGTGCAACGCTTGCACGTATTCGACAAGGAAACAGAGCAGGTTATTACTAACTAATAAAAAAAAGACCGCCAGAGGCAAAGCCCCTGGCGGTCTTTTTATTTTGTGAAAGTTGCTATTAGGACGTGAACTATGGGGTAGCCGGCGAAGTTGGCGGGATCCAGGTAATCTTGCAGGCTGCCGCTGGTACTTAGTTTGCCGTCGCTGGTGAAGCGTGATGCGAATAATACGGCTTCTGTGTTGCCGTCTATGTGTACGGCTTCGTGCATTGGCCCGAAGCCGCGCCCCATCATGCCTTCTGGTACGGGGATTGTGGCGCTGCTAGAGGTAGAACCCCAGCCACTTGGGTCGCCTTCGCGCAACGTTACCTGCCAGTGGAAATGGCCGTTGTACCTATCTTCAGTTATTACTGCGGCTATGTTGCCGCTTAGGGGGCTGTCTATGTTTACCATGGCGAAACCCAGCCCAGTGTCGGTTAGCTGGCCATATTCGTACACCTCTAGCCGCAGGTATATCTCTGTGAATGGCTGGCTGGTGTTAAACTCGAAGAACACGACTTGTTGTTCGTTTGTTGATATGAGGTCTACAATCTGCTGCTGCTGTGCAGAAAGATTCATCTGCGATATTTGGTTGCGCGGTTGGCCGCTGCAGCCCGCCAAAGCCAAGACTAATGCCGCTAGTAGCAGGCAGACATATGTTTTGTACATAAATCCATCTCCTTTCTGGGGGGATTATAACATAGAAAACTAGATGCGGGCAAAACTCGCGATTTTAAGGGCATTGAATTATTTCTTTCATCAAGGGCATCCTATAGTAGAGTTCTTCTTAAATCACAAAAAACGTGATTTCATAAGGTTCGCTTGGCGAACCCGGCACTTCGTGCCGCCCGGTTTCTTCCGGGTTACCTCAGAAGAAGCAAAAGATTGAAAATGAAACTTTTTCGAAATTGAAAAGCACAATTTCGAAAGAAGTCTGATGAAATAAATGAGAAATGGTCTCGCCCAAGCGGCACCTGAAACGCCGAGATAAGGCGTTTTTGCCGCGACAGGCGAGACTGATTTCGAATTATTTCACGATAATTCTCATTTAAAGGAGATGCTTTGATGACGGTTTTTTTGTTGATGCTGGGGATGCTGTTTGGGCAAGGGTTTGAGGATACGGAGGTTTTTTTCCGGGAGGCGCGGGAGGTCCATGTGCCAGTTATTATGTACCATTTGGTTACGGAAAAGCCGGGGCAGGTGGGCAAGTATGGGATTAGGCCGGGGGAGATGGAGGCGGATTTAGTTTTTCTGCGGGACAATGGGTATGTTACGGTTTTTATGCAGGATTTGATTGATTTTGTGGAGGAGGGGAGGCCGCTACCAGAGAAGCCTATTGTACTGTCTTTTGATGATGGGAATTTTAGTGATTATTTGTACCTTTTGTCGCTGTTTGTGGAATATGATATGAAGGCCGTGCTGGCAGTTACGGGCAAATTTGCAGACGATAGCAGCAAAAAATTTGCAGAAAACCCGAAGCTGCGCTACCCAAACACTACATGGGCGCAGGTTAAGGAATTGCATGATTCTGGGCATTTCGAGATACAGAACCATTCGCATAACTTACATTCCAAAGGTGGCAGCGGCGAAAAACGCGGCGAGGCCGTGGCAGATTACCACAGCCGCCTGGCTGCAGACTTGCAAAAACTGCAAGATTTATGCCAGCAGCATATAGGCGTTGCGCCCACCACCTTTGTGTATCCCCTTGGGGTGATAGGTAAGGATTCGCGGCGGGTGCTAGAAGACCTTGGCATGAAGGCATCATTAAGCTGCTTTGAGGGCAAAAATATGCTGCGTAAAGGCGACCGTGATGCACTGTTTGAAATGCATAGGTTCAACAGGCCCAGCGGCACGACAGTGAAGGCGATTTTAGATAGAATTAAATGATATAGTATTTTGTACGACGCGAAAAAAATTCAGTTGGTCGGATTTTCCGACCAACTGAAAAATTCGCGACTATATATAGTAAAATAATTCGAAATCGGTCTCGCCTGTCGCGGCAAAAACGCCTGGAACGCCTTATCTCGGCGTTCCAGGTGCCGCTCGGGCGAGACCGTTTCTCATTTATTTTACTATAGTACAACAATTCCACCTAAAAACACTCAAATATAACTTGTAAATTTCCCGCAAGCCCGAGTCGCTAAAAGCCTTGCCTTGTGAGAAATTTCCTGCGCTCTATGTGAGTGTTTTTTAGGTGAAATTGCTATACATCCCCCTCCATCTGCGATATAATAACCTAACCCGGAGGTGCAACAATGCAAGAATCCACCTTTATCGCAAAAAATGAAGAGAACTGGAAAGCCCTAGAAGAATTTAACCGCCAGCTGCAAAAGCGCGGCGGTATTAAGCCTTCGCGCCATATGGATGCAGGTGATGTGCGGGAGTTTGCGCGGCTTTTTAGGCTGGCCAGCCACCATATGGCCTATGCCAAGACGCATTTCCCAGGTGGCCAGGCGCTGCCGTACCTTAACGGCATTGTTGGGGTCGCCCACAATTATTTTTATGTACGGGAGGCGAGCAGCCTTTCTCATGTAAAAAATTATTTCCTATACATATTCCCCAAAGCCGTGCGCGAAAGCTGGGGCTTTTGGGTTGCGGCGGCGGCTTTTTTTGCGCTGGGGATGCTTTTTGCGGGTTTTTACGTGGCAGACGATCTTAGCCGCATGGGCGATATCATGCCAGGCTTCAGCGAACAGCAAGTGGTAGATGTGATTTTCCAAGAAGGCACAGGCAGCGGCGTAAGCTGGGAATACGCAGTGATGGCGGCGTTCATCACCACCAACAACATAACCGTGGCCTTTAACGCCTTCGCCCTAGGCATGCTGGCCGGCCTTGGCACGGTTTTTATTTTAGTGTACAACGGTTTGATAGTGGGCGGGCTTTTTGGCTTTCTGCACCAAAGCGGCGCAAACATGCTTGTTGCCTACGCTTTAATCCTGCCCCATGGCGTGATGGAACTTATGGCAATTTTCCTATGCGGCGGCGCAGGCCTAATGCTAGGAAAAGGAATGCTAATACCCGGCAGCCACAGCCGCAAGCATTCCCTAATAAAACAAGCAAAAAAAGCCGCAACCTTAATCCCTGGCATAATAACCCTACTAATAATAGCCGGCCTAATAGAAGGCTTCTTCACCCCACTGGCCATATCTGCATGGGCGAAAATAATCTTCGCCGGGCTAACTGGCGTAGCTATGGTTGGGTATTTTAGGGTTGGGGTTAAAAAAGCGTAGGGTGGCTGCTGTAGAAATATGGCCGCCAGTTTGTTGATGGAGAGATAAAATGGAAAATTTTCTGCAACACGAGCAGCAGCTTATACTCGAAGGTTTTGCGCCGGTAGCTGGCGTGGATGAAGTTGGCCGTGGGCCTTTTGCCGGGCCGGTGCTGGCATGTGCGCTTATTCTGCCAGAAGGGCTAATAATAGACGGGGTTAACGATTCTAAGAAGATATCACCAGCCAAGCGAGAGCGGCTGGCGGTTCAAATAAAAGCCGCAGCCACAGCCTATGCCTTTGGGATAATAGATGTCCCCACCATAGAGCGTGTAAACATTCTACAAGCCACAATGCTGGCCATGGCCCAGGCAGTAGAAAATCTACCCACAAAACCCGGCGCAGTTTTAATAGACGGAACCCACGCCCCAGCCATAAGCTGCAAAGCCGTATGCCTGCCACAGGGCGACAGCCGCAGCCACCTTATAGCCGCCGCCAGCATACTAGCCAAAGTAGAGCGCGACAACCTAATGGCCAACCTCCACGAGACCTACCCCCAATATGGCTTCGAAAAACACAAGGGCTACGGCACGCCAGCCCATATAGCCGCAATCCGCGAACACGGCCTATGCCCGCAGCATAGGGCAAGCTTTTGCCGCAAGTTTGCGCAGCAATAAATTGTTGACATCTTCGCCAGCTGTGATATTCTGTTGTAGATAATCTTATAAAAAGGAGTGAACAACATGGTGTTCATTGAAAAGAGAAGCATACCAGCAGCAGTTATTCTTACCATTATCACCTGCGGTATCTACGGGCTGTACTGGGATTTTAAAATTTGGGATTCCCTGTACCGTGCCACAAACAAACCCAGCCAAGCGGGCATGGATGTTCTTTTATCCATCATCACCTGCGGCATCTACTACATCTATATGATGTACAAAATGGGCAAAATGGAAAGCGAAGCCTACGATATGTACGGCCTTGGCCAGAAAGATGATTCTGCATTGTACCTGATTATCACAATATTCGGGTTCAGTATTGTTTCCATGGGTATTGTGCAATCCAACATAAACAACCGCCTTGCAGATGCTGTAAACAATGCTAGCGTACGCCCGCAACAGTAAGCTGCAAAAAGTTGCAAAGTTATATTTAACGCTACTACTGATAGGGGTTGCGGCAATTGTCGCATCCCCTTTTGTTCCTGGCGGTATATGCCCCATACATAGGCTGTTCGGTATCCCATGCCCAGCCTGCGGTATGACTAGGGCTTTTTTTAACCTGCCAGATATCTGGCTTGCCCTAAGCTACCACCCCCTATTTTTTATAGTTCCCTTCGTGCCACTACTACCCATCTTTTCAGAAAAAAACCGCAACATAATCGCCACCATACTAATCATCCTCTTCCTAGGAACATGGCTAGCCAGGATGCTGCTACTATTCCCCCATACCGAACCAATGACAATAAACCAAAGCTCGCTGATGCAGTTTCTACTTGGCAGGTTTAGGTAAAATAAAAACCGCCAAAGACTTCGCGTCCAGCACTTCCCACTTCTTTTTCGGAAAGAAGAAACAAAAAACTTTGGCATTGGAATAAACATCATATTCTAATGCCAAAGTTTTTGCCCCGCTTTTTTCAAAAAGCGGGTGGAGGTGCCGGAGGCGAAGCCTCTGGCGGTTTTATTAAGCTAATTCATTCTCAATAACTCCAGCCAATTCATTTGCCCATTTTGTTATCTCTTCTTTGTTGCGGCCTTCTAGCATTACGCGCACTAGGGGTTCTGTGCCAGAGTGGCGCAGTAGCAGGCGGCCATTGTTTGCTAGGCGTGATTCTATTTCTGCTTGGGCTTCTTTTATTTTTGGGTTGGTGAATATTTCGGCTTTGCGGTTGTTGGGGATGGTTTTGTTTACTAGCACTTGTGGGAAGGTTTCCATTGTGGCGGCTAGGTTAGATAGGGTTTCATTTTTGCGGTTCATCGCGGATACTAGCTGCAGGGCGGATAGTATGCCGTCGCCAGAGGTGGTAAATTGGCGGAAGATGTAATGGCCAGATTGTTCGCCACCAAGGATAAGCTCGTCCTCTAACATTTTTTGTAATACGTAGCGGTCGCCCACATCTGTGCGTATTAGATTTATGCCATGCTCGCGGCAAAAGAAGTCTAACCCTTGGTTGGACATGCTGGTGGCCACTATTGTATTTTTTGGTAACTGGCCACGCTGAAGAAGGTCTAGGCCGCATATGGCTAGGATTGCGTCGCCGTCTATCACATTGCCGTTTTCGTCTATGGCTAGCATACGGTCACCGTCGCCGTCGAAGGCTATGCCTATGTCTACGTTTTGGGTTTTTACGTATGCTTGCAAGGCTTCCATATGCGTAGAGCCGCAGTTTGCGTTAATATTAGAGCCGCTTGGGCGGTTGAAAATGGTGTGAACATCTGCACCCAGCCGCTCGAAAACCCGCGGCGCAACAATGCTTGTAGCACCGTTTGCACAGTCCAGCGCAATTTTCATGCCAGACAGTGTTAGCTCTGGCACTGTGTATAGAAGCGATGTGGTATAATCGTCTACAGAATACGCGCAGCGTTTGATTATGCCAACTTCTGCGCCTTCTGGGCGGGGTAGGCTGTCGCTGCCTTTCATGTTAATATGGGATTCTATTTCATCCTCGGTGCTGTCGGATAATTTGAAGCCGTCTTTGTCGAAAAATTTTATGCCATTATCCTGCATTGGGTTGTGCGATGCGGTTATCATAATGCCGGCGTCCATGCCGTATTTGCGCACAAGATACGCCACTGCCGGCGTGGGCACAAGGCCTGCGTTATGCACCTCTGCGCCAATGGAACATAAGCCCGCCCCAAGGGCCGCCTCAAGCATATCTCCGCTTTTGCGGCCGTCTTTGCCCAGTAGCACCTTTGGTGCCCGTTGAGACTTTTTTGTAAGAACATATGCGCCTGCGCGCCCTAGCTGGAATGCCAGCTCTGGCGTAAGTTCACGGTTGGCCACACCGCGCACGCCATCTGTACCAAAGTATTTTGACATATTCTAAGTCACTCCTTATGCTATAGAATATCACATTTTGGCTGTAAAATACAAATTTTTTTATGTATAATATAACTAGACTTCTTCCGAAAGTTCCGTAGGGGGTTTCAGAAAAGTTATATTTTCAATCTTTTGCTTCTTCTGAGGTCACCCGGAAGAAACCGGGCGGCAGGTCGTGCCGGGTTCGCCAAGCGAACCTTATGAAATTGCGTTTTTTGCATTTTCAGGAGAGCCCTACTGTAATGTTCTGCACAAAATACGGTTTACATAATAGGAGGAAAAATGCTTAACCTCATCAGTTTCGCTTCAGACAGCGAAAGATATAAATTTGAATATATTTATGAAAAATATAAGCGTCTGCTGCGCGCCCGGGCATATGATATTTTGAAGGATTATCCCCTGGCCGAAGACGCTGTTAGTGAAGCCTATTTACGGGCGTATAAGCATTTGCACAAAATAGGCGACCCAGATAGCCCACAAACGGCTTCGTTTTTGGTAACTATTGTAAAAAACCTGGCAATTAATATGTACCATAGGGAAAAGCGCAGCACCCCCGTGGACATAACAGAATACGATAAGCCCGACGAATTTAACCTGGAGGAATCCGTAACTTCTAAGGATGACACAGCCATGGCAATGGAGCTAGTGGGGCGGCTTAGGGAAGAATATCGGGCGGTGTTTCTACTAAAATACGCACATGAATTATCCCACAAGGAAATAGCAGCAACCCTTGGTATAACAGAAAATAACGTGACAGTGCGCCTGCACCGGGCGAAAACAAAACTACTAGAATGGGCAAAGGAGGTGGCGATATGAGCGACGAGAAATTGCTAAGAAACTTAGCGAAGCAATATGTAAACGAAGCAGGCAAGGCCTACCAGCGCGAAAACGCCGCCATTGACCATGCGCCTATCCCTACGCTGGATACAAAAATGGCCGCCGCCCGCCGCAGGCATAGGGCGCGCTTTATGCGCGGGTTTGTTGGCATTGCTGCATCGGTTTTGGTGCTGGTTGTGGTGGGTGTTACTGTGCTGCCGCAGTTTTTGCGGGATGAGATGCTAGACCGCATGCCGCTGCTCGCGCCGGAAACTGCTGCGCCGGCTGCCGCCCAGGCAGATTCGATATATGGGGCAGGTGATATGGGTTATGGTTTTGGGGATGTTGCGGCAATGGAGGAATCTTGGGAACCCACGCATTGGGGCGATGCAATAGCAGGTGCGGCGCCTAATGATGGCGTTTTTGGTGCTGCAACTTCTGACGATACCAGCCCTGAACTGTGGGCGGCCCAGCCAGGAGGCGGTTTAGCAGATGAGCAGCCCATGGCCGCGGCCATACCTGCCCCAGCCATAGCCAGAGTCTTCCTTGCGCCACCTGCGGGCTGGCAAATTGTCTACACAGATTTCGACGGGGAGAAAACAATCTTCCATTTGGAGAATGATATCCAAAATTCTGTGGTGGTAATTGCATCCCTGCCGCCAGAAACTAGTGACTTCTCGCAATTTTTCCCTGTGTTAATTAACTATCAGCGAGCCTTTATGAAAATAGACAGCTATTTTAGCGTGCTAATTTACCACCAGGATGGCCTGCAATTTACCCTTACCACCCCCCATGATTATGCAGATTTGCTGGTTTTGGCTGGGGCGTGGATATAGTGAAGTTTTTTCGAAATCACATTTTCTGTGATTTCAGAAGAACTCTAGTGTAATATTTTTGCAGCAGATTGGTTTTATGGGTAGAACCGAGGGGTTTCGCCCCTGTGCCCGGAGAATTTGGATCTTGCGTGCGATTCAAGAATGGGTGAGTTCTGTGGAATGAAGGGATGATTCTATGAAGAAGTTTATTTTTGCGATAGTTTTTGTTTTATTTTTGGCGGCATGTAGCGGAGGTGCTATGGATGATGCGCCCCCGCCTGCCACGGCTACTGACGCTGATGAATCTTTGCGGCTTAACGTAGCACAAAGTTTGCCAGATGAGGATATTTTTGTAGAAGTAGCGGATGTTGCGCCGGGGGCAGATACTGTGGGCAACATGATGATGCCAATTGCGCCGCCGCTTGTGCCATTGCCAGCCCTTGAGCCTGCAACAGCCGAAGCCCAGGGCTGGCATGAGGATGCTTTTCAATTCCGGCATGTGGAAACACAGCTAAACGAAACTCACCTGCCCATTGCAGAAAACCGCTGGATAAGCCCGCAAGAAGAGGCCGCAATCTCCTTCACATTGCAGATAGACACCGCAGCCTACCGTAATGTGGCCCGCATGATAAACAACGGCATACGTCCCGCAACAGATGCCGTGCGTATTGCAGAGATGGTAAATTATTTTAACTTTGACATAATCAGCCCGCTGGAAGAGGGTTCGCCTTTTTCTGTTTATACAGAGATTGGGGTGTCGCCGTTTAACAGCAGAAATTACCTGGCCTTCGTGAGGGTGCGTGGCAAAGATGTGGACCGAGCACAGCTGCCTGCCAGCAACCTTACGTTTTTGATAGATACATCTGGCTCTATGGCGCCTGCTAATAGGCTACCGTTGGTGCAGCAAGCTTTGGGGCTGCTTGTGCCAGAGCTTGACGAAAATGATATCGTGTCTATAGTCACATATGCCGGCTGCGCTAGGGTGCTTTTGGATAGTGTGCCGGGGTATAGGCATGATTATATTATGGATGCCATAAACAGCCTTGAGGCGCGGGGCAGCACTGCAGGCGGCCCGGGCATTAGCACGGCATACCAGCTTGCCATGCAAAATTTTAATCCAGATATGAACAATCGCATAATACTGGCCACAGATGGCGACTTTAATGTGGGGGTATCTGCCGTAAGCGAGCTTTATGAAATGATGGCAGAATATCGCCGCCGTGGCATACACATGACCATACTGGGCGTGGGCATGGGTAATTTCCGGGACGATATGCTGGAAACCATAGCCCGCAATGGCAACGCAAATTACCATTATCTAGACAATATCCAGGCTGCGCATAAGGTTTTTGTGGAAGAATTTTTGTCTAATATGTTTGTGATAGCCGAAGATGTGCGGGCGCAAATTGAATTTAACCCGGCAGTGGTGGGTAACTACAGGCTTATAGGTTACGAAAACCGCATAATGGACAATATAGACTTTGACAATGATTTCCGCGATGCCGGCGAAATTGGTGTAGGCTCTGAAGTGGTGCTTATGTTTGAATTTGCCTTGAATGATGGTATTTTTAGTGCTGATATGCAACTGCTAGACCTTTTCTCTGTGCGTATACGCTACCACGACCCAGGCAGTCCTGTTAGCCAGCTTTTGGAAATACCTGTGACTTCCAGTAGAATACTCGCCCAGAATTCATCAGATTTTACCTTTGCGGCGGCGGTTGCGGCCTTTGGGCATATGTTACGCGATTCTGAACATGCTGGGGATGTTACTTTAACTCAAACTTTAGAAATGGCTACAAGTAGCCTAGGCCAGGACAGAGGCGGCCACAGGCGCGGGTTTGTGGAGTTGGTTATGGCTTTTGGGGAGATACAGTAAAACGGTTATAGATTTTGGCAGCCTCCAGCCCCGCCACTCAGTTTTTTGAAAAAAGCAAAAACTTCAATATTTATAAGAAAATGGTACCATACGGTACCATTTTTTGTGCAAAAAACACATTTTTTTGCCCTCAAATTTGTTGAGAAGCTGCTAAACAAGCCATTTCTTTAAAGTAAATTAAGTATAAATTTTTCATTTTGTTTCTTTGAATCGAAATGATGTATAGTTTCAGGCCGCAAAAGTATGTTTCTCGGCATGAAAAATTCAAAATTAAAGTTTTTTGGTAAAACTCTTTTCAAGTGTAACCTGAAATAAATCCGGCGGTAGGTCATGCCTGGTTCGCGGAGCGAACTTTTATAGTCGCTTACCTAAAAACATTCGAACAGAGGGCATGAAATTTTCGCAAGGCGAAGAGCTGAAAGCTATTTATTTTCCAATATCCAATCTGTAATATCCCGCAGCACTTGCGTGTCTACCCGGCCGGGGATTACATATTCCATCACATCTACAACCAAGTCGCCTTCCTGGCGGATGGCTGTCATCATCAAATGGTTTAGGGTTTCGTACAGGCGGGTTGTTACGTGGGTCATGCCTGCGGTGGCGTCTAGGAAAATTTGGAAATCGTCCTTTACAGTGGTGTGGAAGTCGCGGCCTGCCTGTAATATAAGCACTGGCCTGGCCGTGTTTGCGGCGATAAACGGCAGTGGCAGGGATTGCACCAGAGATTGCTCGTACAATGCCGGGAACATGTCAAATAGAAATACATTTTCCAGTTCGCCCGCTGGTAGGGTTACGGCGTTGATGGCATGTTCCATTTGTGTGGCCAGCAGGGCCAAGGCCTCGTTTGCTTCTGCCGGGGTTTTTTGGCCAGAGTTTACTGCATCCCTTATAAGATTTATATTTTGGTCGTACCAGATTTGATGCAGCGGGCGCGGCGAGCTTGCCATAATAACAACACCGTCTAGCCCGGCTTCTTCGGCAATCCTTGGGGCGATTATGCCGCCCATGCTATGCCCCAGCAAGAAAACTTGGCCGATACGGTCGTCTTTGCGCAGTAGTTCTACTGCCAGCAGGGCGTCTTCAACATATTCCTCTTGCATAGTGAAATTTGTTGCGCCAAATATTTGCGCCACTTGCATGCCATGTGAGAATGCCCGCTCGTTAAAGCGCAAAACAGCAATGCCGTTGCTGGATAAATAATCTGCAATATCGAAGAACGGCCTATTCTGGAAAAGCGAAGAATCCATATTGTTAGCTCCAGAGCCGGGGATAAGAATAATGGCAGGCACAGGGCTTGCATGGCTCGCGCCCTGTGGCATGGTAAGCAGCCCATCAAGAGGCCAGCTGCCGCCCTCTCCTATGATAATTGGCTGGGCGGTGTAGCTCGCGCCCTCTGGTGGCATTTTTGGCTGGAAGGCAAAGCTTACAGGCTGTATGCCAGCCACAGCGCCGCTGCTGTCCAATATTATATTATGAACCGCCGCACCTTTATTATGGTCCGCAGAAACCGCTACAAAGTCAAAACCCTCTGCCTGGGTGCTGCTTAACACTTCAAAACTTAGCAAATCCCCGTGCCTGCCTTCCATTTGTAGTTGCAGTGGGAGTGCTTGTAGCGCTTGCTGCATTTCTGGCGATAACATTGCGGTGGCGGCGGTGTAATCACCAGCTTTAATATGATTCATAAAAATTGTGGCCGCTTCTTGCGGGGTTTGGTTTAGGTTGATATTTGCCATTTTTGCATCTCCATTCCATTCTAAAATTATTCTAAAGGTTCTAATACTAATATGTTGCCCGCAGTGGGCAGGGTTGTTTCTTTACATGCTGGCTCGGTTATAAACCAATGTGGCAGGTATAGTGAAATAATTTGAAATTAACCGACAAAATCCTCTAGCTTTTTTATCAGCCGCATATAGCCCTCATTGTTTTTTATATTATCGAAGGCGGGGTTTTGTGTTACATCTTCTAGCATGCTCGCTTTTACCACTGCTTCGTTGCGTGGCAGGGGAATGTTTTGGGTACTGTGGGTTAGCCAGCTATCTATTTTGTTGAAAAAGTCATCGCCGCGTATTGTGAAGGGGAAGAGGCCGGTGGTACATATTTCTGTGTATTTTTGTAGGGCGGTTATGGCTTTTTCGGTTTCGTTTGCGCTGCAATACATTTGCGCGCCTGTGTAGTATAAGATTGCGGCGGTGTTGGCGTTTAGCCGCGGCAGGTTAAACATTTCTGCTATGGCATGTGCCCGCAGGTAGGCTGGTTTGGCGGCTTCGGGGCTGGCTTGGTTTAGGCGTAGGTACGAGATGAAGCTTTCCATCATATGCATCAGGCATTGATATAGCTCTGCCTGTTCTACTTCTGCTGCTTTTTCTAGGTTGCCCAGCATTTGATGCGCCTGGCTTACTAGCATGCCGTCGCCATATTGGGTTGGGTGTTGGGTTTCGTCGCATAGTAGCTGGATTGTTTTTTCTGCTTCGCCGCTTAAGGAATAACAAAGGGCCTGAAGCTGTGCCACGCCCCGCAAAAGGTTAGCATCGTGGCAGTTTTGCAAAACATGCTGGCAATGGGATGTGGCAGCGTTAAGAATCTCATTTTTACGCCGAGCCGTGGGGGCCATGGCCGCATGGTTGATGTAAAGCTGCACCACAAACAGCACCATGGGATAGCACGAATAATGCTTTTTTACCACTCTTTCGCATTTTACTATCACCGCCTCGAAATCCTCTGTGGCGAAGCTTTCTGCCAGCGAATTGTATATCTTTGCCATCTCTGCATCTGGCAACTGGGCCGAATAGTTTATAAGCTGGTCCACAGTTATATCAAAGAAAGCTGCAATCACCGGCAGGTGTACGATATCTGGGTAGCTGATACCATTCTCCCATTTAGAAACCGACGCCTTAGAAACACCAACATGGGCTGCCAGTTCTTCTTGGGTGATTTTGCGTGCGCGGCGCTGCTCTACTAAAACAGCCGCTAGGTTCATTTCTTTCAAAGAAGCACCTCCTTGTGTAAGTTAATTGTAGAGATACATTTGTCAACTGTAAAGCGACTTGCGGTTGATTATGTCGTGAAGATGTTAACCATGAGGAAACTTTATTTGCCTGCTGCCAACAATGTGCGGGTTGATGCCTAGGATGCAGTGGGTGTTAGAATTTTGTAGCAATACGCACTAAAAAACACCCACATATAACTTGTAAATTTCCTGCAAGCCTGTGCCACTAAAAACCTTGCGCACCTCTAGTACGCGGCCTTTGGCTTCTTGTCTTGCGAAAATTTCTGTGTTATATGTGAGTGCTTTCAGGTAGAATCGTTATAGTTGCCCATGTCGGGATACTTCTACGGCGGCTGAAGCTATGGTCAAATAGGCGGCAGCTTGTTTATATACCACATCAATCTTTATCCCATCTCACAGCCATTAAACAACCATCCGCCCCGGATACGCATTAAGCTCCAACCCGTCAACCCGACCGGCCGCCAGTTGAAAGTACCCGCGGCTGGCAATCATAGCCGCATCATCTGTACATAAAATAGGTGCAGGCACGCTAAGGGTGAACCCATTGGCCTCACATGCCGCGGCCATAGCCCGGCGCAAGCCTTTGTTGCTGGCCACGCCGCCTGCAAGTGCAACCTGGGTATACCCCTCTTGCTTGCAAGCTGCCATAGATTTTTCTACCAACACATCTACCACCGCCGCCTGGAAAGCCGCGGCCACATCTGCAATGGCCACATCCTTATTCTTGGCCATAAATTGCATTACCGCAGTCTTTAGCCCACTAAAGCTAAAATCTAACCCATCAACCTTAGCCCTAGGGAAGGCCGCCGCCGCAGCATTGCCTTTCTCTGCAAGCCTGTCTATTTGCGGGCCGCCTGGGTATGGCAACTTCAACAGCCTGGCAATTTTATCAAAAGCCTCACCCGCCGCATCGTCACGGGTGCTGCCCAGCACCCTGTAAACATCATAATCATCCACTCCAAGTATAGATGTATGCCCTCCGCTTACCACCAGCGTAAGCATAGGCGGTTTTAAATCGCTGCCAAGATAATTTGCACAAACATGCCCCTCTATATGATGCACGCCAAGAAGTGGCTTATCACAAGTAAAAGCCAGCGCTTTGGCATAATTTAATCCAACCAAAAGAGCGCCCGCAAGGCCAGGGCCATTGGCCACGGCAAAACCATCCACCGCGTCCAACTCAACCCCAGCCTCACTAAGGGCATTATCCACAATAAATTCAATAGCCTCAATATGCTTTCTGGCAGCAAGCTCTGGCACAACCCCACCAAAAGGCGCATGAACATCCACCTGGGAAGCAATCACATTAGAAAGCACCCGCCGCCCATCTTCCACAACAGCAGCAGAAGTCTCATCACAACTCGTTTCTATTCCAAGGATTATCATTAGCAAATCGCTCCTTAATTTAGGGGTCGCAAGAGGCTTTGCCTCCAACATCTCCACTTCTTTTTCAGAAGATTCGCTTCGCGAACCCGGCACGACCTGCCGCCCGCTTTCTTGCGGGTTCATTTGAAAAATAAGCAAAAAAACTTTAATTTTGGTAAAGTGGCGGAATTATGGGCTTTTTCGTGTGTTGCGTACTTGAAAAAGCAATTTTTTGCTACAAAAATGGTACCATACGGTACCATTTTACCAGATTTGTGGTACCATATGGTACCATTTTTAATTATAGTTCTCCTGAAATTGCAAAAAATGCAATTTTGGAAGAAGTCTATTCAATTGCAAAAATCTTTATGTGGTTTGCTCTATTGCGGTTGCGTCGTCTTTGTATAGCACGGCCAGCAGGCCTATCATCATCATAGACAGCGCCAATGCGCTTATGCTTAACCAGCCGTCAAGGTTTAGCTCCCTTATGCCATGCATAAATCTTTCGGCTGTCATACGCACTGCAACCACTGCATCGCCAAACACATACATTATCATTTCCATTAGCGGGTATCCGTTGGTAATCGTGTTAATCAAATCTGTATTGGCCACCGCAATCAGCAGCGCGCCGGCTATTATTGCCACAAGCCCCCATAACATCCCTGGGAAGGCAAGCCTATCTTGCGGGCTGTAGGCTCCGGCGGTATTTACCTTGGCCATCACCGTCTGGGTAAAGCCTGCCGGGGCTTCCACCAGTTCAATTTCCGCAGATTCATCCATTAGAAGAAAAAGCTCGCGGCAGCTTTGGCAGGTTAGTATATGCTTTGCAAGTTTTCTTGCTGTTTTCGGGTGTATAATCTTGTCAAAATGCTGCATCATTGCAAGTTCAGATTGTTTACAGTCCATCATGCGCCTCCCATGATTTCTTTAAGGAGCTTCCGCCCCCGAAAAATTCTATTTTTTACTTTAGATATAGGCTCGCCTATTTTTTCTGCAATTTCTTGGTAGCTTAGCCCTTCTTGGTGATAAAGCACCACTGGCACTTTGTAAATCTCCGGCAAATTTGCCAAAATTTTGCCTATGCGTTCGGTTTGTTCTTGCTTTAAATATTCATCCTCTGTTGAAGATGCATGCCCCACAACCGCCACGCCGTATTCTTCTGTATGGGCTTCAAAGCTTACTGTGTCAAGCTTTTTCTTGCGGTGTTGGTCTATTATATGATTGCCCGTGATTCTCATAACCCAGGTACTAAACTTAAACGCCGGGGTGTAGCTGGCCAAATTCCTGTACACTTTTAGGAAAACATCCTGGGCAAGGTCGTTTGCGTCATCCGGATTTTTAGTCTGCCGCAGAATAATCGAATACACAAGATTCTTATACCGCCGCAAAAGTTCCTCAAACGTATCTTGGTTACCGCCAAGGCAAGCCTCAATCAGCTCTATATCGGTATAATCCACGTATGTTGCCATGCTACTCACTCCCTTGCTTACAAAATTAAAGTTTTGCTTAGCTTTTTTAAAGTAACCACGAAATAAATCGGGCGGCAGGCCATGCCTCCACGGTTTTACTCTTCTGCAAACCGCAGCGTAATCGTTTTTCTATCTTTGCCAATTTTTGTGTTTAGGAAAATTGCCGTTGCGTTCTCCAGGTAATTGTATGGGTCTGGCATGGCGGGGCTAAAATGGGTTAGCCATAGTTCTTTTGCCTGGGCCGCTTTTGCTATTGTTGCTGCCTCCATGAAGCTCATATGCTTATGGGCGGCGGCTTTTTCTTGCTTTTCTGGGTCTCCATACAGGCCTTCGCAGATGAAAAGGTCTGCGCCCTGGGCGAATGCTGGCAGGGCAGCCACTGGCCGGGTGTCTGTGCAAAAAACTACCTTCAAACCCTTGCGAGTAGCGCCAAGTACCATATCGCTTGTGAATGTTCTACCTTCATATACGATATTCGCGTCGGTTTGTTTCTGCAACGGCCCCCAAAGTTTTACTGGAATATTTTGGGCCTTTGCGCGCTCTGGGTCAAATTTGCCACGGCGGCTTAGCTCTAGGCTATATGCAAAGCAAGGTGCGCGGTGGTTTAGCGGCAATGCTTTCATGGTTAAATCCCCCATGCTGTGGCTGTGGCCGGGTTTCATATCCCATTCCACAAATTCCATGGGAAAGGTCAAATCCCGTGCAATCACGCAAAGGCTGGTAACAACCTGCCTAAGCCCCACTGGCCCAACCAGCGTAAGCGGCTGGGTGCGTTCTGCATTGGCCATGGTTAGCAGTAGCCCCGGCAGCCCAGAAATATGATCGCCATGAAAATGCGTAAACACAATCATATCTATCTGCTTAAACCCCCAGCCCAGCATACGCAAGCTAACCTGCGTGCCTTCGCCGCAATCAAACAAAACCATACGCCCGTCTACCCGGCAAAGCATACTGGACAAAAACCGCCCAGGCAACGGCATCATACCGCCAGTGCCTACTAAAGCTATATCAATCATGCATAAACTCATTTCGTTGGATATTAAAACCGCCAGGGGTTTAGCCCCGGGTACTTGGGCAAGCTAGCTGCGCAGCAACAGACAAGCCTTTGGCACATCTACCCTCTCTTATTATAGCGCGCTTGCGCGCATGTCTTGTGCAGGACACTTTTCTAATACACCAAAAAAAGCGTGGCAAAAAACCTGATATTTGTGGGGGTGATTGCGGTTTGAATCTATTATACCACAAAAAGCTCTTGCATTAGAATATGTCATATGCTATATTATCTCGCATGGGGCATTGGTGCAGTTGGGAGGACGAGCTGGTCGGTAAACACCCTTAAGAATTGTCCTCTGTATTAACGGTAACAAAATTTTCATATATCTTCCGCTTGGGAGAATATGGGGGCGTGGCGCAGTTGGGAGCGCGCTTGAATGGCATTCAAGAGGTCAGGAGTTCGACCCTCCTCGTCTCCATCACAAAGTCTTGGAAATGTTATGTTTCCAGGGCTTTTCGTTATAGGAGAAGATAATGTACAAATGCATCTATAGTAGAAATGTTAGTGAAGTATCGAGGGGGGAATATCTTTCTGGAAACAAAATCGGCGAAAATAATGGCGTCTGTCGTTTTTGTTGTGGGCAGACGAAGCCAAAGAAAAAACACCATGCTATTACAGAGTCTTTAGGCAAAAATAAACTATATTCACCTTACGAATGTGATGAGTGTGGCGAATATTTCAGTCAAATTGAGAGTGACCTTAGTGATCAGTTAATGCTTACTCGTGCTATCCTTGGCATACGAGGAAAAGATGGATATATAAAATTCAAATATGATGGATCAATCGTGGAATATGATCCTAATGACAAATGTGCAGTATACAGGAAGCGTGTTCCCCGAAGTTGTAAATGTGGCAGACATCTTATCTTTAAATTTTGGATAGACGATTCAAGTGGCAGAGTTCGGTATGAACATCTCTGTGATGGAGTTGATGATAAGGGGATTCATTGCCATGATGTGGTTAAAGGTATCGCATGTAATAGATGTCATAACCCATCGATTCGATTTATAATGAATCATATAAAAAAGCCAGGTGAATCGCATGAACTAAACAATTTTCCGTTTAACGCTATTGCAACATACAAAGTGTATATAAAAATGGCACTATCGATTATACCTGATGCATATATAAAGAATTTTAAGGATGCCATTCAGTGGATTACAGAAACAAAGGGTAAACTAGGAAAAGAAAAACGGCAGCATACAAACTTTTACGGAAATGATAGAGGACTTTGGGTTAAGCCTTTCAGTTACATGGGAAAAACTAAAAATGAATTGAAAGTAGCTTTGTGGGAGAGAATTGACAAATCGAAAAACATCCCAGACATGCTTTTTCAATTGTTTTGGGGACAGGAAATGTACATTATTGAAATTCCGATGCATGAAAATGCAAATTGTGACAAAGATATTTTAGCAAAGCTGCCACCTTTATGTAGCGAGTTAGAAAAAGAATATGAGGTTAAGCCGCTGATTAATTATGCAGAAATATAATCTGTTGGCAAAACAGTGTTTCATCACACGAGCAGTGCAGGGTGGACTCCACCTGCTTTTACTCGCTGTGGCGTTGCCCCAGACCCCGGATCGCGTTGCGGCTTTTCTTCGTAGCATAGAAATGAAAGTTGGTGAATGATGGCACGTGAGTTTATCTCAACCCACACATTCGACAGGGAATGGAGCAATCTCGGTTTGGATGATGAAGCCTTACGTCTGCTCCAAAGCTATATCCTTCGCAACCCCGGAGCAGGTGATATAATCGTTGGCACAGGTGGGTTAATCAAGTTGCGTTGGAATTTACCCGGTACAGGTAAGAGCGGTGGGGTTCGTACCCTGCTCGTAGATTTTATTCAACAAGAGACCACGATTTTAGTAAACTGCTATGGCAAGGGAGAAAAGGATAGTCTAACCGATGCCGAGAAAGCCATGTACAAGAAAATCATCAATGAAATCAAGAAGGAGTTTGCGTTATGACAGTACATGAAAACACAATGCAAGGATTGCAAGAAGCGTTGGCTTACGTGAAGGGCGACAAGAGTAAGGGGCGTAGCTCCTATATTGATTTGCCTGATGATGAGATGGAACAAGCGCAAATCTTGTGGCGCAAAATACTAAGCCTTCCTGATGAAAATAGGCAGCAAGCTGTAGGTTATGTAGATGGACTGCTCCAAGCAGCGGGAAACTAAAAACTCAAAAGATTACCAGCAGGACAAAAAGCGACTCGTTTTCGGGGAGCGTTTCCAGCCATAGAGCGCGCTTGAATGGCATTCAAGAGATCAGCGGTTCGACCCTGCTATGCGCCATTGGTAAAAGCCTTGAGAACATCTTGTTTTCAAGGCTTTTTGTTTTTCTGGAAATTATTTTTATGGGGTGATTGATATGCGATATACGGATATTTTTAAGGCTACGTTTATAAACCGGCCAAATCGTTTTATTGCTCAGGTTGAAATCGGGGGCAAAGTTGAAACCTGCCATGTGAAAAATACCGGCCGCTGCCGCGAGCTGCTAACACCTGGGGCTACGGTTTATGTAAATCATGTAAACAACCCGGCGCGAGTTACGCAGTACGATTTGGTTGCGGTAGAAAAAGGCGGTACGCTAATAAATATGGACAGCTACGCCCCAAACCTAGTTTTTGGCGAATACCTGCGGCAGGGCAAATTCACAGAACTTGGCGAGATTTCCTTGGTGAAACCAGAGGCCAAATATGGCCAATCTCGCTTCGATTTTTATGTAGAGGCTAGCGGCGGCAAAGCATTTATTGAAGTAAAGGGCGTCACCCTTGAACATGGCGGCGTTGCAATGTTCCCAGATGCCCCTACAGAGCGCGGCATCAAGCATTTGAACCATCTGGCGGCCTGCATTGCAAACGGATACGAGGCATATGTGGTTTTTGTAATACAGATGAAAGGCATGAAATATTTTACCCCAGCCAAAGAGATTCACTCGGCGTTTGGAGAGACGCTGGCCAGGGTTAGCGGCATGGGGGGTAGGGTTAGGGCATTTGATTGTGTGGTAAAGCCAGGCGAAATGGTAATTGACGCGCCGCTGCCGGTGGAATTTTGAGGGATGTAATATGGTAGACTTCTTTCGAAATTGTGCTTTTCAATTTCGAAAAAGCTTCATTTTTAATCTTTTACTATAATCACCTAAAAGCAAAATAATGATATTGACCTTTTTTCCGATAGGTTGCATGGTAATTTGCTAAAAATTAAAAAGCATGCGAGGGTTTTAATAAAAAGCGGCTGTTTTAGCGGATTGTTTTTGTAGACACAATATCAAATTCTGCTGTTTTTCTATTAAAGTGGTACCGTGCGGTACCACAATTCACAAAAAACGGTACCGTATGGTACCATTTTTTTGTAAGCTGTCAGGCTGGCAGATGCATTATTTTCCGATAAATCGCGTGGCCATAGTGAAATAATTTGAAAGCGACCCCACTCGCCGCGGTAAAATATGGCCTTCTTCCATTAGAATAAAAACCGCAGCCCGCGCAAGGCGTAGCCTGCTATGGTGTATATTATCCTTTTGCCGGTAGAAGCTTGGGCCTGTGGGATATGGCTGTAGGCCTCGTAGCCTACGCGCAGGCTTTGGGCCCTTAGGCTGTTTATGGCGGCCAGGGTGATATCATGAAATTCTTGGCTGTGGATGATTAGCATGGATTCAGTGTCTGACCGGATGCTGCGCTCGTTTATGTTAAATGAACCTATGGCCGTTAGCTGGCCGTTGAAGAGGAATGTTTTGGCATGGATGGAAGATTGGTTGCTTTGGAATTCATAAATTGTTATGCCAGAGGCTAATATGCTGTCGCGGCTCATTAGATAGCTGGAAAATGACGGCATGTTTGGGGTGGAGGCCAGGGAGTTGGTTAACAGAACGAAATCGCGACCCTGCACGGCGTCTGAAAATATCCGCTTGTGGCGGTTAGTAAGGGCGATGTATGGGGATTGCACCACAATTTGGCTGCTATGTTTGGTTATTTGTAGCAGATTGTAGGCTACTATACTTTCCTTCCGTGCGGTTTCGGGATTGTTGGTGATTAGGGTGATTTTGTATGCGGGGGTTGTGCCGCTGTAATAGTCGAAACCGTGGATATGGTGGTTTTCGCGGTGTTGCAGGTAGATGGCTGTAAATTCCTGCTGGCGGGCATGTGCATTGGGGCGGGAGGTTTCCCGTGGGAATGCCCGGGTGGAGTTTATTTTGCGGTAAAAATATGCCCTGGTTTGGGCGAGGCTGCCTTGGAAGCCGGGTTGGGTGTTGTATACCAGCACCTCACGGTCTAGGGAGGCGTTCCAGCGGGAATCGTCTACAGCAAAGTCCCGGTCGCCTATGTTGCGCCCGCCCAGGATTAAAAAGGTATCGTCTACAATCATGTATTTATCATGTAGTGAGGCGTTGATATATTGTGGGCGATGTGGCTGGAAGCGGTTAAACAGGTATACGCTAATATTTTCATGGGCAGAAAGGGCATGCAGGTAGCGGGGCTGCATCTGCCCCACAATTGCATTGTTTAGAACGCGGATATTAACCCCGCGGTCTGCGGCATGCAGCAGCGCGCCTATGATAATATCCGCAGAAATCCCGCTGCGGATGGCAAAAGTAGTAAGAATAATTTCCTCCTGGGCCTGGGAAATTAAATTTAACCTATGGTAAAAAGAATCCCGCGGATGCTCTAGCAGCATAACCCGCTCTGGGCCTGGCTGCTGGCCGTAAAAATTCTCTATCGCAAAGGCGGCTCGGGTTTCTTCAGTAACAAATCCGCCGCCCAAGTAGGGGATAATGGCCAAAAAAACATAGGCAACAATACATAATACGATTACAGATGTGGATTTTTTTATATGTTTTCGCTTCATGCCATCACCTCGCAATAATATACGTGAGCTTTTGTGAATTTCTTGCAATTTGGGGAAAATCCAGTTGGTCGGAAAATCCGACCAACTGAAAAATTTTTGGCCAACCCAAAGCCAAACCGGCAATCAATTTCCCCCAACATTATATTCAAAAATTAAAGTTTTTTTGCTTCTTTTTTCCAAGGGTAACCCGAAAGAAATCGGGCGGCACGCAATGCCGGGTTCGCGAAGCGAACCTTATGAAAAGAAGTGGAGGTGTCGGAGGCCGGTCGGTTGCTGCGCAACCTACTCGCCCAAGCAACCAGGGCGAAGTCTCTGATGGTTTTGAAAAATACGAACATTCATTTGCATTTTTCTTAAAAATCATTTATCATGTATTTAATATGATTTTATGGTGGAGGTGCGGCATGGATGTTATGGAAAAGTTGACTATATTGGCAGATGCGGCTAAGTATGATGTGGCCTGCACTTCCAGCGGAAATAATAGAGGGCCACAAGAGGGTATGCTTGGGCATGCGGTTTCTTGTGGTATTTGCCATAGCTTTACGGCAGATGGGCGATGTGTTTCGTTGTTAAAGCTACTGCAAAGCAATATGTGCATTTACGATTGCCAGTATTGCCACAATAGGCGCAGCAATGATGTGCAAAGGGCCACTTTTACGCCCCATGAGGTTGCAGAGCTTACTATGCGGTTTTACCAGCGGAATTACATTGAGGGGCTGTTTTTAAGCTCTGCGGTGGTAAAGAACGCGGATTATACAATGGAAATGATTATAGAAACTCTGCGGCTGGTGCGGGAGGAATATCGCTTTGGGGGGTATATTCATGTGAAGGCAATCCCCGGGGCGGATAAGGCGCTTATACACCGCGCGGGGCTGCTTGCAGACCGCATTAGCGTGAATATAGAGCTGCCTTCCCAGGCCAGCCTGGCAAAGCTTGCCCCAGAAAAAACCAAGGAAACAATCCTCACCCCCATGAAATATTTGAAAGACGGGATAATCCAATCTAAAAACGAGCTAACTCTATACCGCCATGCGCCAAAATTCGCCCCGGCAGGGCAAAGCACACAGATGATAGTGGGCGCATCGCCAGAAAGCGACAGCAAAATAGTGACCCTGGCAGAAGGGCTGTATAATAAATATAAGCTAAAGCGGGTGTTTTATTCCGCATATATTCCGGTTAACCCAAATATGCCCATGGCCAGCCCGCCCCTAACCCGGGAACATAGGCTGTACCAGGCAGATTGGTTGCTGCGGGTGTACGGCTTTAGCGCCGGGGAACTATTCAGCGACGCGGATGAAAATTTAAGCCTGGATGTGGACCCAAAATGCCATTGGGCGCTAAAGAACCCGCAATTCTTCCCGGTAGAGATTATGACGGCAGATTTTAAAACCCTGCTGCGAGTGCCAGGGATAGGCCGGATAAGCGCAGAGAAAATAGTGGCGGCCAGGCGGGTAGGCAAGCTAGATTTTAACGATTTAAAGAAAATGCGAGTGGTGCTAAAGCGGGCAAAATATTTCCTCACCTGCAGCGGCAAGGTTTTTGAAAAATACCACCAAAGTACCATTGCGGCCAGGCTAAAGGACGGCACAGATTTCCAGCAGCTTAATTTGCTAGAGCAACCGCCAGGCATTGGCATGGAAACCCAGACGGCAAGCATGTTTGTGGGGGATAAGGCCACGTTTAGTTCACATGACACAGCCAGTAGCACGGGGCTTATCCTGCCGGTTTCGCACCAAAAGGGGGCCGCAATATGACAGCCCTGGTATTTGACGGCAGCTTCGATGGCTTCCTGTCTGTAGTACATGCCTGCTACTATGAAAAGCTAGACCCAATAAGCATTCAGCCCGCGGAAATTCTCACTTTAATGGACGAGGCGCGCTATATAGAAACCCACCAAGCCAACGCCGCCCAGGTGTATGCTGCAATAAAAAACAAAATTTCACCAGAGGTGGCGTACACGGTTTATGTGGCATCCCTCTCTCCAGAGGAAGACCGCTACACCGCGCTGCTGGCGTATATTCGGCTGGGCTTTAAGGTGGGGCATATGGTGGGCAGCCATTTACAGGTTGAATATGTACGCCGCGTGCGCGACCTTCACCGCCAGGCCGCCGGGGAAGCCCACTTGCTGTTTGGCTTCAGCCGCTTTGTGGAAACGGCCAGCGGCGTATTTTACTGCCAAATCACCCCCAGAAATAACGTTCTGCCCCTGGTGGCAGACCATTTCACCCGCCGCTTCATGAACCAGCAATGGATAATCCACGATAAGGCCCACAACCAGGCCGCAGTCTACGATGGCAAATCATATGTAATAGCCCAAAACCCAGGCGATGCAGATGTAACCCTAGCCGCCCACGAGGAAGAAACCCAGGACTTATGGGTGGCCTTTTGGGACGCGCTGTCTATCGAATCCCGCAAAAACTGGAAACTGCAACGCCAGTTGCTGCCCATTTACTTTAGAAAGAACATGACAGAATTTACCCGGCAGCGGCCGATAAAAAAACCACCCGGCGATATCGGGCGGTTTATAGAAGGTTAGATTTTGCGGGGTTAAATAATAGGAGCTTTTGCCGAAGTATAACATATTTATTCAAAGAAGAAAATGGCGGAAGGCAGCTTGTAAAGGAGATGATACCATGCCTGGTAATTTTACAGCTAGCGAAACATTGAATATGCTAAGGGTGATTTTCGAGAAGCATAGGAATGAGCGGGTTTGCGTTGTGGGGACGATATGCACAGGCAAATCTACGCTTTTTACGCAACTGCCGGAATATAATTGCGAAGATTTAGACGACGCGCTTTGGCCAAACTTACCCAAGGAAGCCGCTGCCCACCTGAATGAACTAAACAAGCCGCCCTGGACGGCAGAAAATGGAAGCGAAATCCATAAAATCATTTCAACATATGGCCGTGTGAAGCCTGGCCGCCCGCTGTTTGGCACAACTATTTTGTGTTGCGAAGCCGTTGTGTACCTGGACATCCCAGATGCTTTGCTTATGAAGCATTGCAAAAAGCGCGGGGATAGTTTTGATTTTGCAAAAAAGTATAAAGAAGCCATAGAAAGTGATTGGAATGCCCATAAGGTCAAAGGTGGCAAAACATTTTATTACTTAACCGTTACTGAGTAGCTGGTTTAGAGAGGAAGATGCCGTCATGAGCGGGATTAAAAGGTACAGCCTAGACGAAGACAACGCCAGCAGATGCGCGTATTCAGAGGTTGTTGAGGCGGGTGATTTTGTGTTTTTGTCGTTCTGCGTGGGGAATGTGGGGCAGGGGGTAGAGGCTCAGGTGCATGGGGCGCTGAATGATATGGAGGCCAGGCTGGCAAAAGTTGGCCTAACACTTGAAGCGGTGGTAAAAGTGGATGTAATGATGCGAGACCCTTGGAATATCCCCACCATGGAAAAGGTGTTTAAGCAGCGGTTTAACGGGGTTTACCCCGCGCGCAAAACCATCGCAACAGAGTTTGCCAATAACGGCGGCGAAGGCGGCCTGCAGGTGCAAATTGATGCAACGGCGTACAGAAAATGGGAGGTGGCCGAATGAAAGAAGTATTGTTGCTGCTTACAGACCATTGGGCAGATTGGGAGGCGGGTTTCGCCATTGCCGGGATAAGCCAGCAGTACCACGTGAAAACAATTGCCATAGACAAGCTGCCGAAGGCATCTATAGGCGGCATGAGGGCTGAAATAGACTGCAAAATAGCGGAATATCAAAGCTTCGGCAACCTGGCCATGGTTATATTGGTGGGTAGCTTCTCTTGGGGCGAAGGCCGCCACGATGAAATTGCCGGCTTTGTGCGCGATGCACATGCGACGGGCGTTCCTATCGCGGCCATTTGTGGGGCGACAATTTTCCTGGCTAGGCATGGTTTCCTTGATAATATCAAGCATACTGGTGACGATGCAGAGTATTTTGCGGAAATGCTACAGGGTGAAACTGGCTACAATGGGCAGGAAAATTTCACCGGCGGACAAGTTGTAAGCGATGGCGGGATTATCACTGCTACAGAAACGGCGGCAATAGAATTTGCCCGGGAGATTTTCCGCATGTTGCAAACAGATTCTAATGAGGAAATTGATGCATGGTATAGGAGGATGCGAGGATGCCAGGAATAAATAAGGAAGAAATGTACGCCAAATTTAACAGCCGCCAGCCCCAGGCTGCCCAGGCGCTGGTTGAATACATTGGCAGCAGCAGCGCGAGGGAGGGTATTTTGCATTTTATCGATTGGCTGCAGGCAAAAGGCGTGACGCCGCAGTACGCAGATTATGAAAATCAATCCCCCGTATGGGAGGTAAACTACCGCGGCAAGGCGTTTTATCTAGTGTTGAACGGCCAGGATAATGTATGCATCATGGGCAAGGTTGCCTTCTCTGAAGAATCCCAGGCTGTGATGCGTGATAACAATATGGAAGAAACTGTACTTGGCAACCTGCAATACTGCACCCGTAAAGATGGCGGCCATTGCGGCAATTGCGATCTGCCAGCACATATTGCCGGGGTAGACGAAGTGATTTTTGGCCAGGAAATAAAGGGCCTATGCTGCGGGCAGTTTGTTACATTTGAGAACCCCGGCAGTGTTGTGGTTGAGGGTGTTATAAAGTTGCTGGAGCTGTGATTAGGTGCAGGCAAAATGTTAGCATTGGGATGATAAAAAATTCCAATGCTAATTTTTTGTCCAGAATTCTTTAAAGACGTGCGGAATATAGCGGCTTTTTGAGGTAAATCTTATGGTTTTTGTCACAAAAGTGGTGCAATGCGGTGCTGTTTTTGCAATTTATTTGAGATATAGCCGCTCCACCTAAAAACATTCGCATAGAACTTGTAAATTTCCCGCAATCCTTCGTCGCTGAAAACCTTGCGCACCGCTAGTGCGCGGCGGTTTTCAGCTTCTCGCCTTGCGAAAA
>WQVK01000011.1 GCA_009784025.1 Defluviitaleaceae bacterium
CTGCTCATAGAAGAGGTGGCCAGTCAGATTGAGGCATTATACGAGCGAATCAGTTTCACACCAGCATTTAGACAGTTGTTGCAAGATTGGGCTACCGCTCAAATCGATAAGCTGGTAGACGAGTCCAAGGCCGAACTAGACCGCCTACGCAAACAACAAGAAAAACTAGAGCGCGAACGGCGAAAGTTGCTGCAAGCCTACTACGACAACGCCATAGCACCAGATTTACTTAAGGAAGAGCAAGACCGCATAGGCAAAGCACTGAATAATATCACAAACCAGGTCACGGCCTATCAAGCAGAGCATGATGAGGTCGCGGGCAACCTAAATGATGTGTTCACTTTACTGGATGATTGCGGCACAGCTTACAGACTGGCGGATGATTTTGAGCGGCGATGCTTTAATCAAGCTCTATTTGAAAGGATAAGAACATATGAAGGTGAGGATGGAAGGTCATGTGTTGGAATTGATACTGGTGTCAGTATTGAGACAGATTTTGCAGAACCATTTGCCACACTGCTAGATTCCGACATCTTTGTCTTGAAAAGTGTATTTGAAAAGAATATGCGAAAAAAGAAAGATGGGCAACCTAAATCGGCTGCTCATCTTTCATTTCCCGCGCTTCTAAAAAAATGCAAAACAAAAACCAGCTCCATTTTTTATGGTGCTGGTTTAAGTATGGACTATCAACTGCGGTCAACAGGACTTGAACCTGCAAGAGGAAACCCTCACTAGAACCTGAATCTAGCGCGTCTGCCAATTCCGCCATGACCGCCCGCTGCGAGGGATATTGTAAGGGCTGCGGGTAAATATGTCAAGCGCGGGCGATGGTATAAACTGTAAAGGTTTCGCCTTATGTGCATCCAAAACTTTTCATAATGCCCGTTTTACGAGCCCAGCACTTCGCGTCGCCATGTTTATTTTGGGTCATATTTGAGAAAAGTTTTTGATAAACTTTAACATTGGTATTGTGAAAAAATAAAAACCCTGATGTCCACTGGGTTTGTCCAAGGTAATACATATATTTCACCCCTCAAAAAGCCCGTTTTTGCCAAAAAAATGGTACTATACGGTACCATTTTCCCATAATTATAGTACCGTATGGTACCACAATGTTAAAGTTTTTGCGGAGCTTTTTGCAAAAAGCGACTGGAGGTGTCGGAGGCGGAGCCTCTGATGGTCTTACATAATAAGCCTCTAACGGTCTTACATAAAATCCAATCCCATGATATAATTCAGTCAAATTTTAAGGAGTGATGATATGCTGGACAACTTTAGGGAGAAAATAGACAATATTGATGGTGAGCTGCTGCGGTTGTTTGAAGAGCGTATGGCGGTTGTTTCAGATGTGGCAGCGTTTAAAAAAGCAGAAGGCCTGCCGGTGCTGGACACTAAGCGCGAGGCGGCTAAGCTGCAGAAAATTTCTGAGAAGGCAGCCCCGGGGCTGGAATCATATTCGCATATTTTGTTTGAGACTTTGTTTGAACTAAGCCGCAGTCACCAACATGCCAGCGTGGGTGATGCCAGCCAATATAACGAGATTACAGACGCGATTGCCAATACTCCACAGCTTTTCCCGCAGAATGCTACGGTGGCCTGCCAGGGTGTAGAGGGTGCGTTTTCCCAGCTTGCCTGCCAGCGTATTTTCAAGCGGCCAAATATCCAGTATTTTAAAACATTTGACAGCGTGTTCTCGGCCATAGAGAACGGCTTTTGCGACTATGGGGTGCTGCCGCTGGAGAACAGCACCGCTGGTTCTGTTACCAAAATTTATTCGCTGATGCAAAGCCGCAATTTTAAGATTGTGCGCAGTGTGCGGCTGAAGGTTGACCATAATTTGGTTGCGCCACGTGGGGTTGCTTTGGGGGATATCAAAGAGATTTTTTCCCACGAGCAGGCGATTTCCCAATGCGCTGGGTATTTAGAAAAACTTGGCCCGGGTGTGACCATCACCCGCTGCGAAAACACCGCCGCCGCCGCAGAAGCCGTGGCCACAGGCGGCCGGCGCGATGCTGCGGCCATTTGTTCACATAGCTGTATAAAGCTGTATGATTTAAACTGCCTGCAGCGTGATATCCAGGACCGCAGCAACAATTACACCCGCTTCATATGCATCTCCAAGAAGCTGGAAATATACCCAGGCGCAGACAGAACCAGCATAATGATGGTGCTGCCGCATTCACCGGGCTCGCTTTATAAGACTCTGGCGCGGTTTTATGCCTTGGGGATAAACCTAAACAAGCTAGAAAGCCGCCCCCTGCCGGATAGGGATTTCGAGTTCATGTTTTATTTCGACCTGGAAACATCTGTGTATTCCGAGGAATTTGTCAAGCTTTTGTCAAGCCTTCAGGAGTTCTGCGACGAGTTTAAATATTTGGGCAGCTATATAGAGGTGATGTGATGGCATTGCGCTGCGGCTTGCTTGGGCGCAAACTTGGGCATAGCTACTCGCCCATGATACATGAGGCCTTTGGCCTTGGATATTCCTACGAATTATTTGAAAAAGAGCCAAGAGATATTGCGAACTTCCTAGAAAACGGCAGCTGGCATGGGCTTAATGTGACCATCCCATACAAGGTAGATGCCATGAAATTTTGCACCAAGTTATCCCCGGCGGCCAGCACCATAGGCAGCATAAACACCATGCTGCGGCAGCCAGATGGCGAAGTTTTTGGCGAGAATACAGATTGCATCGGCTTTGAAAAAATGGTGGCAGAAAGCGGTGTAGACCCAGCCCGCAAGAAGGTGCTAATACTTGGCGACGGCGGCAGCAGCCGCGCCGTGGTGTATGTAATGCGTAAGCTTGGGGCTGGCAAAATAATAAAAGTGGGGCTTAGGCGCAAAAATAACTACGGCAATATAAGCCGCCATTTTGATGCCCAGATTATTGTAAACGCCACCCCCGTGGGCATGTACCCCGGCAACGGCGAAACGCTGGTAAATGTGACGGATTTCCCCAGGTTAGAATGCGTGCTGGACCTTATTTACAACCCTGCAAAAACCAAACTAATGCTAGACGCGCAGAAAATAGGCGTGGCGGCAGTTGGCGGGCTTATTATGCTGGTGGGGCAGGCGGCGGCCGGGGCGGCGGTGTTTAGCGGCGGCAAGCAGATTAGCGCAGCCAAAGAAGAAAATGTGCTTAATCTTTTGCGCCGCAAGGCAGAAAATATCGTACTTATAGGCATGCCCGGCAGCGGTAAAACCACTATAGGCCAGCAGCTGGCAGAAAAGCTAGGCCGCAGCTTCGTGGACACAGATGCCGAAATTGAAAAAGTCGCGGGCGAGACCATCTTGCAAATTTTCCAGCGTGAAGGGGAACTAGGCTTCCGGCGGCACGAGGCTGAGGTTATACGCCTTACAGGCCGCGAATCTGGCCTGGTGATTTCCACCGGCGGCGGCTGCGTTACCGTGCCAGAAAATTACAATAGCCTTACGCAAAATAGCATGATAATTTTCATCCAGCGTGATGTGGCAAAGCTATCCCGGGATGGTAGGCCGCTGTCTATGGGCGCAGATATGAATGCCATGTACAAGCAACGGCTGCCCATGTATGAACGGTTCGCGGATATTACAGTGGATAATAACCATGCGCCAGGTGACGCGGTTGCAGGGATTATTGCAGCCAGGATGGACATAAAAAGTCAATAAATACACGCGGTTGTAAAATACGACTGCACGCATAAAAATTCACCCCGGAGGCGATAAAATGAAATTTCTAATAATAAACGGCCCAAACATAAACATGCTAGGCCTGCGCGAACCGGGTATTTACGGCAGCCAAAACTATGCCGCCCTAGAATCGCTAGTGCGCGAAACCTGCGCCGCCGAAGGCATAGAGGCAGAAATATTCCAATCCAACCACGAGGGCGCAATCGTGGACAAAATCCAGCAGGCGTATGGCCACTACCACGGCATTGTAATAAACCCGGCAGCATACACCCACACTAGCATCGCCATACTAGATTCGCTAAAGGCCGTGGCCATCCCCGCCGTAGAGGTGCATATTTCAGACGTGCGCCAACGGGAGGGCTTTAGGCAGGTTTCATATGCCGGGCAGGCCTGCGCGAAAACCATAATGGGGCAGGGGATTGAAGGGTACAGGTTGGGGATTTTGTGGTTAAAGGGGTATGTTGAGGGGTTAGAGGGGTAGAAGTTCATTGGACCACATGTTTTTCTTATAAAAAAACTATAAGAGGCAGTAGGAAAGCGGCCAGATAGTCGCCTTACTACTGCCTATAATTTTATGCGCCGTACTCTATAAAGGGTGGAAATAACGCCACTAATTGCTTAAACTATGCTTTTGCCTCATGTATTAATAAATACGCATGTTCTTCATTGATAAGTTTTTTGATTTCCGGAATATCGTTTGCGGTAATGTTCGGTATACGCATAGCATAACAACCGCAAGCATATTTTGTTTCACCGTTAGGATATGTATGTGCGTAAACATGTGTATCGGCTTTACCTTTGCAAGCATTACAATCACCGGTTATACACCGGGCAACTTGGTAGGGATTATTTGCAGGATTATTTGCGGCAACCTTGTTTATCGCGGCACTAACAATATCAACAAAACGCTGGGAGTATCTGCGACAAGCTGAAAACCGCAACGAAAAAAATACATTCCCCATTTTTACTATTTGTTTTGTATGCGATTTGTGCTTAAAAGTTATGCACGATTTTAGTTTTACAGGATTATAACCCAACTCAGATAAAAAGAGTATGATTTCTTTATATAATGGGGCAATTTCAGCATCTAATGCATTTAAGTATGATGCTATTAATTCTTCATGTTTTTTAGTTTTCATTGATAACCTCCGCTAATGTGAATTTTACGCACGTACCACACTCGTTGTGGTACATAAGTGCGCCCCTTAATTGCTTCCATTCAGTTAGTAAAGTCATTTTACCACAACTTTGATGCCTTTGTAGCGAAGTTTTCTAAGCTACGTTATGTCCACCCTTCACAGCTCACATCCTATAAATCGCTTGTATAGTCGCCACACCTAAAAACCATCCTATATAGCTTGTAAATTTTCCGCAAGACTTTGTCGCTAAGAACCTTGTGCACCGTTAGTGTGCGGTGGCTTTCAGTTTCTCGCATTATACAAATTCCTTCGCTTCAGGAGATTGTTTTCAATTTGAATTGCTATAAATACGACGAAGCAGCTTTGTTTTTGCGTTTGTGGATTCAGTTGGTCGGATTTTCCGACCAACTGAATTTTTCGCCAAAATAAAGCTGAAACCCCTAAACATAACCGTAATCGGCATAGTGTGCGCATTCCATAATGAAACAAATGAAAAACGGTCTCACACCAGCGGCACTTGAAACGCCGAAATAAAGCGTTTTTGCCGCCACAGGTGAGACCGATTTCGAATGACTTCACTACATAAATCCAACAAAACCCAACGCTAAAGTTTTTTTGCTTCTTTTTTACAAAAAAAGAAGGGGGTGTCGGGGCGAAGCCTTGACGGTCTTAACCCACTCTACCCCAGCACAAAAATCCACTCCACCAAATCCCCATCTTGCAGTACAAGTTCATAGGCCTCTGCCGCGGTGGCTCTGCCGTTCACGCGATAGGCCCAGTTGGAGCGCGGGCCTGCATCGCCCTCGTAGATATTGTTCACCCCAAGTATATAAGTAGTGCCGCGGACGGGGTTGTGGCGGAATTCTATTTGGATATCCTCTTCGCGCATTATGCGTCGCAGCAGCTCGAAGGCAGTGTCGCCTTCTACGGCCTGCACTGTGGCCGCCGGGAAAATCATGCCGCCTTCTGGCACAAACTCATGCTTTTCTGCATCTAGCAAATCCATGTTGTCCAATAGCGCCGCCACGCTTACAGAAAGCGTAACCGTAAAATCCCCGTCAATAACAGGCACAGGAACATCATGACGCGGCACAAAAATAAACGCAATAAGAAACAACGCCAGTACCAGCAAAGCCGGGGTAAGAATCTGCTTCATAAAAAACCTCCAAATGTCTAGTCTTATAGATATAATAACACAAAAACATTAGAAAATGTCAAAAGATAAGTAGGAGCCTCTGGCGGCCTTAACATTAGAGTTCTTCTAAAATCACAAAAAACGTGATTTCATAAGGTTCGCTTGGCGAACCCGGCACTTCGTGCCGCCCGGTTTCTTCCGGGTTATCTCAGAAGAAGCAAAAGATTGACCAAAACTTTTTCGAGATTAAAAAGCATAATTTCGAAAGAAGTCTATCGTGCAATCTCCGTAATAAACTCGGCCCCATATTTCTCTAGCTTAACCTTGCCCACGCCGCTTACGGTTAGGAATTCATCTTCATTGGTGGGTAGTTTTATGCACATGTCCAGCAAGGCTGCATCGGAAAATATCATAAATGCTGGTACTTTTTCTTTGGTGGCCAGCTTCATGCGCAAGTCTTTTAAGTTCGCAAGCAGTTGTGGGTCTGCTTCTATGCCTGCGGTTAGCTTTTTGGCGGAAGATAGCCTGCGCCTTTCGGCCTTGCTGCTTGTGGGTTCGTTTAGTATTTCTGCCAGGGGCATTGTTATTGTGGTTTCGCCTTTTAGCACGGCGCGCGCCTGTTGCGTTACGCCCACTACCGGGTAGCGGTCGCCTATTACCTGCATGTATCCCTCCTGTATTAGGAATTGCGCCACCTGCCTTATAAGCTCGTCTGGCTGGCCGGCCATTATGCCAAATGTGGAAAGTTCGTTTAGCTTTGCCTCGCGCAGGCGCTTGCGGTTTGCGCCTTTTAGCACATCTATCACTACGCTTAAGCCAAAGCGGCCATGCATCCGAGATACACAAGAGAGGATTTTCTGGGCGTCTATTGTTACATCTGTAACCTGTGTATCCGAGTTGCAGCTGCCGCAATTGCCGCAATCGCAGGGGTCTGTGTCGCCAAAATAATCCAGTATGTATTGGCGCAGGCAATTTGTGGTGTTGCAGTAGTTTTCCATTTCCCGCAGGCGCCTGTAATCCCGGGCTTTGGCGGCAGATAACTCGTCATCTGTTAGGCTGTTGTCCTCATCCACTTGGTCTATCAGGAATTGGTTTATCTGGCTATCTTGGCGGCTGTACAGCAAAATACAATCTGCGGCGCTGCCGTCGCGGCCCGCACGCCCGGCTTCTTGGTAGTAGCTTTCGATATTTTTTGGCATATTATAATGCAGCACAAATGAGACATTGCTCTTGTCAATGCCCATGCCGAAGGCATTTGTGGCCACCATAATGGGCGCGCGGTCGAAAACAAAATCCTGTTGCACCGTTAGCCTTTCATGCTGGGGCAGCCCTGCGTGGTAGCTGGCTGCCGGAAAGCCTAGCTGCTGCAGCCCTGCCGCAACCTCGTCCACAGATTTTCGTGTGGCGCAGTAAATAATCCCGCTTTGGCCGGGATGCGCCTCTAAATACGCTATCACATCGCTAAATTTATCCCTGGGCTTGCGCACCTCAAAATATAAATTCTCCCGGTTAAAACCAGTGGCGCGTACAATCGGGTCTTGTAGGCCAAGCAACCGCATAATATCTTCCCGTACCAAATCTGTAGCCGTGGCCGTAAACGCCGAAACAACCGGCCGCCGCCCAAGCCCCGCCACAAATTTGCCAATATTCAAATAACTTGGCCTAAAATCCTGCCCCCAATGGGATACGCAATGGGCCTCGTCCACGGCCACCATTGCAATATCTGCCCGCCGCGCAAAATACATAAAATCGTCAGTTTCTAGCCGTTCCGGCGCCACATAAATTATCTTGTACGCTCCGGCCGCCGCACGCTCTAGCGCAATTCTGTTCTGCTCAAAGCTTAGCGAAGAGTTAATATACGCCGCGGCCACCCCATTTTGCACCAGCTGCATAACCTGGTCATGCATAAGTGAAATAAGCGGCGAAACCACAACAGTAACCCCATCCATCATAAGCGCCGGCACCTGAAAACACAGCGATTTGCCAGCCCCCGTGGGCATAATCGCCAGCGCATCATCCCCCGCCAGCACAGCATCAATAACAGCCTGCTGCCCCCGCCGAAAGCTCTCATATCCAAAATATTCCTTTAATACATAAATGGAATCCAAATCAATCACCGGGGGAAATTCTATCAAAAATATGGCAGGGAGACAAGACCGCCAGAGGCTTTGCCCCCAACGTCTTGTGGAAAATTTCCCGCGCTCTATGCGAGTGTTTTAGGTGGAGCGCCTATACATTTGAAAAAAGCGTCGAAAAAACTTTAATCTTTTGGTTTGTGATTTGGAAAAATGCTGATGATTGCAGGGTTTGTTTGAATTCGCATTTGTATTTTAGCTCGTTTCAGCCAAAAAAATGGTACCAAACGGTACCATTTTCCCCGAATTATGGTACCGTTTGGTACCATAATAATATAAAAAGGGAGCCGATTCCAAAAATTGCCTCCCTTAAAAAATCCAATTATGAAGTTTTTTGCACCGCTTTTTTCCAAAAAAGCGGTTGGGTGTGGGCGAAGCCCACGGTTTTAACCTTCAGCGCATGTAGTTTCTATACTGTTCAGCACTTGGTTTAGTTCGTTTTCTAGGGTGGTTAGCATGTTGCTGTCTGGGGTTTCGCATTTTACTATTAGGCGCTCTACGTTTTCGGAGGCATTCATCAGGCCGTATTCTCCAATCATTTCTGCTAGGCCTTTTAGGGAGTTGGCCAACCTGTGGGCGGTGCTTAGGTCATTTACTTCTATGGCGCTGCAGATGTTTTTGTAGGTGTTTTGTTGACTTCTTGCTAGGTTTAGGCGTAGGGTTTGTTGTAGGCCTGGGCTTTGTAGGTAGTCGTCTATGTTTTCAGATTCTGCGGGGGTGGTTAGGGTTTTGGGGGGTGCTGTGTCAAGTTGGTTTTGCTTGTTTTTGATGTATTTTACTAGGATATTATTTAGCTGCTTTGTGTCTATTGGTTTAGAGATAAAGCCGTCGAAGCCGCTGTTTATGAATTCTTCTGCCGTACCCATAAGGGCATTGGCGGTGAACACTATTATGGGGTGAGTGTAGCCCATGTCGCGCATGGTGCGCATGGCTTCAACGCCGCTTATAACTGGCATAAGCTGGTCCATGAAGATGATGTCGTAGACTTTACCCTGCTTTATTTTTTCTATGGCATCTTGGGCATTATTGCAGGTTTCTATGGTGAGGTCGTAGAAGCTGAGCAGGCCAATGGCTACGTATAGGTTGGCTTCAACATCGTCCACTATAAGCACAGAGCCGTATGGCATGAGCTCTGGTACGGTGCTTGTTTTTTTTGTGCTGTCTGGGCTGAATGCGCCAAGGCGTTCTAGCCGGAGGGCTGCTTCGTTGCCTAATATGGTGTGGTCGCTTATTTCTTGTGGGATTTTAACCATTATTGCTGTGCCCTTGCCTGCATCGCTGTCTATGTCTATGGTTGCGCCCATCAGCTGCACTAGATTGTATATTGTGGGCATGCCAAGGCTTGCGCCTGTTACGGTGCGCATCCCACTTTCGTGGAAATGGGTGGAATTTTCATATAGGTTTTCTAACTGTTCTTTGGACATGCCATGGCCGGTGTCTGTAACCAGTATCATTAGATTGGCGAAGCCGTCATCTTTTGTGCATGTGATGGACAGCTCTACAGAGCCTGCTTCTGTATATTTGAAGGCGTTGGATAATAGGTTGTTTATAATTTGCTTTATATGCAAAGCGTCGCCTATTAGCTTGCTGGGCAGGTTTTCGTCTACATGTAGGTTAAAGTTGATGTTCTTGCCGTTTAGGTAGGCGCGGTATAGATTGGCTGCGTCGCTTATCATGTTGATTACACTGTATTCTTCACAGTTTATGGCTACATTGCCGGATTCTATGTTGTTTACTATGTTAAGAAGCAGGCTGGCAGAGCCGTGAATCTTTAACAGGTCTTCTTCCATATGGGTGGGTAGGATATCTGTGTTTTGTAGTTTGGCCTCTGTAATGCCAAGTATTGCGGTGATGGGGGCGCGTAGCTGGTGGCTGATGCTGGCTGGGGGTATTGTTTTGGCTTGGTCGTCTATTTCGCTGGTCTTGTTTTGGTCGTAGGTTTTTATGCCTTTGCCTATTTCCTTTGTGCTTTTTGCAAGGTTGCGCAAGGTGGGTCGCGCGGCATTGCGTACCTTGATAACGCCCACTACTATTGCAGTAATCACTAACAGGATGGCGATGGCAATAATGGGAAGATACCTGCCGCCAAGCACCGCTGCATAGGAAGAAAGCGCAACGATAGGCCAGCTTGTGCCGATGATAGGGGATATGCTAGCGTACCTGTGCGGGCCGTTGCTAAGGCCTGCGTTAAAATTGTCGCTTTGTAAAGAACCATGAACTGTAAGCATCAGCTGCATATCTGGGGCGAAGGTTGCGTGGCTCATTATTTTGTGGAAGGCGTTGGCTTTGTTTGCTTGATTATCGTCATCTGCCAGCCACCGTGATAGGGTTGTAGAGCGGGAGATTTGCTGCATTAAAACAAAATGCCGTCCGGTGCTATTTTGAAAATTGGACGCGGCTTCAATAGGATACTGGCGCGCAAGCTGCCCTGCAAAATCGGCGGAAAGAGAACTTGATATGTAAGTACCCACGGTAAACAAAATGACAACGATAAAAACAGGCAGGCCAATATAAAAAATGCGAGCGCGAGTGGCCAGCCTAATGTCTTTTGTGCGAAATATGCTTGGAGGTTTTAATTTCATGATGCTACTCCTTACCTGGCCGATGGGCGTAGAAGTTTGGGAAATATATGATATAAAAAGTCAAGGTTTGTTAAAACAAATAGAGCCAGCGTAAACCGCCACAATAGTAGCATTTTATTGTTGTGTAGTCAATGATTCTTAAAATAATGAGATGGTTTTGGAGGGATTGTATTGAGCCCGCTGATGCAAATTAGGACTTGTGCTGGCAGGTAAAAGACCCAAATTAGATGAAAGGTTATGAGCGGGGGCGAGATGTTTAGGTGGCCGGGTAGGTTAAACAGCAGTACATTGATATCGCAGGCGGCAAATAGGATAAGCCCGGTTAGCATGACAATATGCTTGGGCTGGCGTGTTTTTTTTGCTGCAAGAACCCAGGTTATGATATTTGCCAGGAAGAGCAGCGCGTATAGGGCGGCCAGGAACAGCAGAGAATGTAGGAACATCCCCACCAAAACTGCCGCGAAAGGCGCGGCAAGCCAGGCAGGGTTGAGTTTGCGGCCAGGCTGGGTTTCTAGCCCTCGCATGATGTAGCAGGCATGGGCGAATATGAATATGGCTACCCCCGGTAGATGCCAGTCGCGGATGATTAAAAAGTAATCTGCCGCTGCAGTGAAGCTTAGGCCGTATATTAGCCAGCGCCAGTCGCGTTTGGTGCTGCGGTGGGGGTACGAGGCTAGGGCGGTGCATAGGCAGGCTAATATGAAGATGAATTTTAGTGTCATGGGTTGGCCTCCTTTGTTATGTTATTGCCGGATTTTTGGCGGTTGATTCTGGGCAGGAGGCGGTTCTGGCGTGAAAAGTGTTTTGGTATAGTGGGATGAATGAAAAACGGCCCGGCCAAAGCGGCACCCAAAACGCCGAGATAAGGCGTTTTTGCCGCGACAGACGAGACCGATTTGGAATCATTTTGCTATTTGGGCGGATTTTAATTCAGTTGGTCGGATTTTCCGACCAACTGAATTTTTTCCCAAGGGGTATAATCAATTTTTTACACGGAGGATTGTGTATGGTAATTTACGCCATGATGGGGCGGGGCGACATTCGCATGGCACAACAAAACCCCGCTACATAGCAGCGGTTAGCAATTGAAGGTTAAGAAAAAACAGCAAGCAAGCCACCGGCTGCGAGACGCAAACTAACGCCTCACAGCTAATGCCTACGGGGCTGCCCGCCGCCAGGCGCTATGCGAGGATTAAGCCTACTAGGGGTCCTAGTATTAGGGCTAGCACTAGGATTATTACTACTACAAGTACGATGGTTCTTTTTGTTTTTGGGGATAAGCGTTTCATGTTAGCTCCTTTATGAACCTTGATGGTTTTGTTGGTTTATCATACCTGGATTTTATGGTGGATAGGTATAATTCTTTTTTCGCCCGGGTAATGCCCACGTATAGCAGGCGGCGTTCTTCTTCTAGTTCTGGTTCGGTTTTGCTGCGTATAGACGGCAGGATTTCTTCTACTACGCCGGCTATGAAAACCCGCTCAAATTCTAGTCCCTTGGCAGAATGTAAAGTGGTTAGGGTGCAGCAATCGCCGGTGGGGGGCGTTTCTTTTGCGGCTTGGGTAACATGGGCGGCATGGCTGATAAAATCTGCCGGGTTTGGGAATTGCTTGGCCGCCTCTTGCAGTTCATCTGCTATTTCGAACAGGCCTTTGTGGTTGATTCTGCGGTATTCAGAATGGTCCATTATATGGCCGTTGTAGCCTAGGCCGCGGCGAATTTGCTTTATTGCATCGTGGGTGTTGCGGCGGGCAAGTATGGTCAGGTCGCTTTTTAGCTCTTCTATCTTGGTTTTTGTGGCGGTATGGATTGTGGGGTCGCGGGTGTAGGCCGCAAAAAGGTCAAGGTCGTTCTTGCGCATGGATTGCAAAAATGCCTGGCTTATATAGCGGAAAGGCTTGTTTATAATTCGCTCTGCATCTGGGCAGTGGCCAATTTTCTGCCGCCGCCCAAGCCTTCCAATAACCCGCAAATACGCAAAAATATCCTGAGCCACCCAATGCTCGTAAAGGGTGGGTATTTCGTCGCGGTTTTTGAAGGGTATGTTCATATTAAGGAACACATCCATGAAGGCACGCGCTTGCATGTTAAGCCTGTATGTGATGGCAATTTCGCTAAGTTTTGCGCCTTTTTTCCATACGCTGCGTATGGCTTCGGCTATTTTTATGGCTTCGTGGTTTTGGTCGTCAGATACTAATATTACGGGCTTTTTGCCCGTCACCCCGGTGCCGCGAATACCCTTGTCATATCGCATTTTATTACCCACAATTAGGCTGTTGGCCATGTCAATTATCTCTAGGGTAGAACGATAATTTATATCAAGTGTAACCTGTTGTACCTGGGCGAAATCCTGCGGGAAGTTAAGCAAAAATTCTGGCCGCGAGCCACGAAAGCGGTAGATGCTTTGGTCATCATCCCCCACCACAAAAATATTATGGCTGCCCTCCGCCAAAAGCTTCACTGCCTCATATTGCACACGGTTTATATCCTGAAACTCGTCTATCATAATATATTTAAATTGCCGCTGCCAAAATTCTAATTCTGCCGGCTGGCTTTTTAAAATTTCATAGGAATGGCATAACATATCATCGAAATCGATTTTGTTTTGCTGGCCCTTATAGGTTTCATACCCCTGGCAAATTTCCCGAAAATCCTCTGGTGAAATGCTGCTGGCCTGGTATTCTGCCAGATGGTGAAGCTCGTTGCGTAGCAGGGACATTTCGTTGGTTACAGCCAGCAATAAATCTTCATCTGCGTCGTATTGCCGCTCTTTTAGCGCGCCGCGCACAAAGTTGCGGCGTTCTCCGTCTGCCAAAATCGCATCTAGGCCGCAATTTCTGTTGCGCCGCAATACACGAAAAAACATGGAATGGAAAGTGCCAAAATTAACTTTTGGCAAATCACTGCCCAGGTAAAGCTGGGCAAAGCGTCGCTCCATCTCTTGGGCCGCGGCTTTAGAATATGTGATAACCAAAATATTTGCCGGGTTTATCCCGGCGTTTACAAGGTTGGCAGCCCGGGCGGTAATCACGGCTGTTTTGCCGCTGCCTGGGCCTGCAAGCACCATCATTGGGCCATTTATATGGGCGGCTGCTTTTTCTTGGTTGGCATTTAAGCTTAGCATGTTCCAATTATACACCATTTGATGTACAATAACACAAGAAAATTTGACATAGTCTTAGAAATGAGGGCGAGTTATGCTAAACACTGTAATTTTTGTAGGTTTTTTTGTGCTGTTGGCAGTTTCAGTTGCGGTGGTGGTTGTTGTGGCTGTATCTAAAAAGAGGAAAAATGCCATGCCACAGGGTTTTTTGAAGGCAGAATCTAACCTGCTGCGCAAGATGGAGATAGACCCAGAGTTATTCTTCGAGCCAGATTTAACCCAGCTGCCCCAGCTGCCAGAAGGCGACCCTCACGATGTAGAGCTGGCCGCCAGCCGAACCATGATTTATTTTAAAGAACCCATAAGCGACATGCATTTAAGCCGACAGTATTCCCCGGCGCAGATGAGCGAAATCTCGGGCTACCGGGAGAATTTTAACCATCACCTGAAAACACTAACAAACTGGGCAAACAGCCTGGCAGAAATAGTAGAAACCACAGAAGACGCCTTGCTTGTGCTGGGTTATGTAATTGCCCACGGTGCAGAAGACGCCGCCCCATACAAGCTGGCCGCAGAGCTGTACGCAGAATACGGCGCAGTGGAAATTTTGGAAGCCCTGATAGATACCGTAGAGGCCAGAGAGTTCCGTAATGCCGTAACCCGTGATGCGATTTTAGATTTTATAGGAGATAGAATCGATGAGCTTAGCAGATAATATTTTTATAGAAAACAGCAGGCAAATATTGCAAGGGGTATCTGATGCCGGCCAAAACGTACGCCCAAAATGGGATGACGGCACCCCAGCCCACACGCTACGCACATTTGGCTTGGTTAGCCGTTACGATTTATCTATAGAATTCCCGGCGGTAACGTTGCGGCGGTTGGCTTTTAAAAAATGCATAGACGAAATTTTATGGATATGGCAGAAAAAATCCAATAATGTTAACGATTTAAACTCTAAAATATGGGATGCCTGGGCAGATGAAACAGGCTCTATAGGCAAGGCATACGGCTATCAGCTGGGTATAAAACATAAATACCCAGAAGGTGAATTTGACCAAGTAGACAGAGTTCTGCACGATTTGCAGCATAACCCCGCATCCCGCCGCATAATCACCAACATATACAACCATCAAGACCTGCACGCCATGGGGCTATACCCCTGCGCCTACAGCGTCACCTTTAATGTAATGGAAGGCAGGCTAAACGCCATACTAAACCAGCGTTCTCAAGACTTTTTGGCCGCCAACAACTGGAATGTAGCCCAATACGCAATTTTTATGCATATGCTGGCGCAAACCAGCGGCCTGCAAGCTGGCACCCTAATGCATGTAATAGCAGACGCCCATATATACGACAGGCATATCCCCATAGTGGAAGAGCTTTTAACAAAAGAGCCCCGCCCCGCCCCAATATTAAAAATTAACCCAGATGTGAAGGATTTTTATAAATTTACCGTGGATGATTTCCAGCTGGAAGGCTATAAGCCCCACAAATTTGGCCATACAATACCGGTGGCAGTGTAGGAAAATCTGAACCAACTAATTACAATCTGTAATTAGTTGGTTTACAAAACAACCCGCGCGCACAGCGCACACCCGCAGCAAAGTAAGGAAGCGGAAGTGGGCTATGTCCGCTTTAGCGGCGGGTTAATGGGGCAGCGCCCTATTCCAACAAACCGCTTCCCAAAACTATCTGCGCGCACAGCGCGCACCCGCAGCAAAGCAAGGAAGCGGAAGCGGGCTACGCCCGCTTTAGCGGCGGGTTAATGGCAGCGCCCCATCCCAACAAACCGCTTCCCAAAACTATCTGCGCGCACAGCGCGCACCCGCAGCAAAGCAAGGAAGCGGAAGCGGGCTACGCCCGTTGTAGCGGCGGGGTTTGGGGCAGCGCCCATCTAGATGGAGGTTTTATTTATGAATTTATCTGTAGCAGTGGCGAAAAATTGGGGGATTGGCTGCCAGGGGGATTTGGTTTTTCGTATTAAGGATGATTTGAAGCGGTTTCGGCAGCTTACCACTGGCAAGGTAGTGGTGATGGGGCGCAAAACGCTGGAGTCTTTAAAGGATGGCAAGCCACTGCCTAAGCGCGACAATATCGTGCTTTCTCGCGAGGCGGGGCTGGTTATACCCGGGGCTATCGTATGTGGCTCTGCCAGCGAAACCCGTGAAGTGCTGAAAAACTACCAGCCACAGGATATTTTTATCATAGGCGGCGGCGATATTTACGCGCAATTTTTGGATGATTGCAAATTCGCCTATATCACAAAGGTAGACGCCACCGCAAATGCAGATGCATTCTTCCCAAACATAGACGAGATGCCCCATTGGCGGCTTGTGGAAGAATCCCAGCCAATGCAGCAAGACGGGCTGCGCTACAGTTTTTGCCTGTATCAAAACGAGAAACTATAAGCTTGGAGGCCAATATGCCTAGTAAAATCCCTGGGAAAATCCTGCTGATAGACGGTTTTAGCATATTAAACCGTGCATTCTACGCAATACCGCTGCTGACTGCCCCATCTGGCGAGTTTACCAATGCAGTCTACGGTTTTTTAAATATCCTGTTCCGCTTTTTAGATGAAGAAAAACCAGATTACCTGACCGTAGCCTTCGATCTACCTCAGCCTACTTTCCGCCACGAGGCCTACGGCGCGTACAAAGGCACGCGCAAAAGCATGCCAGACGAGCTGCGGGCGCAAGTGCCAATTCTTAAAGGCTTGCTGGCCAAGATGCAGATAAAAATGGCAGAATGCCCAGGTTTCGAGGCCGATGATATCATAGGCACCCTAGCCAATTTGGCCGAGGCAAACGGCCTCACCGCCGTGATAATCTCTGGCGACCGGGACCTTTTGCAGCTGGCGACAGACAGCATTTGCATTCGCCTGCCAAAAACCAGGGCCGGCAAAACTGAAGTAGAAGATTATCACGCGGCAGATGTGCTGGCAAAATACGGCGTGTCGCCCCGTGCATATATAGATGTAAAAGCCCTAATGGGCGATGCTTCCGACAATATCCCCGGCGTACCGGGCATTGGCGAAGTGACCGCCACCAAAATAATCGCCGCCTACGGCTCTATCGAAGCTGCCATAGAAAACGCCACCGATGTAAAGCCAAAAAAAGCCGCAGAAAATCTAGCAGAATTTAAAGACCAAGCCATACTAAGCAAGCATCTGGCCACCATAGTTCAAGACGCGCCGGTAGAGCTTCATCTATCCACGATAGACGGCATACAAAGCAACGAAGCCATGGAAGAAATCTTGCGCTTGGGGCTAAAAAAGCTATACAAGCGCTTCGAAGGCGTGCCAACGGAAACAGAAACCATGCCAGCAAAGGCGTTTTCATACAATATTGCCAAAACCCCGCAAGAAGCTGCGGATTATATAGCCGGAATAACAGGCGATGCCGCCATTTACCCGCTATGGGAGGCCGGGCTTATTGGCGTAGCCTTGGCCAGCAACCACGCGCCAGCCATGTATATTCCAATAAATATGGGAGGCGGCGAGCAAATTTCCCTAGAAGCCCTAGACAGCAAAGATGATTTGCTAGAAATAACCCGTCCATGGCTAGAATCTGCCGCCCCAAAGCTAACCTACGACGCCAAGGCAGAACTCGGCCGCTTTAGGAAGGCAGATATAAACTTAGGCGGCATCACCAGCGATGCAATGCTGGCGGCATACCTGCTTAACCCACTACAAGCCAACCATAGCCCAACAGACCTGGCAGAACACTACCTGCAAGAGGATATCCCTAAGCTGGAAGATATTTTAGAAAACAAGGGCAAGCGTGGTAAAGATCGCAAAAGCCTTAGCGATTTACCCATAGATAGCATAGCCAACCACGCCACCCGCTGCGCAGATACAATCCTACGCTGTAATCCCATCATGGACGAAGCCCTGGCTGCCAGCGGCCAAACCCAGCTTTATAAAGGCATGGAGCTTCCCTTGGTGTTTGTGCTGGATAATATGGAAAAGCTGGGCATTGGTGTTAACAAAGAGATTTTGACTGGTTATGGCGAGGTGCTTAGCCAGCGGGTTAACGCCCTTACAACCGAAATACACAGCCTAGCAGGCGAAGAATTTAATATAAATTCACCATCTCAGCTTGGGGTAATCCTTTTCCAGAAGCTGGGGTTGCGTAGCGGCAAAAAAACCGCCACGGCCAATTTTTCTACCGCGGCAGATGTACTGGAGAAGCTTAAAACAAAGCATCCCATCATCCCGCTGGTGCTAGAGTACCGGGCACATGCCAAGCTAAAATCCACCTATGTGGACGGTATGCTGCCCCTGGTAAGCCGCGACAGCAGGGTACATTCTACTTTCCACCAGGCGTTAACGGCCACTGGGCGGCTGTCCAGTGCAGAGCCAAATTTACAAAATATCCCCGTGCGGCTGCCACTTGGCCGCGAGCTGCGCAAGGCCTTTGTCCCAAGGGCCGGGTATGTGTTTATGGCCGCGGATTACAGCCAAATAGAGCTGCGCTTGCTGGCACATATGTCTGGCGATGAGGTTCTGATAAATGCCTTCAAAAAAAACGAAGATATCCACAGGCTTACAGCCAGCCAGGTGCTGGGGCTACGGCCAGAAGACGTTACGCCGCTGCAGCGCAGCAATGCTAAAGCCGTAAACTTTGGCATAGTCTATGGTATAAGCGCTTACGGGCTAAGTGACGACCTGGGCATTTCTGTAAAAGAGGCCGAGGGTTATATCGCAGGGTATTTTGAAAAATACCCTGGGGTAAAAGAATACCTAGACAAAACCGTCCGCGACGCCCGCAAAAACGGCTATGTGGCCACAATGTACAACCGCCGCCGCCCCATGCCAGAGCTTAAATCTTCCAATTACAACACGCGCTCTTTCGGGGAAAGGGTGGCCATGAACATGCCACTACAGGGCACGGCTGCTGATATTATTAAAATCGCAATGATAAATGTGACTCAACGCATAACAAACGAAGGCCTAAATTCCCGGTTAATCTTGCAAGTTCACGACGAATTGATGCTGGAAGTACCCCTGCCAGAAGTTGAACAGATGACAAAAATCCTTAGCGAAGAAATGGAAAACGCGGCAGAACTTAAAATCCCACTTATAGCCGAGGTAAATGTTGGAGATAACTGGTATGACACTAAATAAGATTTTCACCATTGGGGTGACAGGTATCACCGGTAGCGGAACATCTACCGTGGCCGGTATTTTGGCCGAGCTGGGGGGTTATGTAATAGAGGCAGATAAGCTTGCCCACGACGCAATGCGTAGCGGCCAACCAGCCCATGACGATATTATGGCTTGTTTTGGTGCAGAAGTTTTGGCAAATGGTGAAATAGACCGCCGCGCCCTTGGGGCACTGGTTTTCGGCAAGGCCGCCCAAATGAAAAAGCTAGAACAAATAATCCACCCCCGGGTGATAGCCAAAACCCAGCAGCTTTTGGCAGGTTGCGACAGTGCCTTTGCGGTAATAGACGCGCCAATGCTAATAGAATCCGGCCTAAATAAAATCTGCCACAAAACCTGGCTAATAACCTCCACAGATGAAACCAGAATCCAAAGAATAACCAAGCGTGATGCCATAAGCCGCGCCCACGCCGAAATGCGGCTAAAAAGCCGCAAAAGCGACGCAGAGCTAAGCCAACACGCAGATGCAATAATAGAAAACAACAGCAACCATGCAGCCTTGGCACAAAAAATAGAACAGCTTTTAGGGGAGGAAAACATAACAATATGAAGAAATTCCTAGCTGCAGTTTTTGTGATGGCAGCATTGGCCACGGTCGCGCTTTTTATGGCGGTTAGCATACGTTTCCCCATAAGATACCTGGAAATTATAGAGGCCAATGCCGGGGAACTAGAAACCTCCCTTATCCTGGCTGTTATAATGGCAGAATCCAGCTTCCGCCCCCAGGCACAATCTCACGCCGGGGCACAAGGCCTAATGCAGCTAATGCCATCCACTGCAGAATGGCTGGCGCAGCTTATGGGCAAAACAGACTTCACCCCAGAAGATGTATGGCAGCCCGAAACCAACATAGCAATGGGCAGCTTTTACCTAAACTGGCTGTTAAACAACTACAATGGCAACATAAACATAGCCCTAGCCGCCTATAATGCAGGCCAAGGCCGCGTAAATAGCTGGCTGTCAGATTCTGCAACATCTCAAGACGGCATTAACCTAGATAGAATCCCCTTCCAAGAAACATACAACTACCTAAACCGAGTACGCCGAAACCAAAGGGTGTACGATATATTGCTTAGAATACGCGGGTTGCTATAGGTTAAAACTGCCATAAGCTTCGCCGGTCACAGCTCTAAAAACCTTTCATAAGGTTCGCTTCGCGTCGCCCGGTTTCTTCCGGGTTACCTTTGGAAAAAATTTTTGTCAAAATTTTTTAAATCTAAAATGAAAAACGTTGAATTTACGTGGTTTTTTGATAATGCATAGTCGTTTTACACCATAAAAGTGGTACCATACGGTACCATTTTGCCCGAATTATGGTACCATACGGCACCATTTCCATTCCGAAATTAAGTTTTTGGAGCTGTGGTCGGCGAAGCCCCTGACGGTTTTGAGCTAACTAAGAGGTGAGTATATGAAATTTCTTTTTATTCTAATATTATTGCTGGCATTTACCAGCTGCACTGCGGGGCTTGGCGGGATTACGCCTTCGGGGATTCCACAGCATCCAGTGGAGGATTTAGATGGCGTGGATTACGAAGCCGAGCCTATTTTGGTGCCGGAGGGTACGGGATTGGTGGCCAGCCCTCATAGGAATGTTTTGAGGCTTTCTATGCGGCGGCCGGTAACGCTTAACCCGCTGCTTAATGAGGATGTCACTGTGGCGCAGGTTTTGCGGCTTATGTTCGAGCCGCTGGTGGTGCTGGACGAAGAACTGCGGCCTTCGGGGCATCTTGCAGAGCTGGAATTTGCGTCAGATTTTTCTGCGGCTTATTTGACTGTGCGAGATTGGGCCAGGTGGAGCGATGGCGAACTTATCACCGCCGATGATATTGTTTTTTCTGTAAACACGCTGCGTGCTGCGCCTGCTGGGGCTATTTATCAGCCACTATTGCAAAATATTGCCCAGGTCACACAGCTTACCAGCCGTTCGGTGCGGGTTTCATTTCACGAGCCTTCGGTGATAGCGGGGTATTCCCTTGGTTTCCCTATTATTCCGCGGCATTTTTTCGAGGGGCATAATGCGGGCAGCTATAGAAATATGCAGCCTGTGGGTAGCGGCGCGTTTATGTTCCATTCTATGCAGCCCATGCGTTTGCTTACGCTGGTACAAAACCCACATAGCCATCACCAGGCGCAGGTTGGCCAGGTAGATGTAATTTTCCTGCCAGACAGGCAGACAGAATTCTACGCATTTGACCATGGGCGCATAGACGCGTTGCATCTGCCCTTTACAGAATGGGTGGGGCGCCATGGTGTGCGCCAGGTGCGGCACGAGAATATCCCAGCAATGTACTTTGAATTTATAGGTTTTAACTTTGAAAATGAATTTTTCCGCAGCTCTACAACCAGGCAGGCTATCGCCCATTCATTCAATGCAGACGAAGCCGTACCCGCAGTTTATCTTGCCCAGGCGGTGCGAGCGGCTGCGCCAATCCATCCACTTAGCTGGGCATGCAGCGGCGTGCCAGGTCCAGCCTTCGACCCTGCCCGTGCAGCGGCCTTGCTGGGCTACAACCGCCCAGAAGACACTCTGGTTATACTAGCCAACCAAGAAAGCTTCCAGCGCGTAAACATAGCCCACAGGCTATCGGAAAGCCTAAATGCAATAGGCCTGCCAGCCACGGTGCGAACAGTGCCCATGGAAGATTATATCTGGCAGCTAGAAAACGGCTGGTTCGACATATACATCGGTACGGTAATCCTATCCTTCGCCCCAAGCCTGCACTTCCTATTTCAATCTGGCGGCATGTTCCGCTATGACCCAATTCTAGAAGAAGCCTTCCACGGCATGATGGCCGCCACCTCTGAGGCCGCCTATAAACAGGCCGTATACAACTTTAGCCAAACCTTTATGGAACGCCTGCCAGTGATAGGTCTTGGCTTCACTCACTCATCCTTACTCGCCAACACCCGCATCGCACCTGGGCTACATCCATCCCCAGACAACGTGCTTGGCGGTGCGGGGCATTGGGAGATTATTGGGTAGAATCAACGTAGCGGGCGAGGCCCAACGGTTTAAAATCCTGCAAAAACGTCAACCCTATACACGAAAGGAGGCGTTTTTGTGGGTAGAGTTGTTGTTGCTTGTATTTGTGTATGTGCTGCTTTTTTGGGGGCTGCTGCTGGGTATTTGACTTTTGGTAGTTTGCGGGCTGCGGATTTGGGGTTGCCGGCGGAGTATGGTGGGGAAGTTTATTTGCCAGTGGTTGAGGAGGTTGAGGTTGAGGCTGAAGCACAGCCGGAATACCTTTATTTTGTTACGGTGGAGCATGGGCGCATTGTGGTTTATAGCGCGCAGGCGGCTAAACAGGGGCGGGAGATTACTTCTATTATAATAAGCGCGCTTTGCACAGAAGAGCAGGCGCGACTGCAAGATGGTATACGAATTTATTCGGAGGAGGCCTTGGTAAGATTGTTGGAAGACTATGGAAGTTGACACGTTCTTAATAGTTTGTTAATATGTTGGAAATAAATACAACATTTTCTATTACATGGAGGTTTCATGGTTAACAAACTTTTAAGAATAATGTTAGCAACTGGCCTAGCTATTGCGGCCGTGGCCATTACAACTGGTGCGGTGCAAGCCGGCACCAAGGGCGTGGTTACCGGCGAAGTGGTTAACGTGCGTGAATATGGTGAAATAAACGACACAAACCGTCTCTTCCAAGTACGCCGCGGCGAAGAGGTAAGCATCCACGGTATTTCCGGCGATTTCTTTAGGGTAACTGTAGCCGACCAGTATGGCGTGTACATTTCCCGGGAATGGGTTAGCATAAGCGAAACAGTTGGCACAACAATTGGCAATGCCAATGTGTACAACATCCCGCCGGAAATGGGGGGTCACATGCTAACTACAGTTGGGGTAGGGGAAGTACTTAACATAAGGTCAATGGTTGACGGCTGGCTTGGCATAGACTTTTGGGGTGAAACCGCCTTCATACCAGTGTATAGCGTAAACGCACCATTTATAGAAGCCCTGCCTACCGCCAGGATATCCGGCCAAAATGGCCTAGCTGGCGAAATCATATCCTTTGCAATGAACTACCTTGGCAGGCCACACGTAATGGGCGGCAACGGCCCAAACTCCTTCGACTGCTCTGGCTTCATGAGCTACATCCTACGCCACCACGGTATTAGCGTTAACCGCTCGTCTTTCGACATGGCCCGCAACGGCACCCATGTTTACCGCCAGGACATCCAACCCGGCGATCTCCTGTTCTTCACAACCAACGGAACAGGCCGCATAAGCCATGTAGGCATGTATATGGGCGGCGGCGAAATGATTCACGCAGCTTCTTGGAATACCGGCGTAAGAATAGACAATATAAACCAGCAGTATTATGTAAGTAGGTTTGTTACAGCGCGTCGGGTTATATAGTGAAATAAATGAGAAACGGTCTCGCCCGAGCGGCACCAGGAACGCCGAGATAATGCGTTCCCGGCGTTTTTGCCGTGACAGGCGAGACCGATTTCGAATTATTTCATTATAGATTAACATAATGGGCTTCGCACCGGCATCCCGGGGCGAAGCCCATTATTTCGCTATATCACTCGCCAAATCGCCAGTCCAATAAGCAAAACTCCCGCCAGCCATGTGATATTAAAAGGCAGCTTATCTGCGAGGCTATGCCCAAGCTTGCGCCCCAGCACAATTGCAGCAAAATTGGTAACCAGCGACCAGCCCATTAACGCCCAGGGGTTAACCCCGGCTAGCGCCGCCGCAAAGCCCACCGCCATCCCGTCCAAAGATAGTGACACAGCCAGCACCGCGGCCTCCCCGGCTGAAAGATGCTTAGACACATCGGAATCTGCAACTTCTGGGTTGGCATACATTTGCAAAATAAATTTTATATCAAAAACCGAGAAGCTAAAGGCCTTATCAAGCCTGGCATGCTTCCGAATTAGAGCCTTAACAACCCCATCTAAAAGCTTAACCAGCCCAATGGCAAAAAGCACCGCAAAAGCAATCCAAACGGCTGCCCCTTCTGGCAGCCACTCGCTAACCAGCCGCCCCCCCAACATAGCCAGCCCAATAACCCCACAGCAAATCAAATTGATAACCCACACAGAATACATAGGAATTCGAATCTTCTTGCTACCATAAGCAAACCCAGCCGTGAGCGCGTCAACAGACAAGCTTGACGCAATAATAGCCGATTCAAGAATAAAAAACATATCGTCGCTCCTTAATTACTATCGTCGCTCCACCTAAAAACCCTCATATAGAATTTGTAAATTTTCCGCAAGCCTTCGCTGCTAAAAAAACCGGCGTACCCTGCTAATGCGCGACGGTTTTCATCGCCTCGCATTGCAAAAAATGTCCTGCGCTCTATGCCAGTGTTTTTAGGTGGGGCGACTACATAGGCCGCATCTCACCTCTTTTATAAAAAAACCGAGGCAAAAACTCTAATATAGTGAAATAATTCGAAATCGGTCTCGCCTGTCGCGGCAAAAACTCCTGAAACACCTTATCTCGGCGTTTTAGATGCCACTCTAGCAAGACAGTTTCTCATTTATTTCACTATATCATAGTATTTGGAAAAGATAGTTGATGTTACAGCCAGAACAAAGCGGCTTTGACGTCTTTGTTTTCCTAAGTCTCGCTAAGAAATTGCAGAGAAATTTTACTATAGTCGCTCCACCTAAAAACATTCGCATAGAGCGCAGGAAATTTCCAGCAAGGCGAGGAGCTGAAACCCGCCGCGCACTAGCGGTGCGCAAGGTTTTTAGCGACGAAGGCTTGCTGGAAATTTACAAGCTCTATGTGAGGGTTTTTAGGTGGAGCGACTATATATAGCATAAAAAAATTCAGTTGGTCGCAAAATGCGACCAACTGAATTTTTCACCCATACCGCAGGTGGATTTTAAATTCCCCTAAACTGACAGTCAGCTCTTCGCCAGGGGAGAGGGTTGATTTTTTTGCGGCTTCAGTGATAAAACCTCTGGTGATTGTCGCCTCGCGGGATTTATTTTTGATTAGCAGCTGCGGGCGATGTGATGGGGCTTTTGGGTTTGGGCTGATAATTATTTTGCCTAGGCCTGGGGCTAGGTTTGTTAGGTTTTGTAGGCTTATGCGGCTACCGAATTCTATTAGATTATATTTTTTTGCAGGTTGTATGAGGCCGTTTTCTGTGGCTTCAATGGTTAGCACCCCCGTGAAAACGCGTTTTTTATTCCGACGCAGCAAAATTATAACCAATACCAAAACCACCGCGGCGGCGATTATTGGCTTGTTGCGGGTGGTTTCATTATATGGCTGCTGCGGGATGTATTGCTCTATGTAAGTTGGGGGTTCTTCTTGCGGGGTGGGTGTGGACGGCGTAGGTGTGGGCGTGGGTTCTGGCGGAGGCAGGGCTGTCATCATGGAAAAAATCTCCGACATTATGCCCGGGAGGTCTGTAGCGTTGGCAGTTTCAAAGCTGATGCCTCCTGTAGCCTGGGAAATCTGCTGCATAGCTTGAGCATCCAGCGAGCCGTCAAAATTCAACCCTATGGTAAAAATCGGGAAACTCTTTTCTTGGGCAAAATCCATGGCTGCCGCGATATCCTGCTGGGCTTGCTGGGTACTGCGCTGCCCCCAGGGGTTCACATTCAAATTCCCATCTGTGAGGAAGATTATCGCCTGTTGCCGCTGACTGTCGTGGCCTCGGTATAGTATGCCAACGGCCTCCCGCAGCCCCAGGCCATGGTCTGTCCAGGATGCGTAATCCAGCCCTGCAATAAATGCCTCAAACTGCCCGGCTGCCACTGGAGTCAGCTCTAAACTGGCCTCCACCCGCCCGGCATATGACACAATGCCAACCCTATCACGCCCCGGCGTAAGCCGCGAAATAAATAGGTTCATGGCATCGCGAGAAACCCTGTAGGGGTCTGCGGTTTGCATAGACAGGCTAACATCCAGCACCAACACCGCGTCTATGGGGATTAAATTTTCATATGTACCGGTCGGCTGTGAAAACGCCGCCATGGAGAGGAGCATACATAAAATATATCGCAGAAGAATCACCTCGCGGAAGTTGTAGGATATGTGGCTTGCTAGGTTTCGCCTACCGCGGCAAAAACGCATGAAACGCCTTGTTTCGGCGGTTCAGGTATCGCTTTGGCGAAACTGTTTTCATTTATTTCACAAGAGTTCTTCTGAAATTGCAAAAACCGCAATTTCAGAAGAAGCAAAGATTGAAAATATAACTTTTCCGAAACCCCCTACAGGAATTTCGGAAGAAGTCTACTATTCTCATTCTTATTTCTAATCCGTCACCCCACCACAAAAACCGCCCGCAGCTCATCCTCCATATAAGGCTCCCCGGTATACCCGCTAAACACCGCAGCCGCCCCAAATCCAGCTTCTGCCAACAGCCGCTTCACCACCCATACAGGATAAGCCCGCTGGTGGTGCACCTCTGTAAACGGCTCGCTATCATTGCTGTAAAAAGTCACGCTATATTGGTTAATTTGGGTGGCTGGGTCGTAAGTATTATCACAGCTGTAGGCCTCGCCAGTCTCGGCCTCCCCATCAAAACCCCCGGAGGAAGACAGATACTTAAATTTATATTCGGTGTTCATGTCAAAAATGAAAACCCCGCCCGGGTTTAAAAAAAGTTTAACCCGCCGAAAGGTCTCTAGCAATTCTTCTTCCGTAAGCAGATAGTTTAACCCATCGCATACGCAAACGGCGGCATCCACCGTGCCGTATAAATCCAACTCCTGCATATCCTGCGCCAGAAAAAGTATGCTCAACTTCGCTTCATAGGCCTTTTGCTGCGCCTCTGCAAGCATATCTACAGATGCATCCACGCCAATCATATCGTAACCCATTTTGGCCAGCCGCGTGGTGATGCTGCCCGTGCCACAGGCCAAATCTAGCACAATGGGGGCGTGGGCTGCGGCCAGATGCTTCTGTAGCGTGGTGTTTATGTAGGCCGCCCAATCTTCGTAGGGGGTGTTGGCCATCAGCGCGTCATATAGGTACGCGAAACCCTTGTATATTGAATCTTGCATAGTAATCCTCCATAAAATATGCTGCCCCCAAACAGAGCCGCAAAAATTCCGTCTCATACAAATCTCAATTAAAATAGCCTCATTGTTCGCGGCAAGTTCGCCCTAAAGCGCCTTGTTTTGGCGTTTAGGATGCCGCTCCAATTCATTAGAGTTTTTCTGAAATTGCAAAAAACGCAATTTCAGAAAAAGCAAAAGATTGAAAATGTAACTTTTCCGAAACCCCTACGGGAATTTCGGAAGAAGTCTATTGTTTTAATTTGGGATTATGTGGTTGCAAATTATGCGCAGGCCAACATCCCGTGCGCCAGAAAATGCCTGCGAAATTATCAAGCTTTCTCGCTAGCCTGTTTCTTCCTACGCGCCAAAATTCCGCCAATCCTGCCGCTTTCCTTAGCTGTTAAGCTCTTCCACCCGCCAGCGTTAACCTTGTCCAGTAGCCCAAGCTCTTCGGCTATTTCATACTTCATTATATCATGTGTTTTCGTATCCATGTATATCACCTCTTTTATATTATGGGTTTTACAGGAAAATTTTATACTTATCTATGGTACTATGTTTATATTTTTGGCCATTAAAAAGTTAAAGTTTTTTCCCCGCTTTTTCCAAAAAGCGGGTGGGTGTGGGCGAAGCCCACGGTTTTAAAACTTGTTCAAAAAACACTTGACAAAACCTTCAAAAAAAGTCATAATACCCGGAGTGAATGGGTTATCACGTCCCTAAAGGAGTATAGTTCAGTTGGTAGAACGTCGGTCTCCAAAACCGGATGTCGAGGGTTCAAGTCCTTCTGCTCCTGTGGTATGCAATAAAAATACATCGGAGGTAGTTAAAGTGGCAAAATGTGAAGTTTGCGATAAGGGTATTCTTACCGGACACAGAATCAGCATCACTCGTTCTCAAGTGTCCCGCCGTGCTAACAAAATGTGGCGCAGCAATATCAAAAAAGTCCAAATTGTTGAGAACAACGGCACTGTGCGTAAAGCTAAAGTTTGCACACGCTGCTTGCGTGCAAAAAAAGTTACTCGCGCTATCTAATGCAAATGTTACGCCCCAAGGGTTGGTTTAATTCGCCCCTGGGGCGTTTTTTGAGGGGTGAAACCGCCAGAGGCTTTGCCGGCCGCGCCCCTACCCGCTTTCTATAAGGTTCGCTTCGTGAACTTGGTACGGCCTGTCGCCCGATTTTTTTAAGGTTGCATTTGAAAAGAGCTGGGCAAAAACTTTAATATTTTTAAGGAGAACAATATGAAAACTTTTGTGAATCCGATTGTTTTGTCTGATATTCCAGACCCATCTGTTATTAGGGTGGGGGATGTTTTTTATATGACTAGCACTACTATGTATTTTACGCCTGGCTGCCCGGTGATGAAGTCTTATGATTTGGTTAACTGGGAAATAGTGGGTTATGTTTACGATACCCTTTCTGATAATGACCATATGACCCTTACTGGCGGCAAGCATGATTACGGCCGCGGCTCTTGGGCTAGTTCGTTGCGCTACCATAATGGCACTTTTTATGTGAGTTTTGTGGCTTACAATACGGGGCTTACTTATATTTACCAAACCGAGGATATTGAAAACGGCCCTTGGCGCAAGTACGAAATCCCTGGCATTTACCACGATATGTCACTGCTTTTCGATGATGATGGCCGGGTTTATATGGTGTATGGCGCGGGGGCAATCAAACTTATAGAGCTTACCGCAGATGCAACTGGCCTAAAACCTGGCGGGCTTAATAAGGTGATAATCGACCATGCAGACCCATCCGGCACAGGAAGCCTGGCCGAGGGTTGTCATATTTATAAGCTGGATGGCAAATATTATATCTTTATAATCGCGTGGCCAAGGGTGGGCAGTGGCCGCAGGCTTGAGGTTTGCTACCGGGCAGATGCCATCGATGGCGTTTACGAAGGCCGGGTGGTGTTGGACGATAATATTGGCTATCAAAATGCAGGGGTTGCCCAGGGCGGCATCGTGGATGCCCCTTGCGGCCAGTGGTTTGCCTTCCTTTTTCAAGACCATGGCGCAGTGGGGCGCGTGCCTGTGCTAGTGCCAATGGCCTGGGAAGATGGTTGGCCTGTGTTGGGTGTGGATGGTAAAGTGCCGGCAGAAATGCCATGCCCGCTGCCACCGCGGCCTTTGGGCGGTTTAATCCACCAAGAAACTTTCGATGGCCCAGAGCTGCATTTAAACCTGCAATGGAACCATAACCCAGTGCATGGAGATTGGTCGCTAGCTGCCCGCCCGGGATGGCTGCGCCTCACCACCGGGCATATTGCAACCAGTATTTATGACGCCCGCAATACCCTAACAAAGCGTACTTTTGGCCCAAAATGCAGCGTGACTGCTGTAATGGACGCTGCCAACATGAAAGACGGCGATGTGGCGGGCCTTGTGGCACTTCAAGATGAATTTTCGTTCATTGGCGTGAGGCAAACAGGGGCGAAAAAGCAGCTAATCATCGAAACAAAAGAGGGGACAGCCGAAGCCATACACCTTTCGCAAGATGTTGTTTATCTAACTGCTGATTTTGACTTTACTTGCGATAAGGTTAGATTTTCGTATAGTTATGATGGCGGCGAGGCAAAACCGCTGGGTGGCGAGCATCATATGAGCTATAAATTGTCGCATTTTACGGGATATCGTATTGGGTTGTTTAATTATGCCACAAGTGAGATTGGTGGCTATGTGGATTTTGATGGGTTTAGTTTAACGGTTGGCTGATGTGTGATGCGCCCCTGTGTGTGATGCTTTTGTTGGTTTGGTTGCCAGCAATGGTGGAATGCGCAGGGGGCGCGTTTCTTTGCAAAGCCCAATCGCATACATAGGCAATCTCGCCACAAAATCAACCCTCAAAAGCAAAATAGCGGCCATGCATAACGCATGGCCGCTATTTTGTTATGGTGATCGATGAAAAATTCAGTTGGTCGGAAAATCCGACCAACTGAATTTTTTCGTGAAGTCTTTAAAATTTTTGCCTGCGTTTTTTTAATGCAATCCGAGGGAAATCAAGTGGCAGTACATACCGGGTTCGCGAAGCCAACATTATTAAAGGCTGGCAGGGCTGTGGCCGGCGAAGCTTTTGATGGTTTTGCTCCATCAGTTCCCAGCAACCAACACCTGCGTCCACGCCTGGTGGAATTCTGCCCTGAAGTCGCCTAGGTCTACAAAAACTTCGCCGCGGCGCATTATTTCGTCGTTTGGCCAGTATATTGGGCAGTTTTGCCAGTCTGCTGGCAGCATTTCGAATGCGCCAATGTTGGAGGTAGAGTAGCGAGTGTAGAGGGTGTTAAGCAGGGCTATGTCTGGGCGCGCCATAAAGTTGATGAATTTTTCGGCGTTGGCCTGATGCTCTTCGTTGCGGGAGGTGCGAGGAATAACCATAGAATTAAACCAAAGTTGTGAGCCTTCGGCGGGCACTACAAAGTTGTGGGCTGGGTTGTAATAAATAATCCAGCGGGCGCAGCCGTTGTACACCGTGCCAAGGCTGCCTTCGCCATTTATCATATTGTCTATAATCTCGTCTGCCAAGAAAGCCCGCACCAGCGGCCTTTGCTGAATAAGCAGGTCTCGCGCTTGGTGCAGCTCGTTAATGTCGCGGCTGTTCATGGAGAAACCAAGCAGCCTTTGGGCCAAGCCAATAGTATCACGGGAGGCATTGTACATAAAAATCTCGCCTTCAAAGCGTTCATCCCACAAAATTGACCAGGATGTAACTGGCTCGTCAACTTTTTCGGTATTGTACACGATGCCAAAAGTGCCCCATTTGTACGGTATAGAGTACCTATTTGTAGGGTCAAATGCCAGGTTCTTAAACTGGTCACCAATATATTGCGCATTGGGTACATTATCCCAGTTTATCGGCGCAAGCCGCCCCTCATTTATCATGCGTTCAACGGTATAATCCGAAGGAACGACAACATCAAATTCTGCACCTTGGTGCGTGATTAAAGCATAAAGCTCGTCATTGGTGGAATACGTACTATAGACAACCCTAATCCCATATTCCTCTTCAAACATCTGCAAAACCGGCTCGTAAATAAACAGCCCCCAGTTAGCCACATAAATACGCTCCCTAGAATCACCGCAACCGGCAACCCCAAGCATCACAGCACATAACGCCAAAAGTACAATCAATTTTTTCATTTCCATCATCCTTTTTTATTTTTTTAACGGCGGCGGTATCAAAACCCTAAACCTCGCTTTGTTGCTTTTTTATCAGCCGCTGGTCGCGGCGGTTTATTATGAATAACATTAGCATTATCGCTACGAATATTAAGGTGGATAGGGCGTTTATTCGAGGGTCTACGCCGCGGCGGGTCATGGCGAAAATCCTTATGGATAGGTTTTGTACGCCGGGGCTGGTGGTGAAAAAGCTTACCATGAAATCGTCTACAGATAGGGTAAAGGCCAGCATTGCGCCGGTGATTACGCCGGGCCAAAGTTCTGGCAGGATAACCTGCACGAAGGCGCGTATGGGGCTGCTGCCTAGGTCTAGGGCGGCTTCGTATAGGTTGGGGTCAAGCTGGCGCAGGCGCGGGATTACAGATAGGATTACGTAAGGTACGTTAAATACTACGTGGGCTATCAGTAATGTGCCAAAGCCAAGGCGGCCAAAACCCACAATCCTAAAGCCAAACAAGAACAAAATCATAAGCGCCAGGCCGGTTACTATGTCTGGCATCATAACTGGCATACGTGTGAAGCCCATTATTACCATGCGAGAGCGTTTTTTAAGCTTGTCTATGCCCACGGCGGCTGTTGTGCCTATTATGGTGGCCAATATGGTAGAAAAAATGGCTATCAATATAGTATTGCGTAGGGCAAGCTGTGTGTGAGGGTCGTTAAAAAGCTCAACATACCAGCGCAGGCTAAACCCGCCCCATGTATTCCGCGAGCGAGAATCATTGAACGAAAACACCATCAGCACTAAAATGGGCGCATACATGAAAAACAGCATAAGCCCAAGGTAAAACCGCTTCAAATGCATCATACCCGCGCACCTTCTTCCTCGGCTTGGCCTCGGTCAACCAGCTTCAAGATGGCCATGGATATAACCATTAGTATCATGAGTATAACTGCCACAACCGAGCCAGTATGCCAGTTGCCCACCCGCAGGAATTGCTGCTCTATCAAGTTGCCCAGCAGGAAGTACTGCGCCCCGCCCAGCAAGTTTGATATGATAAATGTAGCCGCACCTGGCATAAACACCATTGTTATGCCGCTAACCACACCTGGCAGGCTAAGGGGAAACACCACCCGCGTGAAAACATTAACCGGGTTAGCGCCTAGGTCTTGTGCGGCTTCTATTACACGTTTATCCATCCTAACCAGGGAAGTATATATGGGCAGCACCATAAACGGCAAAAAGTTGTACACCATACCCAGCAAAACCGCGGTATCTGTGTACAAAATATCTATCTGTGGCAGGCCCGCCCGCTGCAAAAGCGTGTTAAACAGGCCGTTGCGTTCTAGTATAGTAAGCCATGCGTAGGTTCGCACCAGGAAGTTCATCCACATGGGTGCGATGAACATAAACAGCAGGAAGGATTTGTTCCTAAAACCCTTGCTGGCCAAAATATACGCCAGGGGGTAACCCAGCACAAAACAAATGGCCGTGCTAATAAGCGCAAGATAAACAGACCGCATTGCAACCCTTACGTACAGCCGCTGGAAAAACGGCTCGCCAGGCGTCATCCCTTCAAAGAACCAGCGGAAGTTTGCCAGGGTAAAGCTTGTCTGGCCGTCTGCGGTTACGGTTAGGGCATAATATGCCACCAATATGATAGGGATAACTGTGAAAACAATCAGCCAAAGCGTGTAGGGGAACACAAACAGCCGCTTCATTCTGCCACCTTTTCGCCTGGGGCGTTATTATCCCCATGCAATAAGCTGGCCGCGAGATGGCTACCAAAGCCATTACTATTGGCTAATGGGGTCGCCCCGCGCAGCGGCATTACGTGGATTAGTTCTGGTTTTATTGTTATCCCTACGGTGGAATCTTTTTGGGCTTGTACGGTGCTGTGTACTTTCCAGATGAAATTTTGGGTGTTTATGCGCATCTCGAAATGTACGCCTTTGAAGATTACATTTTCTACTACGCCGGTTAGGACGCCGCTTTCTGGGCTGGTTATTTCTACGTCTTCTGGGCGAACTACTACTTCCACATTGGTGTTTTTGCCCAGGCCTTTGTCTATGCATTTAAACTCCCGGCTGCAAAAGTTTACGCGGTAATCTTCTATCATAAGCCCGGGTATTATGTTGCTTTCGCCTATAAAGTTGGCCACAAAGGCGCAGTTGGGCTCGTTGTATATATCTTCGGGGGTGCCTATTTGTAGGATTTTGCCCTCGTTCATTACTACTATGGTGTCGCTCATGGTTAGGGCTTCTTCTTGGTCGTGGGTTACGTACACGAATGTGATGCCCAAGGATTGCTGCATGGCTTTTAGTTCTACCTGCATTTCCTTGCGTAGCTTTAGGTCTAATGCGCCCAGGGGTTCGTCAAGAAGTAGGACTTTTGGCTTGTTAACCAGGGCGCGGGCTATTGCCACACGCTGCTGCTGGCCGCCAGATAACGATGCTACATTGCGTTTCTCGAAGCCTTCTAGGTTAACCATTTTTAGCATATTGGCTACCTGGGTTTGGATTTCGCCGCGGCTGGCCTTTTGGATTTTAAGCCCGAAGGCGATATTTTCTGCCACATTCATGTTTGGGAAAAGAGCGTACCGCTGGAAAACCGTGTTAAGCTGGCGCTTGTACGGTGGGGTGCTAAGCAGGTTTTGGCCATTAAAAAGAAGCCCACCGCTTGTAGGCTGCTCGAAGCCGCCTATAATGCGCAGGGTTGTTGTTTTGCCGCAGCCGCTTGGGCCCAGCAATGTAACAAACTCGTTCTGCCTTATGTATAAACTGATATTATCAAGGACAGTTTGTGTGCCAAAAACTTTTGTAATCCCCACAAGTTCAATCAAACGCGACATGTGCCAACCCCCTTAACAAACAATAATCATTAAAGTTCTTTTGAAACCACAAAAATGTGATGTCAAAAAAATCCAAAGAATGAAAACGTAACTTTTTCGAAATAAAAAAGTGCGATTTCGAAAGAAGTTTATTGAGGTTTCCAACACAAGCTGGAGAGTTTATGTAAACATAATTCTAAGAGATTGTCAAATATTTTTAGATATGTTATCATTCGCCGGTTAAGAAGATTAATACTAATCTTAATTTAAATCGCCTCATTGTTCGCGGAAAAACCGCCATAAAACGCCTTGCCTCGGCGTTTTATGGTGCCGCTCCAATTCGTTGTTTTAATTTGAGATTAGTATAAGCTGCGCGCCTGCAAACCTTGCCCAAGGCGAGGTTGGAGATGCGCTGTACAAGAAAGGGAAAATCCTATGAAAAAAATATTTTGTGTGGCAATTTTGGCACTGGTTGTAGGTTTGGCCGCCTGCGGCCGGGAGGAAGAAATAGTTGTAACAGACCCAGAAATAGTGGTGCATGTACAAGACCCGCCAATGTATGAAGAAACCACAGAGACCCCAACCGCCGAAGAACCAACAGCCCAACCCCAGCCAAGCCCAATACCCGCTGCAGAAAACGCGGGCATCCATGGCTTCCTGTCGCGCATAGAATATGGGAATAATGTGGCGTATATTTTGGGCAGCATGCATGTTGGCCGTCCACATTGGTTTCCTCTGGCCGACATAGTTGAAGATGCCATGGCCAGGTCAGATGTTTTTGCATTCGAATTTGACCTGCGTTTATTTGAAGATATGGCGGTTATCATGTACATGATGCAATACATGGCGCTGCCAGACGGCCAAACTCTAGAAGATGTGCTGCCACCAGATGTTTTCGAGCATTTTATCGCGGCGCTGGATACCTTCCCAAATGTGACATATGAAATGGTGGCCAATTTCACGCCGGCATTTGCATATTATTTTATCACCTTGAATGAAGGAATGCCCCATATGGGCGTGGATGCAGAATATTCAGTGGACTATTATGTGATGGCCTTTGCAGAAGCATATGGGCTGCCAATAATCGGGCTAAACGATGTGTTCAGCGAGGTGGCCTTCCTATTCGATTGGCCAGAAGAAGTAGCAATATCTGCAATGGCAGAATTCCCAGATTATCAGGCCCTGATCGGAGAAGTAAATGAAATGGATTTGGCAGATGCATACGAAAACCAAGACGCCGCCCGCATTATAGAACTAACAATAAACAGCCTAGCCGAAAACCTAGACACCCCCCATGGCCGCCACACATACGAGATAACCGTACTAGCCCGCTGCATGATTTTTGCAGAGGAAATCGAGCGTCTACTGCGCGAAACAGAAGAACCAACCACGTATTTTATCACCATAGGCGCGCTGCATGTATTATACGACCATATTTTTGAAATGCTAGAAGCGAATGGGCTTGAAGTAGTATGCCTTTGGCAATAAAAAATCCAGTTGGTCGCAATTTGCGACCAACTGAGTTGTGAAAATATAAAACCGTCAGAGGCTTCGTCTCCGACACCTCCACCCGCTTTTTGAAAAAAGCGGGGTAAAAACTTTAACGTTGGATTATTTATTTGTCCCAATGTTAAAGTTTTTTTGCTTCTTTTTTTCCAAAAAAGAGGTGGAGGTGTTGGAGGTGAAGCTTTCTGACGGTTTTATTTTATCCCCCCAAAAATTTGAAATTTCTTAGTTTTTCCTGGGCTGGGAATTTGAATTGGTTGTTTAGAATGGGTTTTGTAATCAGCTGAATAAACCAACAACAATTTGTGCGCACGGCGCACACCCGCAGGCAGCCAGCTGCCAAGGAAGTGTGATGGGCTTTGCCCAGCATAGTGGCGGAGTTTGGGGCAGCGCCCCGTTATAATAAAAAGGAGAATAGAAATGAACAAAAAAAGAATCCGCGCCCATAGGATAGAAAAAGGGCTGCTAATCATTACCATCTTAGTAGTAGGCTTTTGCGCTGCGTTTATGATTATCACCGCAAGCGAGCCACCCATAAGAGATGCGGTAAACACCAGTAGCCCCAGTGCAACCCAGCCAACACCAACACCAACGCCACTGCCCCAGGCCATGGCAACAAATTTTTCCCAGGGTAGCTTCATAGACACAGGCTACCTGGCTTTGGTAAACCACCAACATGCAACCAGCGCTCAGCCAAGCCTAACGGCAGCTTGGCCAACAGTGGCAGTTAGCCAAGCTGCTGGAATGTACTTGCATCCATCGGCATTGCGGGCGGTTTCCGAAATGTTTGTATCTGCCCATGAGGCAGGGAAGAACGGCCTTTTCGTGACAAGCGGTTTCCGTGGGGTAGAGCGCCAGGCAGAACTATATAACGGCGGCGCAAACAGCGATTTTGTTATGCCACCTGGCCATAGCGAGCATCATACCGGCCTGGCGGTAGATATCTTAGCTGTTGGGGTAGGAATGTTCGAGCTGGCAGATTCGCCACAGGGGCAGTGGATGGCGCAAAATTCCTACCGTTATGGGCTTATCTTGCGCTACCCAGAAGGCGCAGAACATATTACGGGCATTAGTTTCGAGCCATGGCATTTCCGCTATGTGGGCAAAGTTCATGCGTATATTATGCATCGTTACGGCCTTGTGCTTGAGGAATATATAGAGCTAATTAAAACTCAGGGCATTTCCATAGAAAAAAACGGCCGCAACTATAACATCTTGTTTCAGCCCGGCCAAAATGATACCATTAACCTACCAGCCGAAATGGATTTTAAAGTATCCAGCACCAACACCGGCGGTTATATTGTGAAAGCATGGTGATAAAATGTACAATATACTAATATGTGACGACGACGGCGATATCCTAAACGCCTTAGAAATATACCTAAAACAAGATGGCTACAACGTAACCCGGGCCACCAACGGCAGCGAAGCAGTGGCTGCCCTAGCCACAGCCAATATCCATTTAATCGTGCTAGATGTGATGATGCCAAAAATGGATGGCATACAAGCCGCAGTAAAAATCCGGGAAACCAGCAATGTGCCAATAATCTTCCTATCTGCAAAATCTGAAGATACAGACCGCATCCTAGGCCTAAACATGGGCGGCGACGATTATATAGCCAAGCCCTTCAACCCAGTAGAACTGCTTGCCCGGGTAAAGGCCGCCCTGCGCCGCTATGCAAGGCTGGGTGGCATGGCAGAAACCACTCCAATAAGCGGCGTATACCAAACCGGCGGCCTAGTAATGGATGACAACAAAAAGCAAGTGATAGTAGACGGCGAAGTAGCAGGCCTAACCCCCATAGAATACAATATCCTGCAGCTGCTGATGTCAAACATGGACAGGATATTCACATCCGACCAAATTTACGAAGCAGTATGGGATGAGCCGGCCTTCCATGTGTCCAAGACCATAAGCGTACACATTCGCCATATCCGCGAGAAAATTGAAATAAACCCAAAAGAACCCCAGTATTTGCGGGTGGTTTATGGTTTTGGGTATAAGGTGGTGAGTTTGAAGTGAGAATCTTTTGGCTTGGGTTGAGGCTGGTTTCGCTGGGCATGGGCTTTATTTTTGCCATGTCCTTTGTGCGGGCATTTAGCCGGGCATTTGATTGGTATGTAAACCGTGACTTTGGCTGGATGCTTGCATTCGATGGCTTTGTCTCTACGGCCGGGTTGATGGTTTCTGTTGGCCTGTTTAGCCTTGTGGCTTACTGTAGCAAAAAACCAAGGAGTTATCGTTTTTACGATAGATTCGATTTTACTGTAATGCTATTCTTTTGTGTGGCGGTTTTTTTCGCTTGCGTAGCGTTGCTTTTAAATAGCTCGCATGGTTTTTGGTTTTTTATATGGGGTTTTGGTGTTGGCGGGACTTTTCAAATGGCCTTGATTTTGCTGCCTTTTGTGGCGTATTTGCTGGCCATGTTCACATTTAACGAATTTATCATACGCCTGCGCGATAAAACCTTGCTGCCCACATTGTATTGGGCGCAGTTTTTTAAGGCTTACCCCATATGGCGAGGGATTGGGTTTTCTGCGGCTTTGATGCTGGTTTGCCTGTTGCTTATGTATGTTTTTATCCCTCAGGCGCGGTTGTTTTTGTTTTTAATCGTTGCCGGGGTCACATATTTTGTGGCGTATATGCTAGATTTAGCCAAAGAATTTGACGCGGCAAATGCAGAAAAAATCCGTGCCGAACGCTTCAAAAGCGAGCTGATAACCAATGTTTCTCATGATATAAAAACGCCGTTAACTTCCATAATAAACTACGTGGATTTGCTAAAAAGCGAAAGCGTAGAAGGCAAAGCCGCAGAATATGTGCAGGTTTTGGATAAAAAATCTGCAAGGCTAAAGGCACTTATAGAGGATTTAATCGAGGCATCTAAGGCCGGAACAGGCAACCTGCGGGTGGATATGCAGGAAATAAACCTGCTAGAGATAATAGGCCAGGCCGCCGGGGAATTTGAAGAAGGCTTTACAGAAAAAGATTTGCAGCTAGTGCTGCGCCAGCCCAAAGAGGCCATACTTGTTAAAACCGACAGCCGCCATCTATACCGCGCGCTAGAGAATTTATTTTCTAATGCGTCAAAATATGCACTGGGCAGCACAAGAGTTTTCGCAGAGGTGGCAGCGGTAGATGGCCGGGCCCATTTTACTTTGCAAAATACCTCTGAGCAGCCCATGGATTTTGCCGCAAGCGATGCCACAGAGCAGTTTATGCGAGGCGATGCCGCCCGCAACACAGACGGTAGCGGCCTTGGGCTGTACATTGCCAAAAGCCTAGTAGAGCTTGTTGGCGGCGAATTCCGCGTAGAGATTATCGGGGATTTATTCCGGGTGGAAATTATGATACGTATGTAGGGTTTATTCGCCAGCGCCTTCTTGCGCACCTTTCTTGCGCTACGTCGTTGTTTTCTTGCATTATGCAAAATCCCTTTGCTTTAGGGGATTGTTTTTAATTTCGACTGACTAGAGTTCTTCTGAAATTGCAAAAAACGCAATTTCAGAAGAAGCAAAAGATTGAAAATGTAACTTTTCCGAAATTAAAAAGCATAATTTCGGAAGAAGTCTACTATATAAATGCGGGCGAAGCTGCTTTGTTTTTGTGTTTGTGGATTCAGTTGGTCGGATTTTCCGACCAACTGAATTTTTCGCCAAAATAAAAATGCAACCCACAAATTTCTCAGCTTACCTTTGAACGAAGGCTGATTACTTTTTTACATTCTTCATTTGCTTCACTATATATACAAACTAAGCGTAACTACACAAGAAAAATCATCCGGCTGCAAAATGCGACCGGATGATTTTTTATATGCTAGGAAAACAAAGCCAGCAAAGCCATTTTACCTCGCCAAAGCGCAACAAGTTAGCATCAATTACAATTCCACAAACATAAAAAAATTAATCTTGACAAAACAAGTCAAGTATAATATTCTAATGAAAACACATATAAACGGAGGGGAAGAAATGCTGCTAACAAAGGAATGCGACTACAGTATGCGCATTATGCGGGAGCTTGCAGATGGAGCAACCAAAACCGTAAGAACAATTTGCGAAAAAGAGCATATCCCATTTAAGTATGCATACAAAATTTTAAAAAAGTTGCATAAGGCAGGGCTGTTGCAAAATAAACGTGGCCCTACGGGGGGATATTTTTTGGCAAAGCCGCTGGAATCTATAAATATGTACGATGTTGTTATGGCGGTGGAACAAAATATGCTTTTGTTCGAATGCTTGAAAGACGAAGCCCAATGCCCAAACAATGTAAGCGGCAAAAAATGTAATGTTCACACAGAAATCACCCGCCTTCAAAATTTATTGGAATCAGAGATGAAGTCAAAAAATTTGGCGGAATATGTTTAGGAAGAAGGAGTGTACAAGATGAAATTCAGCTGTTCAAGCTGCACAAGTGCAGACAAAAAAATGGAATGTTTCGTGGCAGATTTATCTGTAGAAACATCATTCCACAGGGTAGAATCCCAGGAAGTTAAATGTGGCTTTGGGGCGCAGGGAGTCTGCTGCCGCCTATGTTCAAATGGCCCATGTCGCATCACGCCAAATTCCCCAAGGGGTATTTGTGGCGCAAATTCAGACCAAATTGTGGTACGCAATTTCTTGCGTGCTGTGGCTGCCGGCTCTGGCTGCTACATACATGTAGTAGAAAACACCGCAAGAAACCTGAAAAATACCGCCCAAGCCAAAGGTCAGCTTAAAGGCCTAGCCGCCCTAGAAAGGCTGGCTAACATTTTAGGCATAGGTGGCGACGATGCTTACCAAAAGGCAATCAACATCGCAGATGCAATCTTGGCAGACCTATACAAACCAGCTTTCGAACCAATGGAACTGGTAGAAAAACTAGCCTACGCCCCCCGCTATAAGCGCTGGGAAGAGCTTGGTATACTGCCACATGGCGCAAAATCCGAAGTTTTTAACGGCGTAGTAAAAACATCTACAAACCTAAACTCAGACCCCGTAGAAATGCTACTGCATTGCCTGCGCTTGGGTATTTCCACAGGGTTATACGGCCTGCAGCTTACCAACTTCCTTAACGATATCCTACTTGGCGAGCCAGAAATCCGCATGGCGCCAGTTGGCCTGCGTGTGATAAACCCAGATTATATCAATATCATGATAACCGGCCACCAGCATTCAATATTTGCCCATCTTCAAGACATGCTTACACAGCCAGATGTGGTAGAAAAGGCCAAAGCCGCCGGTGCAAAGGGCTTCAAGCTTGTGGGTTGTACCTGCGTGGGGCAAGATTTGCAGCTGCGCGGCGCGCATTATACCGAAGTTTTCGACGGTCATGCTGGCAATAACTATATTAGCGAGGCTGTTTTGGCCACAGGCGGCATAGATGCTGTGTTATCTGAATTTAACTGCACCTTGCCTGGTATAGAAACCGTCTGTGACCAGCTGCAAATAAAGCAAATTTGCCTAGACAGCATAGCAAAAAAGGCAAATGCCCAGCTTATGCAATTTGACTTTGCCCAGCGGGATAAAATATCCAACGATATAATAGACGCAATAATAGATGCCTACAAAACCCGCCGCGGCAATATCAAAATGAACCTGCTGCCAGACCACGGCAACGACCAAACCCTTACGGGCGTAAGCGAAACCTCACTAAAGTCCTTCCTGGGTGACACCTGGCAGCCACTTATAGAACTAATTGCAGCTGGCCAGATTAAAGGCCTAGCCGGTGTGGTTGGCTGTTCTAACCTTACCGCAGGCGGTCATGATGTGCTAACTGTGGAACTGACCAAGGAATTGATTGCAAAGGATATTTTGGTACTGTCTGCGGGCTGTTCATCTGGTGGTATAGAAAACTGCGGGCTTATGATGCCAGAAGCAGCCGAACTTGCCGGGCCAAAACTAAAGGCCGTGTGCAAGCAGCTTGGCATCCCGCCGGTGCTAAACTTTGGCCCATGCCTGGCCATAGGCCGCCTAGAAATAGTTGCAGCCGAAGTGGCAGAAGCCCTTGGCGTAGACATTCCGCAGCTTCCACTGGTTGTGTCTGCGCCCCAATGGCTGGAAGAGCAAGCCCTGGCAGACGGCGCATTCGCCCTTGCCCTTGGGTTGCCGCTTCACCTTGGCCTGCCGCCATTTATAACCGGCAGCAATGTGGCAGTGCAAGTGCTTTGTGAAGATATGAAGAGCCTAACCGGCGGCCAAGTGCTAATTAACGCCGACGCAGCAGAATCTGCAAAAATGCTAGACGAAATAATTATCCAAAAGCGCAAAGCCCTAAACCTACCCACAGAGGCTTAAAGGAGGCATGATTATGAAACGAATTATGGTCGATGCCCAAAACTGCAAAGGCTGCAAAAACTGCTCTATCGCGTGTATGCAATCCCATAGAAAAGACAATCCGGGCGGCTTCCACAGCCTAGACCTTGCAGACCCGGCAAATGAATCCCGTAATTTGATTTTGCTAAATGGCAATGATGAATACAAACCGCTGTTTTGTAGGCACTGTGCCCAGCCAGAATGCGTAAAGGCCTGCATGAGCGGCGCAATGGAAAAGGATAGCAAAACAGGCTATGTGCGCCACAACGCGGCAAAATGTGCGTCTTGCTTCATGTGTGTTATGAGCTGCCCATACGGGGTGATAAAACCCGACCGCGCCACAAATTCATATATTGTAAAATGCGACTTTTGCCAGCAAGATGGGGATGACCCATGCTGCGTTAAAGCATGCCGCAGCGGCGCGATTTATGTGAAGGAGGTGCAGCAATGAAGCATGTAATCATCGGTGCAGGGGCGGCTGGTATTGCCGCGGCAGAAACTATCCGCAGGCTAAGAAGTAACGACGAAATTGTAATAATATCTGCAGATGATGCAGTCCATTCAAGATGTATGCTGCATAACTTCATAAGCGGCGAAAGAGATGAAAAAGGGATTTCCCATATTAGCGACGAGTTTTTTGTCAAAAATAATATCCGCTGGGTAAGCGGCAAGGCCGTAGAGGGCATTGACACTGCCAATAAGCTTGTTCGCATCACCGGCGGCGCAGAACCATACGACAAGTTGCTGATTGCCACCGGCGCAGAGAGCATTTGCCTGCCCCATGCCCAATCCCTTAATGCAGAAAATATATTTGGCCTGCGCCATCTGCGCGATGCAAAAGCCATACGTGAGTATGCAAAACAAGCCAAAAATATAATCATAATAGGCGCAGGGCTGGTGGGTATGGATGCAGCATACGCCCTTTCGCAAATTGGCAAAAAGCCTGTAATAATAGACCGGGCAGAACAAATACTAGCACTAAACCTAGACCCATACGCAGCCAATATGTACATGCAGAAATTTGAAAAAGCAGGCTGCAGCTTTGTATTGGGGCGGGAAATAAACCAAGTTAACGAAAATGCCGGCAAAGTAGATTCAATTACATTAAACTTCGGCCAAAAATTGCCTTGCGATATGCTGGTTATGGCCATAGGCTCTAGCCCATCCATCGGCTTTTTGGCAGGCAGCGACATAGCCTGCAACGGCGGCATAACAGTGGATAAATACCTGGCCACAAACATAAACGATATTTATGCCGCCGGGGATGTAACAGGCCTATCTGGCATATGGCCAAACGCCGTAAAACAAGGTGAAACCGCCGCCAGCAACATGTGCGGCCAACCCGCAACCTACGACGATACCTTTGCAGAAAAAAACACCATGAACTACTTTGGCATCCCATCCATATCCCTAGGCAAAGTCATGCCAGGCAGCGGCGACACCGTACAAGTGCGTAAAGACAAAGATAAATACCAAAAAATAATCCTAAACGGCGGCCAAGTAGTGGGTGTTGTACTACAGGGCAATATAGCCCACAGTGGCTTTTGGCTGCAACTGGTAAAAAATGAAATAGATATATCCAAAGCTAACAAATCCGTGTTCAATCTATCCTTCGCAGATTTTTATGGCGTGAAGGAAGACGGCGAGTATATGTGGGTTTTGTAAAGATTAACAAGACCGCTGAACACATCAACGTCTTTTCATAATGCTCGCTTTGCGAACCCGGCATGACCTGCCGCCCGGTTTCTTTCGGGTTGTATTTGAGAAAAGAAGTAAAAAGCTTTAATTTTGATGTTTGTATTTTCAGAAAAAGCCCTTGTTTTGGGGGCTTTTTTGTTTCGAAGTTATAATTTTGGCCTCTTTTTGGCGAAAAAATGGTACCATACGGTACCATAAAATTAAAAAAATGAAGGTATTCGCGACATTCCCGCAGTATAACCAATACCTTGCAAAAAGTCATCAACAAGTATTGACAGGGTTAAACGGTCATGTTATTATAACCTGGTGAAAATGCTATCTTCAGATACCACCACAGGCTCCCCCTTTGTCCTGTGGTGGCTTTTTTATGCCAGGAATTACCCCGAAATTTATCAACGAAATATCGAGAAACATGGCTGCGTAGCTGCTTTGTTCTTAGCAAAAAAATAATTGAAAAAATTTCAAAAAACTAATTGCATAATTGTAAATCATGTGCTACAATGCAATTGTAATCGCCGCCGTAGGTTCTCCCCCCATTATGTCCTGCGGTGGCTTTTCTTTACATAAATGACAAAAGCCTTAACATAGGGAATGCTAAAAAGCCCAAAATGTTAAGGCTTTTTTATAAGCGGGCTTGTTTCGAAATAACGCTTTCAATTTCGAAAAAGTTACCTATTAACCTTTCGAAAAATTGCAATTGCATGAAATTATTTTTTTCTCCATGCAACCAATGCAAAAAAATACCGTCTATATTGTTAGGAGCGGAAGATATGGATGATAAAAAAATTATTGAACTGTACTTTGGCCGCGACGAGGCGGCCATAGAGCAGACAAGGTTAAAGTACGGCCAGCGGCTTTTTAGGTCCGCCATGAATGTTTTACATTCTCGGGAGGACGCAGAAGAAGCCGTTAACGACACCCTGATGAAGGCCTGGGCGGTTATTCCACCTACAGAGCCTGCGACTTTGGGTGCGTTTTTGGCCAAAATCTCCCGCAACATAGCCATCAACAGGCTGCGCGCAAAAAGCGCTGCAAGGCGCGGCGGCGGCGAGCTTGACCTCATGCTAAGCGAGCTGGAAGACGTAATCCCAGCCGCAACGGCCACCACCCCAGAAGAAAAATACGAAGCTAAGCAGCTTACAGGCGCCATAAACAGCTGCCTTGCCGAAATAGAGATTACTGCCCGCGTTACTTTTGTGCTACGTTACTTCCATGGCGAAAGCATAACCGCCATAGCCCAACGCTTCAACATGAAAGAAGGCACCGTAAAATCTATCCTATTCAGAACCCGCAAAAAATTAAGCAACCACCTACAAAAGGAGGGAATACAAATATGAACATCTCCCTAAACAGGCTACTAGACTGCATAGGCGAAATAGAAGACATCTTTATAATCGAAGCAGAAACCGCAGAACTAGCCATAAAAAAAGCAAACAAAAGAAAAAAAATAGTAAAATACAGCGCTGCCGGCCTAGCAGTATCCGCGGCGGTGGCAGTGGCATACTTTATGCTTAGGCCTAAGGCTGCTTGAAGCTAAAACCGTTTGAGGCTAAAACCGTCAGAGGCTTCGCCTCCGACACCTCCACTTCTTTTCATAAGGTTCGCTTCGCGAACCCGGCATTTTATGCCGCCTGATTTCTTTCGGGTTACCTTTGAAAAAAAGAAGCAAAAAACTTCAGCATTAGAATTATCGTTCAGGTGCTGGAGTTTTTTTGGTATTATTGATGCAAAGGTGAGGGCTTATGTATTTGTACCATTATTACGAGAGAAAAGTCGGGCGTTTGTTAGCATGTCTGGGCTGCCTATTGGCCAGGCGATGGTCATACAGGCGCAGTTTACTATGTCTTTTCGTGTAGAGAACCGCAACCAAAGATATTATGAACGCCGCCGGGAATTGGAACAGATGATGCGGCAGATGTTCATTGACAATGGCGGCAAGCCTGCCATTGGCTGGCCACATTACATGTGCATAGGCGAGAGCCCGTTTCTTGCCACATGGTTTGAGGATAGCGCGTTTGTAAGAATCCCCATAGAGGAGTTCGATTTACAGACCGTCTCCTTCACCTATGGCGATACCTTTCCCACTTTTAGCCCACGGGCGGCGGATGGCATGGAATACCGGGGCAAGCTGTACTTTTATGACGAGATTCTGGAAATCATACAAAAATACGGGCTGCCGCAGGACTCATGGGATGGGACATACGCCTCGCCATGTTATGTGGAGGCGCAGGTTTGGAGTGATATGCCAATCGGGCGCTATCGCTAAACGAACTTTAGCATAAGTGAATCGCAAACGGGGCGGTAGCCTATTTTTTGATAAATGCTGTTGGATATTGGGTTGGCTAAATCTGTGTACAGCACGCATTTGGTGAAACCGCGGTTTAGCACCATCTGGCTTAGCTGCGCCACGCATGATGTAGCGTAGCCTTTTTTGCGGAAATACGGTGGGGTGTATACATAGGCAATGCCGCATACAGTTTGGATTTCCCGGGTTGTGCCAGATATGGACACGGGTTGACCCCCGTCTTCCAATACATATATTTGCTTCTGCGTGATTTTGTGTAAGTAATTTCCGGCATCTTGCGGGATGCTCATGGTTTGTTTGCCATATTCTTCTGCTGCATTAAAGGCTTCCAGCCAGTAGGGTAGGAAATGCATGTCGCTTTCATTTGCCAGGCGCATTTGGCCTGTTTGCGGGATGCTGGGGTTTACCTCTGTAAGCTCGTAGATGCGTTGATTCATTAGAGTATGGGAGGATAACCCTTTGGCGGCGCAATATGCCTGTGCAAAATGCTGCGCCATGTTTTTGTCTGATATAACGCCAGGTACGGTGGTGTTTGCAAGGCCGGAGATGAGGCAGGCCGTGGCAGCTTCGTTGATTTTGTTTTCCTTTGCGTATAGGGTGATGTTGCGTGGCGGGGTCATCATGGCCACAATTTGTATATCGTTGCCGTCTGCTACAGTGGCCATCAGCCAGTTGGCAGGGTCGCGCCAGCCGGATTTATCCTTGCCTTCTTTGCCTATTATGATATTCCCTAATAGGATAAGGTTTTGGGCTTCATGCTGCATTAGTAGGTTGTGTGTGGCATTATAGAAATCGTTAACATCATTGTAAACCTTGAAGTTCATGGAATCATCCTTTAAACATAATTTCAACCGCATGGGTGTAGAGTTTTTTTATAGTGGGGATAAGATGAGGCAGCTGCTGGATTAGCTGGTTGGCCTGCACGCCAGAGTTTATCTCCATTATAGACAGTTCGCCTGTGGCGGTTTGTGCGATATCCACCGTGGCAAATTTTATGTTTATGGCCTGTGCTGCGCTGGCGGCCAGGGCGTAAAGCTGGCTGGTTAGCTGTGGGTCGGCCAGCTCGAAGGCTGTTGCCCCCTGGGAAAGATTATGCTTGCCGTTTTCCCCAGCTTTTTTGCCGTAGGTGAAATGGCAGACGCCGTCTAGAAAGAACACTCGGTATTCTGCCGCAATATCAATAAGCGGGCAGATTGCCGCTGCTGGGTTGGTGGCGAGTATCGTATGCAGCGCGGCCTCCATTTTCGGGATGTTTTGGCAGAAGTACACATCCAGCCCCCTAGAGCCTTGGTTTGGCTTTAGTACAACCTTTTTGCCAAAGTCGTTGTAATATGCCAAAGCCTCTGCCCATACGCCGGTGGCGCTGGTGTTTTCTTGCCAGGCGCGGCGCAGCAATGGATTGTTAAGCAGCAAATGCGGGATGGCCGGCACGCCTTGCCCGTCCATAATGGTGTAGCAGGCGCATTTATCCGTGGCAATGCGGTCTGCTGCGGCGGTGTTAATATCCCAAAGCGCGCCTAGTATATGGCGGGTTTTGCCGCCGCTGTACAGGCGAAATACATAGTCATGAGAAAGGGATTTTAGCTCTATGCCAAGCTCTTTGCAGATATCAGCGATAATTGATTTTTGTGTCATAAGTACCTCTGCTGAAAATTATTTTTTTCTGAAAAAAATATCATAGCTGGAAAATGGAAAACTCCAGTGTTTATGCCACTTTGCGAAATTTGGCCTAGAGGTTTTATTGAAAAAATACCCCTAAAATGGTACCATACGGTACCATTTTGCCTGAATTATGGTACCGTATGGTACCATTTTTTATTCTATCACCCACCACAAAGCCCTTGGGAATTAAACACGCATTCCCCGCATTTTGGGCTGCGTGCCACGCAAACCAGCCGCCCATGGGTGATTATTTGCTGGTTGTATGGAATCCAGCTGGCTTTTGGCAGGATTTTCATTAAATCATGCTCGATTTTTACTGGGTCTTTGTTTTGTGTAAGACCAAGCTTGCGGCTTACGCGCATCACATGGGTGTCCACCACCACGCTTGGCAGCTTAAAAATATGTCCGCGCACCACATTGGCGGTTTTGCGGCCCACGCCAGACAGGCTGGTAAGCTGGTCTATATCAGAAGGCAGCTGGCCGCCAAAATTGGCCAACAGCAACTTGGCCGATGTTTGTAAATGATTGGCCTTAGCCCGGAAAAACCCTGTAGAACGCACGGCTTCTTCCAAGCTGCTAATAGGTGCGACCGCAAAGGCCTCTAGGGTGGGGAAGCTGCGGAATAGGCTGGCTGTAACCTGGTTTACTCGCGCATCTGTGCATTGTGCGCTAAGTATGGTGGCAAAAAGTAACTGCCATGGCTGGGCATGGTCGTAATCTAAAAAGCACACCCCGTCGAAGGGATAAAGCTCATCCAATATGGCTAAAATACGCTTTACTTTTGCCCTAGGCACTTGTGGTGAACCCGGCTGCGAAGTGCACACAGAACCGTCGCGCACCGTACCACGAGGTCGCTCTCCACCAGGAGTTTTTGGTATATTCATTGGAGTTAAAATTCCACTATTTTTGCATCGCCCCAGGTGCGTTCAATGTTGTAGTATTCCCGGGATTCCTTGTCGAAAATATGGATAATAATCGCCCCGTAATCCAGCAAAACCCATTTAGACAGCCGTACGCCTTCCATATGCAACATGGGGAAACCTTCAGCCTTTAGGGTTTCTTCTGTAACTTCCGCCAATGCCGCCATTTGCGGTGCGCTGCCGGCAGTGGCAATCACGAAATAATCTGCAATTGGCGAGATGCCGGATAAATCCAGCACCAGTAAATCATGGGCGAATTTTGCCTCTAATGCGCTTTTTAACGCGGTTACCGCTTGTAGTTCTTTGTTCATACATATGCTCCTTTATTTTGCAAGCCCGTTTTGTGGGATGTCTATTTAATTTCAGCAGAGTTTTTTGGAAATCACAAAAACGTGATTTCCAAAGAACTCTAGCATCTTCAAGTCGCTTTGTGCTTTATCCTCGGCCCTCACCCGCCAGCAGCCTCAGCGCATCGTAGCTCCATGGGTGAATCAAGTCTTCTTCTTCAATAGTGGCCTTTATCCCAACCACCAGGGCCGCGTCCATATCCTTATACGCAAGCTCGCGCATTTGCTCAAGCCCGGGGTAATCTTCCCGGTGAGGCTCAATATAATCCGCCAGCATGATAATCCTATCCAGCAGGCTAAGCTCGCGCCAGCCGGTGGTATGGTAGCGGATTGCCTGCAAAATTTCTGAATCTTCTACAAAAAAATCGCGGCGTGCGCTTTCTTCGCTTAGCATGCAGTGGGTGATGTCTATATTGGCCTCCAGCACCGGGTCTAGGGTGATGCCCCATTTACGGCATAGAGTTAACTTTTTTTCTGCGCTATATTCTTTGGTGGCGTCGTGCAGCAGCGCCGCCCATCTGGCCTTTAGCACATCCCCGCCATAATGCCTGGCCAGCGCTTCGGCCTCTTGGCATGTGCCAAGGGTATGCTTAAACCGCCGCGGCGATAGTTGCTGCTTTAGCCTGGCCTTCGCCCATTCAAAATGCTCGGGGCCAAGGTCTGGCTGCACGGTTTGGTATAGGCCATGCTGCCTGGCGTATGTTTCTGCTGCTATGGGCATCATGCCACGCACAGATTCACCCCTGGCCAGTTTCTCGCGTATTTCTGTGCCGGATATGCTGTATAGGGGCATGTCCATCAGGTATATTTCTGCCTTAAAATTCTCCCGTAGGGCGGCTACATGGGTTTCCAACTTTTGGCTGGCCGCACCCGGACGGCGCACCGTGATAAAGCTGCATAGCGTAAGCAATTCCTCCGCATTTTTCCAAGAAAGTATATCCAGCATGGCGTCCGCGCCGGTGATAAAATATATCTTTGCGCCCGCTGGGCAGATTTTCCGTAGCTGCTTGATTGTGTCAATGGTGTAGGATTCCCCCGGGCGCTCTAGTTCCAGGCGCGAGCAGTCGAAAGCTGGGTTTTCGCAGGTGGCGGCCAACACCATTTTGAACCTATGCTCGCTGTGGGTTTTGGGGCGGCCTTGCTTATGTGGCGGGTTGGCGCTGGGTATAAACAGCAGCCGCTGTGGCCTAAACTGCTGTAACACTTCTTCCGCCAGGGCCAGATGCCCAATATGCACCGGGTCAAATGTACCGCCCAGCACGGCCAGGCTTTCGCAGCGTTCTAAATAATCATGTTTGCTTGCCATATATCTGCAACCTCACTTGGACATTTTCTAATACTATATCACCATCCGGCCTACATGTCACACAAAAAAGAGTTGTACATATACTGTACCAAGATTCATTTGATTTTTGCATCCATCAAGGAGGTAGCGACAATGGCAGCATTTGAATTGCAAGACAACACCGCAGAACCCTTCGTAACGCCAGTACCGGCCGCAGACCTAGGCCATGACCCAAGAAGGGTAAAAGACGAATGCATAGTAGCATACAAAGTGTACGACAGTTGCCGCAGGCAAAACTGCCTTACGCATAAAGAACTAAGCCCGGTTATAGTCATGTCAAACAAGCATGACCACGGCAAAGACCATGAAGAAAGCGTATTGCTAGAGCATATCCCAGGCGCGGCAACCGTAACCATGGACAAAGTTACAATAGATAGTATACAGGTGATAAGCAAAAAGCCATGCCCATTCCGCAATGGTTTTTGGGATGTTGTAGTAAAATATGTATTCAAATACAACTTACTTTTCTGCGATGCCAAGGGCAAGCCAATAAAAGAAGAAACCTGCGCCAGCATCTTCACTATGAAAGTAACCCTATTTGGCTCAACCGGCAGTGACCTTGTTGTGGGTACAGACCTATACAGCAGCAACGGCGGTTCTACCTTCACCGCAGCGCCCTTCATCTGGGCAGAAGCCAAAGCCGTTGGCCTAGACGCAAAAATCCACAACCATCACGGCAAAGAAGAAGTACAAGTGACAATAGGCCTGTTCAGCATAATAAAACTCTTCCGCCTGGTACACCTAAACGTACAGTCTAAGGGCTTTTGTATCCCGCATGAGTGCCACGAGCAAGGCGATATCAACCCCTGCGAATACTTCTCTGAACTAGACTTCCCAATGGATATATTCGCCCCGCCTCAGCGGAAGTGAGGAAATAGGGTCAAGACCGTCAGGGGCTTTGCCCTCGACACCTCCAAAAATTTTAATTTTCTTGGATTTTTTTCGGGAGGCGATTTTATGTCGCCTCCTGTTTTTTTGCCTGTCGCCACCATGCTCCCTTTGCTACTTCACGCAATACCGCGTAAACGTAGAAAACATCAGCGGCGTACCCATCTCCCGACATAAATCGGCTAGGTTGCTCATGTCATTCTCGTTGGACCATGCCCCAGTTTTTACAGTTTCTACCTGGGAAAACCCTAAATTATCAAATATCTGCAAAGTATCCCAAAAAACATTCGGGTACTTCTGTTTTATTGTCTCGCGGGCTTTGGCTGGCATGCCATCATAAAATTACTTCGTAACAAAATCATAGTCAAAAACAAACAGCCCATCAGGCTTTAAAACCCGGTACACCTCGCGCAGGGCGCGGTCGCGGCTGTCTCCACCGCCTTCTATGTTAATTATTGCGGCGCTGCCGCATATCACATCTAGGCTGTTGTCGCGGAAGGGCATGTCACAGGTGTTAAATGCCGCGTATTCTACATTTGGCGGGGGGGTGTCCATGTCATTAAAAAGCCTCTGCCATTCCCGCACCACAGTGGGGCAAAGGTCGCTTATCATTATGTTGGCGTTGTAATCTTGCAGCAATATTGCGGGCATAAACCCGCCGCCCGGGCCCGCGCATATCTCCAATATCATGCCGCCATGGCCGGCTATTTTCTGCGCCTCGGCCTTAAATCGTCCAGATTGCATCAGGCTGCCCTGTTCAATATCTGCGCGCCAGCGGTGGTAAATCCATTGTTCACGCACCATATCTTCTGCATAATCCACATTGTAAGCCAGCTCTTCCCTTGGTACGAAATGCGGGAAATCATACATATCATAATCCCGATTAAAGCAATCTATAAACATAAAAACTCTCCTTTGCCACAGTATAGAAAAACTTTGCAAAAATTTCAACTAATTACAATCTGTAATTAGTTGAAACAAGTTTTGCTTGTTTTTCAAAAAAAGGGGAATTAGTATAACAATAAACATGACATACGGCCGCCCTGTTTCTCTGTTACAATAGACTTCTTTCGAAATCGTGTTTTTTGATTTCGAAAAAGTTACCTTTTCAATCTTTTATTTCTTCCGAAATCACGTTTTTGTGATTTCAGAAGAACTTTAATACATAAAAGGAGGCCGAATATGAAACTTGACCGCTTGCTTGGGATTTTAACGGTATTGTTGCAGAACAAGAGGGTTACTGCGCCTTTTTTGGCAGAGAGGTTTGAGGTTAACAGGCGTACTATCGGGCGGGATATTGATGCGCTTTGCCAGGCGGGTATTCCTGTTATTACGCATCAGGGGGTTGGCGGTGGGATTTCTATTGCCGAGGGGTTTAAGCTGGATAAGGCCGTGCTTACCACAGACGAGCTTACTGGGATTATTGCGGCGCTAAAAGGGATTGGCAGTGTTTCAGAACAATCGCGCATTGAGCAGACTTTGGATAAGTTAGGGGCAAATTCAGATGCCGTTGTGTCGCTTCACGAGCCTATTGTGATAGACCTGGCATCGTACTATAAGGGGCAGCTTACAGAGAAAATTGGGCTTATTAAGCAGGCAATTTTTCAAAGTAGGGTTATTCAGTTTGATTATTTTTATGGCAAGGGCGAAAGCCGCAGGCGCATAGAGCCGCATATAATTATTTTCCAATGGACATCATGGTATGTGTTCGGGTTTTGCCTAGAAAGGCAGGGCTGGCGCATGTTTAAGCTAAATAGGCTAATTAACCTGGTGCAATGTGACCAGGCCTTCACCATGCGAAATATCCCAAAGGAAAAGCCGGATTTGTACAGCCATCTTACAGATGATATCAAGCTTGTGGCGGTTTTTGATAAGGCGGTCAAGTATAGGCTGGTAGAGGCCTATGGCATAGAAAGCTTCCGAGAAACGGAAGATGGGCTGCATTTTGAATTTGATTTTACCAACCTGGATTATATGGTTAGCTGGCTGCTTGGCTTTGGGGACAAGGTGAAAGTGCTTGAGCCGCCCCATGTTGCCGCAGAAATAATATCCATCGCAAAAAACATTTTAGCCCGATACGAAACATGACATGATGCTGCCCTGTTTGGTGTGATAATATGCAAAAGTAATCTGGCCTGCGCCACCCAGCAAGAGCCACGCAAAATCATATTACTATAAAAAATAGGAGGCAATAAAAATGGATTTCAACAAATCAATGGTAACGGTAAATGTAAGAGGCGATTACGGCGAATGTTTCGATTTCTACACAAAAAAACTTGGCCTAATCCCAACATGGGGCGACAGAAATGGCCCATGGACAGGCTTTGCAACCAAAGCAGGGGATGATTATAGCTTCGCAATATTTAAGGCAGAAGGCCAGGCGGCCTACAAAGGCTACAACCTGCCAAGCGCCAACAGCCAGCCAGACACCACATCCCTAGGCATCCCCTGCGAAAACATTGAAGAAGATTACAAGCGCCTAAAAGAAGCCGGTGTAGAATTTATAGGCGAGCTGCAAACCGTAGCAGACTGGGGCGTAAAATGCGCCTATTTTAGGGACACCGAAGGCAATTTACTATCGCTGACAGGAGATATCTAATACACAAAGAATTATCAAAAACATGGACAGGAGATTAAAATGCCAGCAGAAAAAATAACATTCGAAGAGTTTTTTGAATCGGTGGACGACCAGAATCGCTCATTCGTACAAAATTTCCACAAATACATGATGGAAAATGGCTGTAAAGTAGCTTTCGAACTTAAAAAGAACGGCTACCTAGCATCATACAAATACGGCAAACCCATACGAACCGTAATGAATTTCGTATTCCGCAAAGAAGGCATGTTAGCCCGCATCTACGGCGAACATATAAGCAAATACCCAGCCTTCCTAGAATCATTGCCCCAACAAATGCTACAGCATCTAAGCAGCGCCGGAGACTGCAAACGCCTAACAAGCAACACCTGTAGCCCAAAATGCATAGGCTACGACTTTAAAATATTCAACCAGCACTACCAAAAATGCCGCTACAACTGCTTCGAATTCTTAATGACCAACGAAAGCCGGCCATCAATCCAGCAATTTGTAGAGCATGAGTTAGATGCGCGGATGGCGGGATTATAATAGGCTTTGTTGGCCAAGCCTCAGCTTCTTTATAAGATTTGTTTCGCCAACCAGGCACGATCTCCCGCCCGATTTCTCTCGGGTTACATTTGGAAAAAAGCAAAAACTTTAAATTTCATTCTTGAATTTTTTAAAAAGCCCTTATTTTAGGGCTTTTTTTAGTTTGCAGTTGCGATTTAGGGCTCTTTTTTGCAAAAATGTGGTACCATACGGTACCATTTTCACCTAAAAATGGTACCGTATGGTACCACAAATGCTAAAATTGTCCTCGGCAGTAAAATCACAATCCGCGGATGGTGCATGGTTGACAAAGCGCATATAGCCAAATAAAATGGCGATAAATGTAAAGATGTTGGCAGTACAAAGGGGAAGCAGTGAAGGCAAGGATATTCCCACGGCGAAGAAGCTACAGTTTCAGCGCAAGGCAGCATATCTGTTTTAAAATTTTCACAAATATGTTACGATTACAGCAAAAACGGAGGCTACAAAAATGGCAGAAATTAAATTTGAAATAACCAAGCATATAGGCGTGTTGTCTGAAGGCTCTAAGGGCTGGCGCAAAGAGCTTAACCTCATAAGCTGGAACGACCGCGAGCCAAAATACGATATCCGCGACTGGGCACCAGACAACTCGAAAATGGGCAAAGGTGTAACTCTATCTGCAGAAGAAATAACCGAACTAAAAAGCCTACTGGCGGAAGAAAATTAATGGATAAATATTTCGAATACGGCGAAAAAGAACTTGACCATTTGCGCAAAAAAGACAAAAAACTTGGCGCAGCCATAGACCGCCGTGGTATAATCCGGCGCAAAATAAACCCAGATTTATTCGCCGCCTTGGTAGAAAGCATAATAGGCCAGCAGATATCCAACAAAGCCGCAACAACAGTATGCGGTAAGCTAAGCCAGCTTAGTGGCGGCATGAACGCCACTAAGCTCAATGCCCTTTCGCCAGAAGAAATCCAAACCTGCGGCATGTCCATGCGTAAGGCTGGGTACATTAAAAATATCGCCGCCGCCGCCGTAAGCCGGGCCATAGACTTCGAAACCCTGTCACAAAAAACCGATCAAGAGATAATCGAGACCCTAACCGCCATAAAGGGCGTGGGTCAATGGACGGCAGAAATGCTGCTAATCTTCTCGCTAATGCGCCCAAACATTGTAAGCTATGGCGATTTTGCAATACGCCGGGGTATGATGTTATTATACGGGCATAAGGATATGCCGAAAGAGCGTTTCGTGCGCTATGTTAGGCGTTATGCGCCATATGGCTCTGTTGCGTCGCTGTATTTATGGGAAATGTCACATTAGAGTTCTTAAAAGGAGAGCATATGGATAACAGCCGGGTTTTTAAAATGAGTTTTGCCAAAATATACTCGCTATACCTACAAAAAATCGAGAAAAAAGGCCGCAACAAAGCAGAGCTAGACATGGTAATCTGCTGGCTAACAGGCTACAATGATGCCGGGCTTGCCGGGCAAATAGCCAGTGAAGCCAGCCTTGAGGCCTTTTTTGCCGCCGCCCCGCAAATGAACTCAAACGCCAGTCAGATAAAAGGCGTAATTTGCGGCATAAGGGTGGAGGATGTCAGTGACCCGCTAATGCAGCAAATCCGCTGGCTGGATAAACTTGTAGATGAATTGGCCAGGGGTAAAGCCATGGAGAAAATCCTCCGAGATTAGTTGCAAATATTACCATGACAGAAACTGCGGACAGCTGTAGGGGATGCGCTTGCTGCGCCCTACGGTTATAGTCGCTCCACCTAAAAACATTCGCATAGAGTGCAGGAAATTTTTCGCAAGGCGAGGAGCTGAAAGCCGCTGCGCACTAGCGGTGCGCAAGGTTTTTAGCGACGAAGGCTTGCGGGAAATTTACAAGCTCTATGTGAGGGTTTTTAGGTGGAGCGACTATACATAAACAGCCAAATCCAACCCCCAAGGAGGGCCACAACTTGCTATCAACTACAAACCAAGCGGTAAAATTATCCATCCTAGCCGGGGAAATCCTGCTGGCATCCGGCGCGGAAACCAACCGAGTAGAGGATACTGTGCTGCGCATTCTTACAAAATGCGGCTTCCAAGGCGCAGAATCCTTTGCCACAAGCACAGGGGTTTTTGCCTCGGCAGAAGGCGCAGACGGCAATGTTGTTACCATGGTGCGGCGGGTTAAAAGCCGTGCCAATAATTTTGTTAAAATCGCCAGTGTAAACGAGGTTTCCAGAGGCTTTGTAGAGGGCGATATCACTGTGGAGGCTGCCCTAACCAGGCTTGAAGAAATCAAGACCTCTGGTTCTTACCCCAAATGGGTGAAAATAGCCGGGGCATCGTTGGCGGCATTTTGCTTGGCTGCCATGCTGGGCGGCGGCTGGGATGACGCCGTTAGCGCCCTCGTTGCGGCGTTTCTTATGCATATCCCTATCATGTTCCTAGAAGAGCGTAATGTGGCCTCTGTACTGCGGAATATCTGCGGCGGTGCGTTTGCTGCGCTGTTTTCTATGGTTTTGTTAAATATTGGCCTTGGCAGCAGCATAAATGCCATTATCATAGGCACAATCATGCCCCTTGTGCCGGGGCTAAGCTTAACTAACGCCATCCGAGATGTGCTGGAGGGGGATTTTATATCCGGCTCTGCGCGCATTTTAGATGCTTTTTTAATTGCTATTGCCATCGCCACGGGGGTTGGTACTGCCATGAGCCTGTGGTATAGCCTGTTTGGGGGTGTGTTAATATGGTAACACATTTTGTGCTGGCTTTCTTTGCCACTACTGGATTTTGTCTGGTTTTTAATGTGCCGCGGCGGGAGTTTGCCTTTTGTGGGATGGTAGGGGCTTTGGGTTGGATTGTGTACCAACTGGCGCTGCTGGCTACTGGCGGCGGCATTGTATCGGTGTTTTTTGCCGCCATGGCCATTGCGTATTTAAGCCGAGTGTTAAGCTTTTGGCGGAAAATGCCCATAAATTTATTTATGATACCCGGCGTGATTCCGCTTGTGCCGGGGGTTGGCATCTATTACACTATGCTGTATACAATCTCTGGCGAGAACGCCGCCGCACTAATGCGTGGTATAGAAACGCTGATGGTGGCTGGGGTTATATCAATTGGGCTACTGATTGTTTTATCGCTGCCTCGTGGGCTGTTTGGGGGTAGGCGGAAATGAAATACCCTAAAACACAGCTGCAAGAAGCTCATACTGCCTTGCTATCCACCCTTCGCAAATGCGAAAAAATTGACATGGCAAAGCAGGCCGCACCACAGCAAACCTTGCTTACCCGCCGCATTGCCGCATTAAAAATTGCATTGGAGCTAATACAGCGAGAAATAGGAGGAGAATAAATATGTGCTACGAATTTCAATTATCCACCCCAAGGGAACATTTTTACAATATCACCACACAACTACGTGAGGCCGTGGCCAAAAGTGGCATAAACAGCGGCATTGCCGTGGTTTACTGCCCCCATACCACCGGCGGCATCACCATAAATGAAAACTCCGACCCAGATGTGGTGCATGACATGCTGTTAGGGCTGGATAAGGCCTTCCCAGACAGGGCAGAGTTTCGTCACGGGGAGGGCAATAGCTCGGCGCATTTGAAGGCCTCTGCGATGGGGGCCAGCGAGACGATTATCATAGAAAACGGCAAACCACTGCTGGGTACATGGCAGGGGGTTTATTTCTGCGAGTTTGATGCGCCGCGAAGCCGCCGGTTTTTTGTAAAGGTGATGGGGGCGTGACGGTACATTTTACGCAGCGGCAGGTAAAAACCATGCAAGCAGCACTGGCGCAATGGGGTGAGGCTGCCCAAGTAGGCCAAGCCGTGGAAGAATGCGCAGAGCTTATTGTAGCCTTGCAAAAGTACATCAACCGCAGCCCGCAGCCAGGCATGGCAGATAAAATATTAGACGAAATAGCCGATGTAGAAATGAACCTGGCGCAAATGCGACTGGTGCTGGGCATTGACGATGAGGCGCTGCACCAGCGGGTAGTGCAGAAGTTTGAGAAGCTAGAGCAATATTTAGCGAAGGATGAGGTATGATGGCCGCTAATAAACATGCCGTAGTTACAGGGGGCGCAAATGGAATAGGCCGCTGCATTGTAGAGGCTTTTTTGCGGAACGGCGCGACTGTTTCTGTTATTGATATAGACGAAACCGCAGGGGTTATGCTGCAAAAGCGGCATAGCGGCCTGCGCTTTTTTTGTGGTGATGTGGCGGATAAAGCTACGCTGGAGAGTTTTGTTTCTACCCTTGCCAGCCCGGTAAACTGCCTGGTTAACAACGCCTGCATTGGGCGGGGCGGGCTGCTTACGGGTTGCTCGTACGAGGATTTTGAATATGTGCAGCGGGTGGGAGTTACGGCGCCTTATTTTCTCACCAGCTTGCTTGTGCAAGGCGGTTTGCTTACACCCGGCGCTTCTATTGTGAATATATCTTCTACCAGGGCAAATCAATCCCAGCCAGATACAGAGGCGTATTCTGCGGCAAAGGGCGGGATTTCGGCATTAACACATGCTATGGCCATAAGCCTGGCCGGCAAGGCGCGGGTTAACGCCATCAACCCCGGTTGGATAGACACGGCTAATTACCGCCAGAGTACGGCTACGGCAATGCCATCCGCTCCGCAGGACACTGCAGACAGCCGTCATCACCCGGCAGGGCGCATAGGAACACCCGAAGATATCGCAGATATGACCCTATTCCTATGCAGTGAAAAAGCCGGGTTTATCACCGGCGAGAGCATAAACATAGACGGCGGAATGAGCCGTCTAATGGTGTACCACAACGACCATGGCTGGAAGCTAAAGGTGCAGCCATGATATGGCAACCCGCCGCCGCAAAGAAAATATCAACCCTGCTGGCGGGTATGCTGGCGATAGATGAAATAAAACTAGGCGGCTCGCTGAAAACCCCAGCAGAACTGGACAAATACAGCGATGTGGATATTGAAATTTTCCTACCGGGGGATAAACCTGTCTGTATAAAAACCGTATTGGCGGCAGTGGCAGAGGAATTTAGCCCGGTGTTTGGCTACGAAATAATAGCCCATGCCCGCAAAGATGTGATACGTCTTTGCCTGGAAGATGGCAAGCGTTTTGACCTGCTTTTTCGCTACCCAGTGGATAAACAGCCCCAGCCGGAGGCCAATGAAACAGACATGATGGTGAACCAGTTTTGGTTCATGGCGGCTATGGTTTTAGCCAAGCTTGGGCGCAGGGATAATCTTATTGCGGCGCATCTTGCCCTGGAAATATGCCAGATTATTATCGTGATGCAAATGCTACAGCGCGACCGCCAAAAGGGTACAAATATCCATAGGTTTGGGGATGATGAAGCCGTGCCTGTGCTAGATATCCCGCCGCTTGTGGGGGATAACCGGGAAAGAATCCTTGCTATAGTTTTCTCTGCGGCGGCCTGTATGGATGCAGCCGCAGTGGAGCTTGGCTACGGCCAAAAAAGCGAGATTCTGCGGGGGATGCTTATATGAGCAACCCAGTGCAGGAAGTTTACGCCACCCTGGAGGCTTACCATGGTAACCTGCAATGGTGGCCTGCAAAAACCCCATATGAAGTAATGGTTGGCGCGGTGTTAACCCAAAATACCGCCTGGGGTAATGTAGAGCTGGCCATAGCCAATTTTGAAAGCTTAACCCCGCAGTTTGTGCAAAAAGTTGCAATGGAAGAACTGATGAAAATAATCCGCCCTGCCGGGTTTTTTCGGCAGAAGGCGGCTTATTTGAAAGCCGTGACAGAATGGTTCGCAAAGTATGGCTTTTGCGC
>WQVK01000012.1 GCA_009784025.1 Defluviitaleaceae bacterium
GACTTATCGGTTTAGAAGCAATCGGAGAGCCGGATACATCGAAAGGTGTCCGTCCGGTTCGGAGGGGGCTGTCCCAAAAACCTGCCATAGTGATATGGTAAGGCGTTGGGCTTCCACCCTACCGTAAATTACCTCCACATGCCCAGCCGGGAAAATATCGCAAAGCACCCTAGCCCCATCTCCGGAAAAAATTAGCTGCGTAACAAGTATCACCAACTTTTTGCCACGGAATATATCCATATGCCGCGCAACAAACTCGCGCATTATAAGCGGCACTCGCGAGCCGTAAATGGGGTAACATATTGCCAATGTATCTGCGGCGGCTATCTCTGCCGGGAAATCTGCCTCGTCTTCTATAGAAAGGCAGTGGTATTGCATTTTTTGGCTAAACGCCCGCGCTATATATTCAGTGTTGCCAGTGCCGGAAAAAAACAATGTTAACATTACCAATCCTCCGATGCTAGCCGCTTTTGCAGTTTTTTTAGCCCCTGCCGGTGCAGGTAATAATCTGGCATGATTTTTTCTATAATCGCCCAAAACCTTGGGGAATGGTTCATTTCTTGCATATGTGCCAGCTCGTGCACCACTACATAGTCTATAATAGGGTCTGCAGCCATGATTAGCCGCCACGAAAAGTTGATGCTCTTGCGGGCAGAGCAGCTTCCCCAGCGGGTTTTCGCGCTGTTTATTTTTACGGTGGCGGGCGAGCCCAGCTTGGCGGCATATGCCGCGATTCTTTCTTCAATATGGCTTTTTGCCAGGCGGTGGTATAGTTTGATGCAAATATCCCGAATCGCATCTACTGCCAGCCCTGACGGCATGTAAAAGCTCTCGCCACAAAACCCGGCTCTATCCCCTGCCCTAGCCACAATTGGGTACTGCCGCCCACGTAAGGTGATAAAATCGCCATAACCCAGGGCGAAATCACGCCTTGCTGCGGCTTGTTCTTGGGAGGTGGCCAGCTTGCCTGAAATCCACCCCTGTTTTTCTTCCACGAAGCCTTCAATGGCGGCCATGGGGCAGCCAAGCGGCGCACGGACTTCTACCTGGCCGTTTTTTATATAAATTGCTATGGTTTTACGCTTGCTGCGTTTTATGATGTAGTCCATATTGCCCCCCTTTTGGAAATCGCTGGCGGCCTGTTAGGCCCGTCCTTTAAATAGCGTACCCACGGCCTCACCCGCCACTATTTTGTACAAATCATCTGGACGGCTGCTGTTGGTTATCACCATGTCTTTGCCGCTTGCCATTACTATGGCGGCGGCGTTTAACTTTGTGGCCATGCCGCCTGTGCCCCGGGCTGTGCCTGCGCCGCTGGCCATTTTGTAAATTTCATCGTTTAGATGCGTTACTAGGGGGATAATTTTTGCATTTGGGTTGCCCCTAGGGTCGCTGTCGTACAAGCCGTTGATATCAGACAGGATGATAAGCAAATCTGCCTTAATAAACTCCGCCACATGGGCAGACAGCGTATCATTATCCCCGAATAAATCCATGGACTTCATGGCATCTGAAGCCACCACATCATTTTCGTTAACGATGGGGATTATCTCCAGCTCGAACATCCGAGAGAATGCGCTGGCTATGTCATTCTTGTTGGCTTCGTCCTGCAATGCAGATTTTGTGATAAGCACCTGGGAAACCTGGCAGCCATACGCGCCAAAAAGTTCTTCGTAAATGGCCATCAGCGAGCTTTGCCCTATGGCCGCAAGGGCGCGGCGATAGTCTGTTTCGGCTGGCTTTTTCGCCAAGGTGGTTTTGCCAAGGCCAACGCCCATTGCGCCAGATGATACCAGCACCACCTCATGGCCCATATTTTTAAGGTCACATAAAACCCCTACTAGCACCTTTACATAGCGGTAGTTGAGCCTGCCAGTGGCATATGTTAACGACGATGTGCCGATTTTTATTACAATTCTCATAATTGCCTCCTGCGGTTTTCTGTGTTTGTTTGCGCGTTCACATTTCAGTCGGTCGCAATTTGCGACCAACTGAAATGTTTTTGCGTATGCCTATTCTGCCAAAGGGTTTTGCGGCACGAATTTGAAGAAAAGTTACTTACCCGGCACTTACCCGCATCTTATCCCGGCTGATCAGCTCTACGGCTGCATCGCCGCCCATCAAAGCCGCAATTTCCTGGGCAGAATGGCCAACAACCCCTACCCCAACTGCCACCCCGGCTTGGTCTACAATGCTTACCACCTGCCGGGCATCAAATTCTCCAGCTATTTCCACAACACCGGCCAGCAAAAGGCTGCCCTTCTCGTCAACTAGCGCCTTTACTGCATTTTTGTCTATCACAATCTTGCCAGAAATATGCCGCGCCTCTATGGGCAGCGCCGGGTTGCCAGAATCCACAAACAGGGTAAATTTTGGCCAAGCCCCACCGCATATATCTGCGATAGTATCCTCGCTAAACATATTTGCGATGGCAAATGGGCGGTCGCTGGCGGCCAGCAGCATTGGTATGGGTTTGGTGTTGCCATTAACAAGGCTGGCGGCATTAATTTTCTTGGCCAAAGCCTGCTGTCGCGCCTTGGCAAAGGGCGATTTGCGCCCGCTGTCGTAGCAATAAAACGGCGCGGCGCTGCCTTTTTTCTTGCCGGGGTCTGTGGTAAAAAGCATTCCCTTTTGTGAAATAGCCACCAATGCATCTGCATTTATGGCAATGGCAATCCCTGCGGCAAATTCTTCGTCACCTAGGTTGCCGGTATGGGTTGGGTCCTCCATTATTATGGGTATAGCCCGGGGGAAATGCCTAAACAACCCGCGGATAGTCTCGCTAATTTTTTTCAATGAACTAGATTTCTTGCTGGCGGTTTTTTTGCTATTAAGCAAGGCCCTAATGGCCTCGATTTTAGTCTCGCTAGATTTCGCTTGTGAAAACACAATAGTCTCCAGGGTTTTTATCGTTTTATTATGCTCGCTATGGTTATCAGCGTCGCCAATGGGCAGCCCGATGGCACGCAGGCTGTATTCCGAAAATTCATCACTAAAAAGATTAGCCAAATCATTTTGCACCAAGGCCACCAGCGCAGAATACAGTCCAGAATTTTTGGATGGCATCTCGTGGTTTTGCAGGTATTTTGCCTGCTTTAAATAATCAGAAACCACAATCACAACATGCCTATTTTGCTGCGCGTTTATCAGCTCTGAAATATCCTTAATAAAATTCTTAAAATTGCGGATATTGAGCAGCCCCGTATCATGCACCAGGCTGTTTACGCCAATATTCACCACTATTGTTTTGGCCCCGGGCAAGTTCCCTAAGGCAAAAAGAATAGCCTGTTTAGACTGTGCAAATTCCTGCGTTAAATGTTCTTGAAAGGTCAATGGAATCACTCCTTGTTATCCTTTTTAAGACAATATCTTGTCAATAAGACCATTTTAACATATAATAGACGAATATACTAAATTAAAGGGAGGAAATTTGTATGGTTGTAATGGGAGAAGTGATTGTATTTATCGTTTACTTCGTGCTGCTGCTGGTTTTTGGCATCTACTGCTTCATGAAAGTAAAAGGCGGCGACAAGGAATATTTCCTTGGCAGCAGGCAGCTTGGCGCATGGGTTTCGGCGCTGTCTGCCGGCGCTTCGGATATGAGCGCCTGGGTACTTATGGGCTTGCCCGCCGCTATTTTCACATTTGGCATGAGCCGGGTTTGGATTGCTATCGGGCTTGCAATCGGCTATATGCTTAGCTGGATTTTTATCGCACCGCGGCTACGTCGTTTTTCCATAGGATACGACGACTCTATCACCCTGCCGCAATATTTTACAAACCGCTTCCTATCTAAAAGCAAGGCCCTACAAGTAGTATGTGCCGTAATATTTTTGCTGGCATACACTGCCTATGCATCTGTAAACATCCGCGCCGGTGGTATCTTATTTGACACCCTCTTTGGCATGGAAAGAGTTTTTGGCATGTATATTGTGGCGGGCTTTGTGGTAATTTACACCTTCCTTGGCGGGTTTAAGGCCGTTGCATGGTCAGACTTTTTCCAAGGGCTTATGATGCTTGGTGCGCTAATGGCCGCACCGCTGTTCGCCCTGCTTGTAATCGACCCTGGCGCACTTTCTGCAGAATTTTTCCCAGACGGCTATTGGAATATGATGGCCAGCGGAAACGCAGACTGGGCCAGTATTAGCCATATTTTAACGGGCTTTGGCTGGGGGCTTGGGTATTTTGGCATGCCTCATATCATAATCCGGTACATGTCTATCCGCAGCCATGCAGAGGTTAAAAAGAGCGCGGCCATCAGTATTTCTTGGAATGTACTTATTCTTACATTCTCTGTGCTGGTGGGTATTATGGCACTGGCCTATACAAGGCAGCAAGGCATTGTTATCGACGATGCTCAGCAAGTGTTTATCGTGATGTCTCGTGCGCTGTTCCCGGCAGTTATCTCTGGCATATTGCTGTCTGCAATCATTTCCGCGGCCATGAGTTCTGCCGATGCTAAGCTTCTGGTATCTTCATCGGCCTTCACAGCAGACGTTTACAAGCCGATATTTAGGAAAAACGCCTCCGACCGTGAAACTATCTGGGTGGGGCGCGTGGTGGTTCTTGTGGTGGCATTTGCATCTACTATAATAGCCTCCAACCCCAACCTTGGCACAATCATGGACCTTGTTGGCCATGCATGGGGCGTGTTCGGCGCGGCATTTGGGCCAACCGTTATTTTGAGCCTGTACTGGAAGCGCTTTAACTTCTCTGGCGCGCTGGCAGCCATTATCGTGGGTACTGTGGTTAACGTAAGCTGGATTGTACTAGGCAACGTAACCGATATAGCAGCCTTCAATCTATTCGCCATAGTGCCAGGCTTCTTTGCAGGGCTGGCTACGGCAATAATAGTAACACTAGCGACCAAAAAGCCATCTGCAGAAGTAGATGCGCTGTTTGATGCGGCTGTACTTGATACTGAATCTGTGTGATTTAACCCCTCCTTCTTTTTTGAAAAAAAGAAGCAAAAAACTTTAACTTTTGGGGCTTTACTTCATCGTAGCTATTGGGCAAAAGCCTGGGATGGCCGAAAAGCGCGGCCACCCTGGGCTTTTGCATCAAACTTCGTTTGATATAGATTCCAATGTTAAAGTCTTTTGGTTCGCTTTTTTCAGGAATGCGGGCAGGGTTACAGCTTTAAAATAGAGGATTATTATGCAAATTTTATTAACTGTCGCATATGACGGTACAAATTATGCCGGGTGGCAGCGGCAGGAGAATGCCGTGGCTGTGCAGGAGATAGTTGAAAATACATTGGCAGAGCTACTTGGCTGCCCGGTTGTGGTGCGCGCGGCTAGCAGAACAGATGCCGGGGTGCATGCACTGGGGCAGCGGGTGGCTTTTTTTGCAGATGGATTGAAGGTGCCGCTGGATAAGTTGCCGGTGGTGCTAAGCGGTATGTTGCCGGCGGATATTTCTGTGCTGGCGGCGCAGGTTGTGGCGGATGATTTTAACCCGCGCTTTAACCCAGTTGCCAAAACATATGCATATAGGATTCATTCTGCCCCCTGCCCCAACCCGCTACTGCTGCGCTATGCGGCTCATGTTCCGCAAGAGTTGAACCTTGCCAAGATGCAAAAAGCCGCCCAGGCATTTGTGGGGCGGCATGATTTTGCTGCGTTTTGTGCGGCGGGGTCTAGTGCGAAAACTACCGTGCGAGAGGTTTATTCCTGCCAGGTGGATTTTGCAGATGATGTCTACACGCTTACCATTAGGGGTAATGCGTTTTTGTATAATATGGTGCGGATTGTGGCCGGGACAGTGGTGTATGCGGGGCTTGGCAAGGTTGATGATGTACCGGGCATAATCGCATCGTTGGATAGGGCGCAGGCTGGCAAAACCATGCCGCCACAGGGGTTGACGCTGCTTCGGGTTGAGTATTAGGCAACCTAGCTAATGTACCTTATGTAAAAAATTTACCAAATGGGGGCGCGTATTATGTCTAACAATGAAGTTTTATTTTTCCCATGTAAATGGGAAGAAATTCACCCTTATATTGAGGATTATATCGAATCGAATAAAATTACCATTGATTCATTTTGGGAAGGAATTGTGATTGCAAGCAATCATTACAAAATGATGGTTTGTGATGACATTGTTGGTTTTTTTGCCATTCATGAAAATAGCACCATAACATTGTTTAATGTATTTGTTCCCTATGCGAATCAAGCGCAAGGACTATTTACAAGAGTAAAAAAACACGAAAGCGTAACAAATGCAATGGTTCCAACAGGTGATGAATTTTTTATAAGCCATTGTTTTGATAATTTCGCTAAAGTAGAAAAACAAGCGTATTTTGCCATCTACACAGAAAAAGAGATACCGGCAGAGCGCAAAAAAGCATTAAATTTAAGGGTTGCAGACATTGACAAAGATTGTGAAACATTAAAGTTAAGCGGGGATTTTTTTGATGGAATCATTAAAAAACTGTACAATGGTGCCGGTCATATAGAAATATATGTTGTGGAATATGACGGCAATGTTGTTGGTTTTGGGGTTATTAATTATGGAAGGGTGTTAAAAAATATTTCAAGCATTGGCATGTATGTCTGTGAACAATATCGCCAACAAGGGATAGCCGCAAATATTTTAGAACATTTAAAGCGAATCTGTTTTGGAAAAGGATATAGGGTTTTATCTGGTTGCTGGTATTACAACCATAACTCTAAAAAAAGTATGGAGAATGCGGGTGCGTACACTAAAACCCGGCTGGTTAAGTTTTATTTTTAGAACATATGCGAATGTAAACTGGCAACATAACCGCCGCTATCGTTTTTAGCCTCGCTTGGCGCAAGCCCGTGCTTTCATACGGTTTTTTGCCCGCTGTAGTTTTCCCACGGCCAGGTGCGCCGTGCAATACGGCTATGTCTATACCGGTGCCTCTTTCGAACAAAATAAAACCAACTAATTACAATATGTAATTAGTTGAAATCATAATCGATGCAAAATCAACTACCAACAGCAAAATAAATGAGAATCGGTCTCGCAGAGCGGCCTATGAAATGCCGGGATAAGGCGTTTCAGGCTTTTTGTCGCGATAGGCGAAACCGTTTTGAATTATTTAATGATAAACCTGCAAGAAGTTGATTTTGCACACAAGATTTATGTGCGCAAGTTTTTTTTTAGCGACGAAGACTTGCGGGAAATTTACAAGTTCTATAATGCGATGGTTTTTGGGTGGAGCGACTATATATCAGCTTTCTTTCCCCACGGCCACACCATAGACAGTGTACTCTTCCAGCCCATCCAAGCCAATTTGCTTATCGCAGGCGACCTGATTGTAAGCTGCCAGGCAGCAACTACCAAGCCCAAGTGCCACGGCACTAAGCATGGCATTCTGCCCTACATGGCCAAGGTCTATAAGCTGCACCCTATGCGACATTTCGTGGTAACGCCATTCGGCCTTGTATGGAATGCAGCTATACAGCAGCAATACAGAGGCTTTCGCCACCCAGACCTGCCCGGCCACCATTTCTGTCACGGTTTCTTCATGCTGCGCCATATCACCCAAAAACTCGATGGTTACGCGCTTTTCGCCGATATTTTCTGTTGGCAGGTAATGATACAGCCCAGGCTTTAGGCCCTCAACAGATTTCACCACAAAATACGTCTCGAATGGATGCCGCGCACCGCCACTTGGCACAGGCCTAAAAGTGGCCACATCATCCCTAAACCTTTGTATGCCATTAACGCTCCAAAGCATAAACGCAAGTTCTGCCTGGGTCATGGCGTATTCGGCATCATAACTACGCACGCTACGCCGCGCATCCAACAGCTTCGTATACGGCACATCTGCCGCTATAGGCTCAAAACTTGGCAGCACAATCAGCTCCCCCACAATCTCCTTGCCAAAAGCCGGCGGCTTAACCCCGCTGGCCTGGTCACTAAGCTTCATCCCCTCATAAAAAGACGGGCAATGCATAAAACGGCGGTTCTGTTCAATTTTTGTCATATCGTACCTCCTGTATTTAAGACCGCGGGGACTTTGTCCCCGCACCCCGACCCGCTTTTTGAAAAAAGCGGGGCAAAAACTTTAATTTTATTGGGGGTGATATCGGTCAAATTTTGCTAAAGAAAGGGATTTATTTATGAATATTCAAATTTTCGGCAAGGCCAAATGTTTTGATACGAAGAAGGCGCAGCGGTATTTTAAAGAACGAAAAATTAAGTTTCAATTTATAGAGGTGAATAAATTTGGCATGAGCCCTGGCGAATACAAAGGCGTAAAGGCGGCCGTAGGCGGCATGGATGCACTTATGGATGAAAAATCTAAAGAATACGAAGCGCAGTTTATACAATACCTATCCAGCCGCGAAGATGCCGAAGAACGGCTGCTAGACAACCCCGGCATGTTCAAAACGCCAATAGTACGCAATGGCAAACAAGCCACCGTAGGTTATCAGCCAGAAATATGGGCGGCCTGGGAATAAAGCGACACATCATCCACAAAGAAAACCTGATGCGCGTCATCCTGGGTTTGCACGGCCAACTTCACATTCTCCGCTGCGGCTGGCATTTCAAAATATCCCACAAGGTTTGTCCATAAATCTGGGTTTAAAACGATGGCAGCCTCGCTGCCGTACATAACTGAAGCCTGCCCATCTACAATAATCATCAACTGAAACCCAGTGCGCCAATGCCCAGGGTTTCTTACCCAAACAGAGAACATATAACTGCCGCCCGGGGTTGCCATCTCCGTAACGTCCAGCGCAAGCCCGTGCCAAGGTTCGCTACGCGCAGCCACCACCACAGAATATTCACCACTGCGCACATACACCGTAGAGCGCTCCACAATGCCACCCACAGCCTCAATGCCGTCGTAAGACTCCTCAAACGAAGTAGCAAAAACCAACTGGCCCGAAGCATCTTCTGCCGCTGGGGTTGGGGTTTCTTCTACTGCAGGCGTGGGCGCAACAGCCTCTACAACAGTAGTAGGCTCAACCGCTTCAACACGCTCCTCAGCAGCATTTTCACGCCAACCACAGCCAACAAATCCTAACAAAACTAAAACAAACCAAAATCTCTTCATTTTATTTCCTCCAATATCAAAAATTTTTAGAAGTTTATGTGGTGTGGGGCTTGCCGGGCGCTTTGCATCCTGCTCGCCTTTGCATCCTAGGCAAAGCCACACGGTTTATGTTATAATAACCCCAGCGAAGGGGTGATATTCTTGCGATTTTCACAAGATGAGTTTGAAAAGCTAAAGAATCATTTAGTACTTTACCGCTGTGTGATGAAAGATATGCAAACCAGAGTAGATGTTTTGCAAGAAGATTTTAATAACTTGAAGCAATATAATCCAATAGAACATGTTAAAACCAGGCTAAAAACGCCAGAAAGTATTGCACGCAAGCTAAACAGCCGCGGGATTGCCCTTACGGCAGATGACGCCAGGCAGCATTTAACAGATATCGCCGGGATAAGATGCATCTGTTCGTATGCCAAAGATATTTCAGACTTAGCGGAAATTTTTAAGCGCCAGCCGGATATCAAGCTACTGGCAGAGAAAGATTATGTGACAAACCCCAAACCCAGCGGCTACCGCAGTCACCACTTGATACTTAATGTACCCGTGCATTTAACAGATAGAACAGAGCACCTGGCTGTGGAATTGCAAATACGCACCCAAGCCATGGATTTTTGGGCAACCCTAGAACATAAGGCAAGATACAAATATAACGACGCAATGCCACTGCATATAAGCCAAGCCTTGGAAAAATGCGCCCAAGAAATAGCAGACCTAGACGAGAGAATGTACGAAATCCAAAGAAGCGTAAGCCTAGAAATTTAACGCCATGATAAATAATTTTGTAAACCAGCTTAACCTACAGTTGCAAGCGACCAAGCCCAGCCTGGAAGATATATGCCAGCAGCTGCGGCTTGCCACCTGCGCCACGGTTACATTAGCCAAAGATGACGGAAATGTAGTTTTGCAGCTGCTGCATGATGATATTTTAAACGGCAGCCATAACCACAGCCACCAAGGCAGCATCATGGGCTACAGCCTTAGCATAAGCCGTAACGCGCCCTTCTCCCCGGAAGAACAACTGGCGGTGGGGGTTGCGTTTGGCTTATGTGCATTAGTTATTAAAAATAAGGACGAACAGGCTCTGGCGGATGGTAAGCGCCGCGCAGAGTCTATTCGTTCTGTTGTAAACACGTTAAGTTTTTCAGAGCTAGAGGTTGGGGTGCGGCTGGTTAAATCCCTAGGCGGCAAGCCCGAGGGGCTGCTTGTGGCCGGTGAAATTGCTGCAGATGCTGGGGTTTCCCGCTCTGTGGTTACGGCTGCCCTGCGTAAGCTGGAAGGGGCTGGGCTGGTTGAAACCCGCTCACTTGGCATGAAGGGCACCTACATCCGCATTAAAGAGGCCTTGCTGGTAGGTGAACTGGCGAAGTTTTAGCCATGCATCATTTTAGGCTAAATCTATCCCGCCTGCCACAGAAAAACTATAAATGGAAGCTCCTTATAGCAGCTTATAAACCGTGGGCAATCTAGCATCATTACATAGGATTGACATATTCTCCGAAATTGATATATTTTCCGAAAATGGTACCGTATGGTACCATTTTTAAGGCAAAACGAGGGGGTTTCTGTACAGGTAAGCCCCAAAAAGGTTGAAAAACTGGGGTTTTTGCTCAAAATTTAAGCTAAATTTTTGTCAAACTTAACGACATCTACTATCTTCAGATTAAAGCATACCCCTTAGCTACGGCAGAAAGCTTACATTTCACGCGGGTTTGCCATGGTGGCAGCTTTATATTTCCAGGGCTATAACGCCATTAGCTGGCTGGCCGCCATTCAAACAGCGATTGGGTTGGGCCTGTGCCTTCTACTACTATATGCGTCACATCCGGGGTTATAATTTGGCCGGGCATGGTTTCGTTGCTTACTTCTATGCCGTCTATCCTTGTGATGCGGTGTATCACTTGCCTTCGGCCTTCTTGGCCCTGCTGGATTATCTCACGGGGGGCATTTTCTGGCACATCTGGGTCGTAACGCACTTCTGTAGAAATTGGAATAGTTTCCTCGCTTTCCAATTCATCCACGGTGCGCACGCTTAGCAACGGCCTTGTGGTTTGCACATACAGCACATCCCCTGGGCGGATTATTGTTTGCAGGGTTATGTTATTGTCTTGGGCGATTCTTTCAGACGTGGTGTTAAACCTTGTGGCTATAACGCCCAGGTTCTCGTTGCTTTGCACCACATGGGCATGCCTGTAAACTGTTGGCCTGTCCAACCTTTCGAAAGCACCCACCGGGGTGAGAATGTTTGCATCTTCCATATCTATAGTCTCGACGCGAACATCCCATCTATCCACAAATTCAGAATGAACGGTGTTTACCGTTTCAAACGGCTCTTTTAGCATCCTGGCCACTTCTTCCGCGCATTCATCTGTACGCACAAGCGCCTCGAAATCCCCATTTACATATATCGCCCTTAGCAAAACCCTATAAGTAAAATTACGGCTTAATGTACCAGCCATATTAAGCCGCGGAACAATATCCCCACGGGAGGCTCTTGTTGCGCGGATTGTCACGCGCTGGTCCACAAGTACACTTGCGCCCCCTGCCTCCAACATGGCTACGGCCTGGTTATGAAATGTTTCAGACTCCAGCTCTACATCTATGGGGATATAACCCATATGGCGGCCATCTAAATAAACCGCAAAAGCATTATGGCTTAACAGGTTGCTGCCCACGATAATTACAATAACCAAAACGGCCACTATAATTGACATAAAACTTAACCTACGCCGCCCGTCTACACTTAACTTAAACCTGCTAAAGGTTGCCTTGCGGGCGCGGCCAGCCGAGCCGTGCTTCCTGCCTGAAGCCGGCCTGTTTTTTTTCTGGCTACGTTTAGGTTTCATGATTTCTACCTGGCGATGGGACATTTTTTCAGCCCCGGCATCGGCACGTTGGCGCTCTTTGCCCGGCAGCAAGTCTAAAGCAACCTCCGGCAAAGACCTCGCCTTAGTAGGCCTGTTCTTCTTTTTTGATGATGCCTGAGGAATCTCTAAATCATCCAAAGTAGGCATGTTAAAATTTTTACGCTTCATAGGCAAACCCCTAGGTTAAGACATAAACCGTCAGAGGTTTTGACAGCCTCCGACACCTCTAAAAACTTTCCGGAAAATTCGCTTCGCGAACCCGGCGCCCCGCACCGCCCGCATTTTGCGGGTTCAGTTTCAACAAAAGTTTTAAAAGAACTCTAATTTATTTGGGTCAAGATTGTTTTCGCCTTTATATTATCGCAGGCTGCCCGGGCTTCAGCTTGGGTTCGGAAATAGCCAAAAACTGTTGGGCCTGTGCCTGTCATAGATGCAGATATTGCACCGTAGTTTTTTAGGTCGGATATTAGCTTAGGTATTTCTAGGTTTCTTGCGGCGGTTATTTCTGTAAATATATTGTAGAATGCGCCGGATATTTCGTCTATATTATTAGTTTCGTAGGCTTTTATGAATTCTTGGCGGCGGCTGCCATCGCCAAGCTCGGTTAATCTTTTATAGGTTTCTGCAGTGTGCACAGGTATCCGCGGAAATGCCAGCACCACATAACATGGTGGATGCGGGGTGAGTGGCGTTAGTTTCTCGCCAATGCCTTCAGCTAACGCAGTGCCGCCCATTAGGCAAAATGGCACATCTGCCCCTAGGCTTTTGGCCAGTTCCATCAATCTTTCCATGGGGGTATTTAGCTGAAATATTTCGTTTACACCAAGCAAGGTTGCTGCACAATTGCTGCTACCGCCCCCTAGGCCTGCACCCATTGGGATGTTCTTTTCTACTTTAATATGCAAATTGCCGGTGATTCTATGCTCACGCAGCAAGGTTTTTACAGCTTTTATTATTAGATTATCTTCGTCTAGGGGGAAGCCCTCGGTGATACCGGTTACTTCCAGGGTTACGTTTTGCGTCGGTTGGAATACGGATATCAAAGCATCACGGGAAAAGCCACGGAATCCCTTCTTTATAGGGATGCTTATGCTGATATTATCACCGAAATCAAGCTCCTGCATCACAGATTCTATATTGTGATAATTGTCTGCCCTCTTGCCTATTACATCCAAAAAAAGGTTAATTTTGGCAAAAGACCGTATTTGGACAAAACCCCCGGCAACAACAAGCCGGGGGTTTTGCGTATCCTTGGATATATTAGCGTTTGCTGAACTGTGGCGCACGACGAGCACCTTTAAGTCCGTATTTTTTACGCTCTTTCATGCGAGGGTCACGAGTAAGGAAGCCAGCTTTTTTAAGAGGCGACCTAAAATCGTCATCTGCAAGAAGAAGCGCACGAGATATACCGTGGCGAATTGCACCGGCTTGGCCAGTGTAGCCGCCGCCAAATACGTTAACCTTCACATCAAACTTGCCAAGTGTGCTGGTTAATTCTAGTGGCTGGCGCACGATTAGTTTTAAGGTATCCAGACCAAAATAATCGTCTATACCTCTTTTGTTGATGATAATTTCACCCTTGCCGGGTTGAAGATAAACACGGGCTACAGAGCTTTTTCTTCTGCCTGTGCCGTAGTAAGAAACAGATGGCATATTATGTTACTCCTTTTACAAGTTATCAAACGTCAGCACTTCTGGCTGTTGAGCCTGATGCTTATGCTCTGGGCCTGCGTACACATGGAATTTAGAAAACATTTTACGCCCAAGGTTATTTTTTGGAAGCATACCCTTTACGGCGTGGTGTAGCACGTATTCCGGCTTTTTGTCCAACATATCCTTCAACGTTGTTTCTTTGCGGTGGCCAATGAATCCGGAATGGCGCACATAGATTTTTTGTTCCATTTTACGGCCGGTAACTTGAACTTTATCGGCATTTATAACAATCACGTAGTCGCCAGTGTCTACAGAGGGGCTAAAAATGGGTTTATGCTTGCCTCGCAATACATGGGCTACCTGAGACGCCAGCCTGCCTAGGTTTAGGCCTTCCGCGTCTACAACATACCACTTACGCTCTATTTCCAGTGGCTTAGTAATATAGGTGGATCTCATTTGTCTTCCTCCTGATGTCCTGCTTTACTTACTTTAAATTGCGTTCATTGCCATAAATCCCTATCGGGGGTGGGATTCTGAAATATTTTAGAATAAAACTTAGAAAAAGTCAAGACAAATTTGCAAAAATAGTATACAATGGTCTTATGCGATTTTTGGGACAGGTTTTTTCAATGTGAAGAACCGCCCCGCTATTAAATGGAGGAACAGAAAAATGAAAAAGAAAAAAATTGCAATCCTAACTGGTGGCGGTGACGCACCCGGGCTCAACGCCGTTATCTTTACAATGGTACGTGCATGCCATAGCATGATGGACTGCGAGATTATCGGCTACAAATTTGGCTACCGTGGGCTTTACAACAACGACTTTATGCCGCTTACCATACAAGGCACAGCAGGCATACAGCATCTTGGCGGTAGCATTTTGTACAATTCTAACAAGGACAACCTCTTTGATTACACCGTGGAAGAAAACGGCGTAATGGTTAAAAAAGATGTTTCCGATGTAGCCGTAGAAAACATGAAAAAAGAAGGCGTGGATGTTCTTGTAGTGCTGGGCGGCGACGGAACTCTTACTAGCGCCCGTGACTTTGCACGCAAAGGCATTAATGTAGTTGGTGTGCCAAAAACTATAGACAACGACCTTTCTGCAACAGATGCCACCTTCGGTTTTGATACCGCCGTTAGCATAGTGTCGGAAAGCATTGGCCGCCTTAGAACCACAGCAGAAAGCCATCACAGGGTTTTGGTAGTAGAAGTTATGGGGCGCAGCGCCGGCTGGATTTGCTTGCATGCAGGTATTGCCGCCAACGCCCATGTTATCCTCATACCAGAGATTCCGTACAATATCCAAGGCATAGTGGAGAAAATTAAAGAGCGCGATGCCCTTGGCCGTCCGTTCACCATAGTTGCCGTTACCGAAGGCGCAACAGAAAGAGGCGGCGACGCCGTGGTAAGTAAAGTTGTGGAAGATAGCCCCGACTCCATCCGTTTTGGCGGCGTGGCGGCAAAGATTGCTTCCCAGCTTGAACCGTTAGTGGAACATGAAGTGCGCCATTGTATACTGGGGCATTTGCAGCGCGGCGGTGATTCTTCACCTGCGGACAGGATATTATCTGCGCGTTATGGCACAAAGGCCGCAGAACTTATACGCGACGGCAAATTTGGCGAAATGGTTACGCTTAACAACGGCGTAATGGGCAGCATCAGCCTAGAGAAAGTTATTGCGGATTCTACCACGGTTTCCACCGGCGGCGCAAAACTTGTAGACCCTAGCAGCGAGCTTGTTATGGTAGCAAAGTCTATGGGCATCTCCTTTGCCGATGAATAAACTGATTAGCATTTTGATGCTGCCTGTGGTGGCCTGGGGGCTTGTTGCCCTTGATATTTGGCTAAAGATATGGGCAGAAAATAACCTAATGGGGGAGCCTGGGCGCGTGATTGTGCCTGGGCTTCTTGGGCTTATATACTTCGAGAACAGCGGCGTGGCCTTTGGGCTCTTTGCAGATGCGGCCTGGGGGCAATGGGTTTTTGCGGGGCTTAAATTTTTGCTGCTGGTGGGGCTGGTTTGGTATTATTATACCCGCCTGCCAAGGGTGGATAGAAGCTGGTGGCTTCGTGTGCCTATTATACTAATAGTAGCCGGTGGCGCTGGCAATCTGATTGACCGCATTAGCCTTGGCCGTGTGCGAGATATGCTGCGCTTCGAGTTTTCGTTCTTCCCGTATATTTTCAACCTGGCAGATGTTTATGTAGTTGTGGGTTGCATTATGCTGGCCTTTGTAACGTTGTTTGTAGTGAAGGAAATGTAGCCATGCAAATAATAATCCCGCCAGAGGCCGCAGGAGTTCGTGCGGATGTTTTCCTGTCTGGCATAGGCGAAATCCCAACCCGTAGCGCTGCCCAAAAATTGCTGGCAGACGGCAATGTGCTTATTGGCACAAAACCATTACAAAAAAACCACAGGCTACAAGCCGGGGATATTTTGGAGATAAACCTCCCCCAACCCACCCCAGCCGAGGCTTTTGCAGAAGACATCCCGCTAAATATAATTTTTGAGGACAGCCATCTGCTGGTGATAAACAAACCCCAGGGCATGGTGGTACACCCTGCAGCAGGCAACCACAGCGGCACCTTGGTTAACGCATTGCTGCACCATTGTAAAGATTTATCTGGCATAGGCGGCGTGATGCGCCCCGGCATAGTCCATAGGCTAGACAAGGACACATCCGGGCTGCTTGTGGTTGCCAAAAACGATGCCGCCCATCAGGCCTTATCAGGCCAGTTGGCTGCCCGTAGCATGGGGCGTACATATAATGCAATCTGCCGCGGCATATTGAAAAAACCTAAGCTGAAAATAGACCTACCCATAGGCCGCCACCCCAACAACCGCAAAAAAATGGCCATAACCAAACCAGGTCACGGCCGCGATGCCGTCACTTATATAGAAGCAATGGAGTTCTTTAAAAACCATACCCTGATAGAAGCCCAGCTAGAGACTGGCCGCACACACCAAATAAGGGTGCATTTGGCGCATATTGGCCACCCTGTGCTGGGAGATGAGATTTACGGCACGGTTGCTATGAAGGGAATGGATGTGAATGGACAGCTGTTGCATGCCCAGAGGCTGAGCTTTGTGCACCCCGCCACTGGTGAGGGGATGGAGTTTGAGGCAGAATGGCCGGGGTATTTTTGTGAGGCTGTGGAGTTTTTGCGGCAGAACAGATAGGCTATACAAACATTTGTAGGTTTCAGTGCGTAGCCAAAGGAAGCGAAGTTGGGCTTCGCCCAAGATAGCGGGGCATGGGGCAGCGCCTCATTGGACAGGAGGGTCATTTATGCAAGAATTACAAAACATAGTAAGCCGCCAAAAAGAGTTATTGGCAGAACTGCAAGCCCGGATTAACGAAATCCAAGCTAACGATTTGTACAAGGAAAACCAAGAGTTACAGGCCAGCCTAAAAAAGCTAACCATCGCCCATGATGCCCTCGCCAGCGATTACGAAAAAATAAAAGAGCAAAACGCCAGCCTATCCAATTCCCTTTACGAACACACTTTTAGCGAAAAAAATCGCATAATAGATAATTTTGAAAAAAAGCTGCACCTAATGTTCCAAAACACAAACGACGTAGCATTAAGAAGGCTAAAAAACTTAGAGTATAACGTAGATGCAAGAGTCTACCATCTGAAGCAGCAACTAGAGGCCTATCATGTACAGGCCTCCGAGGAAATCTATACCACGCTTGAAACTATAAGGGAAGAAGCTCGCAAAAAAATCCAGGAAGCCCAAGAACTAGCAAAGCAGAAGCTTTTGGAGGTCGACGAAGCAGCCATGCTAGAAGACATTCGCAACCAAGAAGTGACCAAAGACCAAGTTGTGGCACTTAGTAAGAAAAACAATATAGAGCGGCTGATTGGGCTAAATTTAATCAATGCCCTTGGCATTTTGCTGATTATAATAGGAACAATTGCCGCGGGGCATTTTGTGCAGGCACGTATTACTAATGAAATGCGGCTGGCTGGTATTTTTGCCGGCGGAATAATCTTGCTTGTGGCCGGTGAGATTCTGAATCGGCGCAAAGCTAATGTGTTTTCCCTTGGGTTAAGTGCCGGTGGTACGGCTGTTATGTATATAGGGCTGGCCTTTGGCTTTTTTGGGTGGGAGATTTTCCCCATGCTTGTAGCCATTGGCATTTGCGTGGCTGTCACAGCTTTGGCATTTTGGCTTTCTACCCATTACAAATCGCAAGTTTTGTTAACTATCGCATTTGTGGGCGGATATTTGCCGCTGTTTACCCTTACGCGCAGCTTTAATTGGCCGTTTTATTATGGGTCTATGCTGTATTTCTTGCTGCTAAATATGCTGGTGCTGGCGGTGTCTATTAAAATGAAATGGACAGCACCTGCTTTCTTGGGGATGTTTTTTAGCATGGCCAGCACTTGGATGATTATTTTTTACATTGAAGAGTTAATTATGTCGGATGGTATTCAATTGTTTCACAAAATTGTTCTCATGGCATTTGCCACTGTATCATTTGCCGTTTATACCGCGGTTCCGATTATTGGAGTTTGGCTGGATAAGGGGCGTTTTCGCGGCTCGTTGGCTGTGATGATGGCAATAAACACTACGGCTAGCTGCGTTAGCCTGTATTTGCTGCTGTTTATACTTGGCTGGGGCAGAAATATAGGGCTGTTGGCATTTGTGTTCGCTGCGGTTTACATTGGCGCATGTTTGATTATGCGCAAGAAATTTGATGAATCTGCCCGCAGCACTAGCGAAATTTTCTTCTTAACTGGCATTATATTTGTTGTGCTTTTTGTACCCATGCAATTTGACCTTAACTGGCTAACCACGGGCTGGCTGCTGCAAGGCGTAGGGCTTACCACCTTTGGGCTGCTTAGAAACAACCGTCGGTTTAAAATAATCGGGGTGATTGTTTCCGTACTTTGCCTTTTTGCGCTATTATTTACCAGATGGAGCAGCTTTGAGTATATTGCCGTCACTTTTGGCAGTGTAATTATATTAAGTGCAATGGTTTATAAAAACGAATTTGTTTCCCGCTGGCATTTTGCTTATAAGTATGTAGCCTTGGTCAATTTTTGGCTGCTGCTGGCTTATTTGATTTTTAGAATAGACCAAAGGTTAACGTTGCTGCCAGAGGTTTTTAACAGCGATTATTTGCTTTTTGCTTCTATTACTACCGTCACCATCATCACTGCAATTGTCTATTTGCGGATACGACCCATTTTGGACTGGGGTGTTAGGGTTATTGCTGTTTGCCTTTATATTGCAAGCATTGTGGTAGCACTTTTTGCAAACGGAATGTTATCACCCATTGTGTATAGCATGGGGGACGCCTCTGTTGGGCTGTTTATTGCGGGAACTGTTACCTTGCTTGTTGTGGCGACCTTTGTGCTGGCGGCGGTTTACAATTTGCTACGGTTTTTTGTGCTGCATAGTAGTATGCCTTTTGCATGGTTGCCGTTTTTTATCGCGGTTTATAGCCTCGTTTACCTTACCCAAACCTTGATTACCCAATATAACTTCCAATTCTATAGCATGTGGATTAGCGTTATTTACATGGCCTCTGCACTGGCATTTATTCTTTATGGCTTTGCGAAAAGGCAAATTATTATGCGAAGGCTTGGGCTGGCTCTTGCCCTTTCGGCTGTAGCCAAACTCTTCTTGATAGATTTGGCCGGGCTTTCCCAGGGGTTGCGGATCATATCGTATTTTGTGCTTGGGGCGTTGCTGGTTGTTATATCATTGGTGTATCAATTGTTCAGCAAGCGGCTAGAAGCTATGATAAAAAACGAAGAAAAGCCGTAAATTACAACAAAACCCCAAGAGGAACAAAATGAATCAACAGCTACTTTGTCGCCGTTATTTTCCTAAGTCTCGCAAAAAAAACTGCAAAACATTTTCCAAGCATATAAAAAACCAGTTGGTCGCAATTTGCGACCAACTGGTTTTTTTCATCAGCAGGATATTCATATTTCACAAAACCGTTTACGCTAGGCCTGCTTTGCCGTACGGCCTTTTAGCCGCAGCATTACATAACCTGCCGCCGCTGCCAGCGCAACCAACACACCTGCGATAACAGGAATCGTAAACGGCCTGCCGGTATCATCGGTAGAAATATCTTCTGCGCCTGTAGCTTCAATATTCTCCGCTGTTTCTGCTGGCGAAGGGATAATTTCTTCATAGCTATCATCTGCCAGCGCAACGGTAAAATCCCTAGCCAGGCCTTCAAAACCCGTAATTGTGGCGGTTAGTTTCACATCATCCTTTGCCTGGGCCACTGTAATCCCGTCATCTGCAAGGAAGCCCGCATGGTTGCTAGTCCATTTTACAGGAAAGCCCGCCAGCGTTTGGGGCAGCGTATCGCCATTGGCCAGGGCGTAAGGCATCTCTAGCAGCTGTAAAGCTGCGGCAGCATTTGCCTGGCCATGTATTAGCGCAATTTCTAAGGCGCTCATGCTCCTGCTATAAATGCGGAAATCCCGCAATACAATATGGGGGAATGAATCCGGCCAATTGGACCTACCCAAGAAGAAATTGCCTTCTGCCGGGGCTCTGTTTGCTGGTACAGCCTGTGGGCCACTAGCCACCATTCTGCCATCTATATACATGGTAGAAACCCTGCCGCTATGGGATATGGCAATATGCCGCCATTGGTTTACATTGTTTCGGTTGTTGCATTCCACTGCTGGGGTTAGCGGGCTGCCATTGCTCATGTTTAATTGTAGGGTATCTGCGGTTAGGAACATGATGTTTTGGCCGTTTGATGGGCCGAAGTCGAAAATACGAGACCAAGCAGAGCCGGAGCGGAAATACACCATCAATGATACAGTGAAATCCCCCGGCACATCTCTAAAGATTGTCCGCGGCAGCACAACATGCCTATTGTTTCCGTTTAAGTCTAACCCTCTAAAACCGTCTATTGTAGTGAACGCTGCGCCATTTTCTATTATGCCTGGCTCGTGGTTGCCGGTAATATCTGCAATGGTTATGCCTTCTTCCTCGTCCATTTTAAACCATACTCTTGGGGCTTGACGGGGGCAAGTATCGGGCTTTTGGGCATCTCCTATTCTGACGGTGTACACCACAGAGCTTAAATGATTTTGCGCAAAAGCTTCTACTGTCAGGTATTGTGGTACAGGGATTGTTTTTGGCCTTGTGTCGTCTATTATTATGCCGCCTGCGGTTACTATCCCGCTATTTTTCCACGGGGTAGCGGTCATGGCAACATTTTCTGGGGTTTCGCCTTCAAATACCAGCGTATATTCCAATACATCTGGGTGGAATGGCGGAACCAGCTGGCCGCCCTCAAAGCTTAACTCCCGCAAGTTTGGTATGGTGTCAAAGCGCTGGGAATGCAAGGTTACACTTATACCAAACAGCCTGCCCAGCCAGCCGCCAATACGCCGGAATTCTATTGTTACAAATGGCCTGCCTGCGTCGTCTTGCGGCAGCGAGCCATCATCTGGCGTAAACTCCATTGGTATGGCTCTTGTTACCACATAGAAATCTGCATCCAAAGGCGTGCCTACAGAAATATTATTTGTAACTGTTTCAATATCCCAGGGCTGGCCGTTTATAAGAATTTCCCAGCTGCGGCCGCTATCTGCCCTAGCCAATGTCGTGTGCAGGTAATTTTGCGCGCCAGGCACAACCGGCATGTTAAAGCTCATGCGAGCATCTGGAGTGTTAAATGATTCAGAGCTGCGGTAGGTTCTGCCCTTCCACATACCGTTAACTGTTCCTACACGCTCGTTGGCAAATTCCCCTTCGTTGGCGTGGTTGTCAAAATTTGTTAGGCTTGCAACCACATCCTCCATTTCACGCTCTGCCCGTTTGCGTTCCAGCATCATATCCTGTATTACCGATGTATCCTCGGTATCTGCAAGGGTAAAGTACAAGCCAAAACGCTCGTCATGCCGCAAGAAATGCGGAGTAAAAAGAAAATCATCGTCAAAATTGGTACCTTGCAGCCTAAACTGCGGCTGGTTAAATGGAGTGTTCTCTACCCGGGTTAGATTGCTGGCTAGGTTGGCTTTCCATTCTTCTACTGTTTGGCCATCTTCAATTAAAATTCTGCTTGGGGCTGTGCCATCCCGCAGCGATGCCCATACCAAAATACCTTCGCCCACTGTACGCTGGTTAAGCGGAAGGTTTAAACCTTCGCGCCCCATCCCGGTACTAAGCACCAACGGCCCATACCTGAATGCCGTGATATTTCGGTTGGCTTCCATATCGCCATAGGCCACTTCCATAGGGAAAGTCAGCTCGATGATATCGCCATCCGATGGATTTTGAACCACTAAATACCCGCCATTTGCAATGGGGTTGACCACCACATTGCCATTTATGCGAAGCGTTGCATTGCTGCGCCCGCCGGCAGTCCAATCAGGTATGCGGAAGCGTATCTCCACGTTGCCAAGCTGTGCGGTTTCGTCTACCCTGCCTATGGTGAATTTTACTGTATCGCTAAATGGCCTATCGTTGTGAGTGGCGTATAGGTTAGACTCCTGCGTAAGCCGCAAATTACCGGTAATGGAATCCAACTGCGAGCTAAAATACATATTCACAAAAACCTGGCCATCATTTACAAAGTATATTGAATCACGCAGCTTAACAAAGCTTTCTATACCTGTGCCGGTGCAGCACCAGAAGTTAATAAAGCCAAAATGCTTGAAATGCCCCGTGCCCATAGGCTGGAAATACATTTTCTCGCCAGTTTCTGGGTTTATAGACGAGAGTATGCCATTTATGAAGGCGTTTTCATAATAATCTGCATATTTTATGTCGCCGGTTAGCTTAAACAACCCACGCGCCAGCTTTAGCATATTATGGACATTACATGTTTCGTGGGTGGTTGGGGCGTTTATTGTGGCTGCCATATGCTCTGGAGTGCGGAATCTTTCCCACTCGCTATTGCCGCCGGTGATAAAGGTATGTGACCTCAGCACTATATCGAAGAAGTTCGTGGCAGATGCTAGGTATCTGGTTTCTAGCAGGTCAATTTCTTCTTCTGTTAACCCTTCTGGGAAGTTTGGCATTCTGGTGAGGGTTTTGTAGCGGTTAAGTGCGCCTATAAACTTGGGGATTTGCGTGTTGGCATGCAGCCCCGGCAAAACATCCCTGCCTGCGGCGATATCATCTAACAAGCCGGTTTTGTCGAAGGCCTCTGCCCCAGCCCTATGCTTATGGCTGCCGGTGATGCTGTATAGGTTGTATAAGGCATCGTTCATGCCGCCAAACTCCACCGCATGCAGCCTGCGAAGGTTTTCCTGTGTATATTCAGACACACGATAATTGTAAAAATAATCCGCAAAATGACTTACAATATCCAATGCAAGGGCACCAAGGTCTGTAAAAATTTCACCCTGATGGGTAATTGGTTCTGGCAGCGGAACATCTTGCACATGCACGTAAATATCAATTAGCCCAGCAAAGATTTTGTGCAGGTTGTACCATGGCACAAAAATCCTGCCATCCATATTATGCCTGGCACCTATGTTTAACCCATCTAGGGGGTGGTTATTTATATAGTAGAAATCCAAAATGGCATCGCTAAATGGCCCAATAAAACCGCTGTTAATTTCTGGGTCTGTAAATGATGCAGCCTGGCATCTTTGCAGCTCTATAACAGATTCTAGCAACCTTGCTGCCAGCCGCGTCTTAAGTTCTTCATCTTCAGATGCCCGGTAAGCCATAGCCAAGGCTGACATATAATGCCCAAACATATGCCCCCTAAAGGTCATATCATTTGTGCGCTCCCAGGTATGGCTGGAAACACTCTCCAGCCCTGGCAAGAATAAAGAGTCATACGGAACAGCCCCAGAAGGGCTCAAAAGCTCGCCTGTGACGGGGTCTACCATAGTGCCAACGCTTGGGCGAGGCAGCCTTGCGGTGGTATAGAAATGCGCAAGAAACCTCATAGGCTCTAGCTGTAGCAACAGCGATATATTTCTGTATTCTGCATTTAGCAAAAATGGATCATAGAGCCTAACATTTTCCAGCCCGGCTTCTTGTAAGAATATATGCTCCATATCCCTGGCAGACACGCCTATTGGCAGCGCTGCCGACATTGCAAAAAGCGGGGCGTAAAGCAACATTTTTTTGAATGATGGTTTCATAAGACCCTCACATCCTTAACATTATATTTGCTGATACTATATAACAAATTTTTAAACTTGTCACGAGGCACAACATACATTTTTTCCGTCGGAAAATTGTGCAAGAACATTAGACAATGTCCAAAACCCATTGTATAATAAGCCAATTTTATTACAAGGAGGAAGTTTACATGCAAGTTTTATCTTTCCGCAGGCTGGGGGCGGTACTGCTTATTGCCATTGCTTTTTTGGTACTTACGCCTGCCACTGCACTGGCGCAACAGTGGCGAGTGGTGTATTCGCTAAACGATGACTTTAGCGTGCAAATTCGCGAGCATGGCACTACTTTTACTACATGGGGGCTGCTAAGGAATGCTGGCGGGCCGCTGCTTACAACCGTGGCGCACCCAAACGGCGGCAATTCTATCCAGCTTTCTAACAGGAATGCAAACTGGTACACCATTGATATTTTTTCCGGGATTTTTCATTTTGAAGAAAACAATTATCGTATAACATTGCGGGGGCGTATGCCAGAGGGTAATGTGTTTCTTGGTGGCGTGTCTAGCCCTTGGGGGCCGCTTACAGAAGAAGTAGCTGTGGTTGACGGCGCTTTCGAGCTGGTAGCATATGTAAACACAGCCACAATGGAAGCCACCGAAGGCGGCATAGAGCAGTTCCGCTACGGCTTTAGGGTTGGCGTGGACAATGACGGCGATTTTATTATAGACGATATTATAGTAGAAACTGACGGGGAATACCTTGGCTATCAATTTGACCTGGACCTACCATCCCTGCGCGAGCGTTTTGCCCCTTATTTTATACTGGGCGCGGCGTGGGGTTCCCCGGCAGAAAAAGATGCCAACTTCCGCGAATTTTACTTGCAGCATTTTGCATCTATCACAGCTGGTAACCACCATAAGCCAGATTTTATCGTGCGCATGCCGGCGGGATGGTCCACCCCCACCCCACCGCCAGACGAATACTGGGATTTTACCCTGGCAGATTATTTTGTAGATTTTGCAGAAAACAATAATATTAATATGATTGGCCACACCTTGGCATGGCATGGGCAATCTCCCCCATGGCTTACCGGCGGCGTGCCAAACCACCCCAATATCCCACTAGCCACTCGTGAACAAGCCAAAGAAAACCTACGCATGTATATAGAGCGGGTTGCGGGGCGTTACAGCGGCCGGATTTTTTCATGGGATGTGTTTAACGAAATTTTTACCCATGCAGGCACATGGGGCGGCTTAAATATGAACACCCAGCCAGATTGGCGCTTTCACCTACGCAGCAATGCTCGCGGCGGCCTTGCAGATTATAACCTGCGTTGGTTCGATGCCTTTGCCAATGGCGCAGATGAAGATGCCGGCGAATGCGGTTCAGACTTTGTATTCTACGCATTCTACTTTGCTCGCCGTTACGACCCTTATGCAATCCTATATTACAACGATTACGGCGACACCTGGTACCACAAAAGCCGCGCGATATCTGCCATGATAGTGGATATCAACAACCGCTGGCGCAGGCACCCAAGTTACGACGGCCGCCTGCTTATTGAAGCCATGGGAATGCAAGCTCATTACAGCAATTCCTTAAACTTTAACCTACTATCTGCCGCAATGGACAGATATCTAGAAACCGGCGTAAACATTAGCTTAACCGAGCTAGACATAGAGCTTTTTGGCGAAAACCGTGACCGCAGCCGTGTGCCAACAGATGCAGAATTTGAACGCCAGGCGTATGTATTCACCAGGGTAATACAATACGCCCTAGAACGGCACGAGCGTGTAAACCGCGTGACTTTCTGGAGCCTGGTGGATAATGGCAGTCAATTTTGGCTACATGGCCGCTACGCAAATATTTTCTACGAAAACCATCAGCCAAAGCAAGCATTTTGGGATATTGCAGCCTTGGTAGATGACCCCACACCGCTGGCTGCGCCGTCTATCACCAGCGAAGCCGTGCTAGAAGGCAACTATGGCCGGGCATTCCCCCATCGTATTGCCGCCAATGGCGCGACCCCGGTTATCACCTGGTCCATTGAATCTGGCAGCCTGCCAGAAGGGCTGCGCCTGCTGCCCAGCACCGGCCAAATTTTCGGCGTGCCACAAGAAGAAGGCGATTTTACCGTAACCTTCCTTGCAGAAAACCAATTTGGCAGCGACACCGCCACAATCACCCTATCTATAGGAGAATATGTCCCGCGGGAACCCACCCCATCGCCCACCCCCACGCCAACTCCCACCCCTATCCCAACGCCAATGCCAGCCCCACCAGCGGCCACCCCCACGCCAGAACCATTTCCAGACGAGCCAACCCCAGCGGCAGCAGAACCCACACCAGAACCCCCAACCCAACCTGCACCCCAGCCAGAAGAATCCACTGCACGCAACTTTGTAGTTTGGATAATAGCGGCAGTGATATTGGTTGGCGCTGTTGTAGTTTTCTTTGTGCTTAAACGCCCTGCTAAAAAGGATTAGATAATATTCGAAACGTAAAGCCCCATGCTGATGAAACCATCGGCATGGGGCTTTTTTGAATATCTTCGCAATTTTCAGTTGGTCGGATTTTCCGACCAACTGAAGTTTGAAATCAGGTTCTGAATCTATTTATGGCATCAAACATACATGCCAACATTGTCCACGTTATGGCTATTAGAGTATTACGGTGTCAACTCTTGCAGCATAATGTAACATTTTACAAGCGACATCATGTCCTGTTACATATTTTTGTCAAATTTACCAATTGTTACCCCCCCGTTTTATGTTATCGTTAATACAGTTGGCCGACTACAATAAATTACAGGGAGTGTTTTTATGAAACTAAAGAGATTTTTGTGTGCATGTCTTGTTGTGCCGTTTGTGTTAGGAGCGTTCACAATAACATCACCCGTACATGCGACCCCTTCCGACCCTATGCGTTACGCAAGGGTGCGGGGCAACTCTTTCATGGAGGCTATGCCTTCAATACCTAATGGTGAAGTTGTAATAGATGTCGGAGCTATAAGTGTTTCGGAAGCTATTTCAATTGAAGAATTTTTGCAGTCTGAAAGTGCATATAGTATTGATGTAGAATTGCTTCAAGAACTAGGATATGCTATTATGCAAAACAGCTTGCGTACAGAGGAAGGCTTCCAATTTTTCTGCCCAACATCATATGTTGAGTTTGAGGTTACAAAGCAAGAGCTACCGCTAGAAATGTTTCATATGTATAGTACAGCTATTGCAAGAGATGCAGATTATATTAGTTATGAAAACATGATAGTCCCAGCAGCCGTTGCTGCCGATTTACAAATTTGGGATCTGGCAACCAATGGTAGGCAGCCGCTACCACACAACACTACACATACTTTTTCGTTTATTGTTGGAAATGTAGGGGCTATTGCTGCACATAATGTACAAGGGCGCATCTACCTTGGGCAGGCATTTTTGGGCACTATGAATCTTTCAACCATTAACCCTAGCAGGGCGTATATATTTTCATTTAACTTTAGCCTACCAAGGGACTGGAATATGGGCGGGGCGCAGGAAATGGTTGTAAGGGTTAGCACAACCTCACACGAAACCAATTTTACAAACAACACCGTACGCCAAACGTTCTTATGGGCGATACTTCAAACCCAAAACACTGTAGATTTAGTTGCAGCACAAATCCACAGCCATCCAAACAACGGCCTTAGCAATTACAGATTCACAGCAGCAATACCTCAAATGTTTTATTTTGACATTTTTAATGTAGGCAATACATCCGCAAACAATGTAATGTTTAGCATTTGGGTAAATAACCAGGCCGTGCGTGTAAATTATTCACTAAACCAACCAATACCTCCAAACACATTCATGAGGGTTGGATGGGATATGAGGGTTTCAGTCTCTGGAACCTATGCATTCCAGGCGCGTGTAGAAGACAGGGTGCTTCCTGATAGCAACCCTGGTACAAACACTCTCCAGCGCTTTTTGTTCGCTGAACCAGATGGTTGTGGGTATTTAAATATTGGTTGGCGCATTGCTAATCCACATGCAATTACAATTAGCACTAACTGCAGCTTTATAGGCATTGATGACCTTTGGTTAGCGGCTAATGCATGGGGAAGCGCTGCGTATTTTGTTAATTTTTCGGCTGTCAGCACAAACAATGATAATGCTATGATTGCAGTCTATTCCAGCACCACCATGGCTGATAACGTATTGGGTGTTTTCTATATGTGTAGTATAAGAGAGGGTATTTTTGGTTCCCAATATGTAAACAGATGTAGCATAACAGGGACTTTTTCGCGCGGACATATTAGAATAAACCAACAAAGGTGGAATCAAAACAGACAAGCTTCAGCACATGTTTTGAATCGAGCAATTCTAAAACACGAAATAGGACATATATTTGGGCTGGGGCATCCATGTTATACTCTTGGTAGAAACCTCGGAAATGGTTTTTGCCACGACCCTGCGATAATGCGGAGCAGCATTGAGACATTTAGCCATTTTATAACCCCGCACGATGTAAGGGCCCTAGAAAGACGATTTGGAAGATAGTTGATATTAAGAAGGAGGCATATTCATATGAAACTAATAAAAATCATTTTAACGAGTGTTGTATTTGTGTCAGTTGCCATTTTAGGTTTTTTAATCTATAGCTATGTAAACATACATGAATACGAGCCAACCGTTGCCTACACACGGCCATTTGATAGAGTGGAACATCTCCATACATTAAGACTGCCCATGCCTGCAACACTGGACGAACTTAAAAATTCATCCGCCAATGTTGTGCGAGGGCGAATAGGAAACGACGCAAGAAATGTTTACCAATTTAACTACAATTTTGACCCGCCGATTCGCATAGGACTGGCAAACACGCATGTTTCACTAGAGATACTTGAGGTTTTTAAAGGAAACCTTGTAGTTGGAGAAACGATAACCTTAGTTGAGCCATACAGCATTAGCTACGGCACCTTACGAACTTGGGGTAACTACATGCCCTCTACTCCATATGAAGAATATATTTTCTTCTTGTGTGAGCCCTTTGCCCTCCAAGATTATCCATGTCATTATGGCTCGTTCATTTTGCCATTTTGCTACATGAGCCGCTTCCCTATTCAAAGCGAAGCCACTGCAATGCGGTCATTCGACATGGTTGATCTGACTATCGAACATTCACCTACAACTAGTGGCAATCCTATTGCATACATGTATATGTGGCAAGATGTACTTGTAGAATTTGTAGAGTAGCCTAAGACAACCACCTAGGCATCATTTTTTTGCAAGTCTATAAAAAGCATCGCCCTCACCGAATGGCGATGCTTTTTTATTACCTACCATCTCGACCAAAATTCTTCAATTTGTTATATTCTGCAATAATCGAAATCCCCTTTACATCCCTCAACAAATATGCTACCCTACAATCAAATACCGCATGAAAGGTGGTGATATGCATGAAACAATCTAGCTTACTAATGCCAGCAGAGGCCTTCCCTGGTAGCTGCGTGGTGCTTAGTTTTTCATTCAAAACAGTTTGCACAAGGGGCAATTGCGCCCATTTGGCGGTTTTAAACCACCGTCTGGCAAATACTTTTGCCCTACCAAGGGGGAAGTATGCCCATTTACAAGATTGTTTTGAATGCATGTTGCCACATAATCCAGCGGCCTAAAACCGTCCACTGATTATGTTTAATACCCCGTGCAGGCAAACAGTCTGCACGGGGTATTTTAATTTCTACAACAATCTGTATGCACAGCATACACCCGCAGGCGAAAGCCGGAGGAAGCGGAGCTAGGTTTAGCCTAGCACAGCGGCGGAGTTTGAGGCAGCGCCTCATTAAAATAGGAGAATTTATATGATAGACATTTCAGTGTACGAACTAAATAAATATTACGGCTCAAACCACGTTCTTCGTGGCGTAAGCTTTGAAATCTACAAGGGCGAAAAAGTTGGCCTGCTGGGCAAAAACGGTAGCGGCAAAACAACTCTGTTTAAGGTACTCGCGCAGGACGAAGCGTTCGAAAGCGGCCATGTTTCCAAAGCCAGCGGCAAGAAAGTAGAGTTCCTGGCGCAGATTCCTGTTTTTGGGGAAGAAGACATGGTAGAGGATATCTTGCGTTCGTCTTTCCAAGAAGTTTTTGCTACCCAAACAGCCATGCAAAAAATCGAAGGGGACCCAGACCCAGCCACCCTAGCGCGCTATGGCAAGCTAATGGAAGAATACGAACGCTTGGGCGGTTACGATGTAGAGCTAAAAATCGAGAAAATATGCAATGGCATGAACATTGGTGAAGCCATGCGCCAAAGCCTGTTTCGGCTACTTAGCGGCGGCGAAAAAACCCGAATAAACCTAGCCCGCATCCTTCTGCGGGATTGCGATATACTGCTACTGGACGAGCCCACCAACCACCTAGACCTAGTCTCAATGGCTTGGTTGGAGGGTTTTATCCGAGATTTCCCAGGCACGGTGGTTACTATCTCACATGACCGGGTTTTTCTAGACAATACAATAAGCCGCGTTATAGAGCTAGAGGGCGGCCAGGCCAATTTCTACAGCGGCAATTATTCCTTTTATGTAGAGGAAAAACACCAGCGCTTCCTAACCCAGGCAGAGCAGTACAAGCAGCAGCAGCGCAAAATAGAGCAACTAGAAACCGCAATAAAACGCCAGCGGGTATGGGCAGCCATAAACCCATCAAACACCGGCCTGGCCAAGCGCGCCCTAGCCATGGAAAAACGCATAGAGCAAATGGAAAAGGTAGACAAGCCCGCCACCGCCCGCAAAATGACCGAGGATTTTAACAGTGGCGGCTACGCAGCCAAAGAAATCCTCTCACTAGACCGGGTACGCAAAGCCTACGGCAGCAACATTTTGCTGCGCGACGCCAGCCTAAGCATAAACCGCAACGACCGCATTGCCCTAATAGGCGCAAACGGCTGCGGCAAAACCACCCTACTGCGGCTAATCATGGCGCAGGAAGCCGCAGATAGCGGCGTGGTAAAGGTAAGCAGCAATATCAAAATCGCCTATATGTCGCAAATAATCACATTCCCAGACGATAACGCCACAATCCTGGCCACCCTACGCAGCGCCGTAGAGCTGCCAGAAGAAAAAATCCGCAGCATATTAGCGCGCTTCAATTTCCGCGCAGAGGATGTTGTTAAAAAAGTAGGCAATCTATCCGGCGGCGAAAAAAGCCGCCTGCAACTATGCCTACTAATGCAAAACCAAGCCAACTTCCTAATACTGGATGAACCCACAAACCACCTGGATATAGAATCCCGGGAATGGATTGAAGAAGCCGTGGCAGATTGGAGCGGCACGATGTTATTTATCTCCCACGACAGGTTCTTCCTAAGCCGCTTTGCCTCGAAAATATGGAGCATGGGCAATGGCGAAATAAAAGTATTTGACGGCAGCTTTGAAGATTATCTGCTATCAAGCACCCCAGAAAAACCACAACCCAACCCGCTGCCAACCAAAAAGAAAAAAACATCCGCCAAAACAAAAGAAAAAATCACCACCAGCATCCCATATGAAACAAAAATATACGAAGCCGAAGCCCAGCTAGCCGCCCTAGAAGCAGAGCTAGAGCAATCCCAAGATGATTACGAAAAGGCAGGCCAAATATACCAGCAAAAACAACTGCTAGAGGTAAGCATAAGCGCCATGTACGAGGCATGGGCTGGCGAAGGTAGTTAAATATATCGAAAAATCTAATAAAAATCTTATTGACGCAGACAAAAAAGGACGGTTTATAAGTAATGATGGGGAAATACCATTTAGAAACCATATGAAAATTGATAACACTATTCTTTCGCCCGATACTGTAGCTAAAATGATAAAAGATAAATTTTTGCTGTAAAGTGAAATAATTCGAAATCGGTCTCACCTGTCGCGGCAAAAACGCCTGGAACGCCTTATCTCGGCGTTCCAGGTGCCGCTCGGGTGAGATCGTTTCTCATTTATTTCACTATAACAATGCTCACAAACAAATTCAGTTGGTCGGAAAATCCGACCAACTGAATTTGTTTCAATTCGCTAAAAAAAATGCTATCATACATATAAAAAAAGGAGCCAAAAAATGACCCCAGACAAATACATCAAGCAGGCAATAAGCCTAGGCGCGGCAAATGCCGTAAAATTTAACATAGCAGACATCGCCTTCGACCCACGGGTAGTGTTAAAATGCATCTTTGGCTGCAAAGATTATGGCAAAAACCACACCTGCCCATACCAAAAATCACCACTAACAATGGACGAATACAAACAAACCCTGCTGCATTACAACTGGGGCATAATCCTCCATTGCAAAGACAAGGCCACCAGCCAGCGCGCCTCCTTCGAGGTAGAACGCCAAGCATTCCTAGACGGCCACTACTTTGCCTTCTCGCTAAGCGATTGCGGCCTATGCAAGGAATGTTCCAAAATCCACAACCGCGACTGCAACATACCAGAACGCGCACGCCCAGCCTTCCACTCTGTAGGCATAGACCTATTTAAAACCGTACACAAATTTGACCTACCCCTAGCTGTAGCAAAAACACTAGACGACGACATTAACTGGTATTCTGCGGTGTTTATTGAATAAGTATAGCGATACACAAAAAGAATCCCGCCCTGACACCAATAGGTACAGGGCGGGGTTCTTGCGGTTTATTATTACATATTGCTATTGATGGCGCTATCTACACCTGGCACGCCCACATCGCGCATTTTCAGCGCGCGGAAGCCCAGTAGCAACAGCACAGCGGCCTGTACAACTGACAACACGCGTGCTAAGAATCCGATAATTCTTAAAATAATGTTTAGGTTTAACGTACCGTTAAATATCCCGTTAGTAAAATCGGTAATTGCATTCACAGAGTTGGATGCCAGGCCCAGAAGCGCCGAAAGTATCGCAAACAAAATTACAACTGCAATGGCCTTTACGGCCACACGCTGCAGCCATTGGTTCTCTTCAAACAGAAGAACATACCCGGCGGCCAGCACAAGAGGAATTATGCTAATTATCCCTAAAAAGTACAGCCCAGCCCCAAAAAGTTTGATTGTAATGCCAAGTCTCGTTTTTTCCATGATAATTCTCCTATTCTATTTTAGTCCCGCAATTTGTGCAGAACTGTACGCCCTCTGCTGCCGGTGTGGCGCAGTTTGAGCAGGCTCTAACGGCTATTGGCTCTGGCGCGGCCTCTACCTTCATGCCGCAGTTTGTGCAAAATGCTGCCCCTGCACCCAGTGATGTGCCGCAGCCTTGGCAGGCTACGCCACCGGCTGGCCTCGCAGGGAGGTCTATATCTAGGGCGGCACCGCAGTTACTACAGTTTGGCTTGTCGTAATTTACTACTTCCGTGCCGCATTTTTCGCATTTTACTATGCCTTTTAGTTTGTTAATCTGCTTGCTGTAATCTGCGATTTTTTCGTGGGAGGCTTTGATTTCTTCTACTAGATTGGCGAAGGAATCTGCCTGCACATTGGGGAAGCTTTCTAGGCATATTTCGCCTATTTTTGTGGTATTCTGGTTAATTTTTTTCTTTTCGGCGTCTATTTGGCCGTTTAGCTTCGATGTTTCCATCATGATTCGGGTTTTTTCTGCGGCCACATGGGCTGCTTCCCTGGCCTTACTTTTAAGGTCATCAAAAAATGCCATGGTATCCCTCCTGAATATTTCTTTTTCGTTACATTCTAGCAATTGTTCCACAATATGTCAATCTTCTTCGGCTTCTTCAATTATTTCAACCAGGCATTCTTCTGCCCGGCGTTCTTCGGCCTTTGTTACGGTCACACGTAGGTTTTCGAACTGGAAGCTGTCGCCTTCTTCTGGGATGCGACGCAATTGGTCCATTATCCAGCCGCCAACGGTATTGGATTCAGATTCGGCCTTCATACCAAAATAGCCAAACATGTCGTCTATATAGGATGTACATAGGATTCTGTGCTTGCCTTCGCCTAGGTCTACAAATTCTTCTACTATTTCGTCGTTTTCGTCCCAGATATCGCCTACTAGACGCTCTAGGATATCGTCCATTGTTACCATGCCTTCTGTACCGCCATATTCATCTGTTACTATGGCCATGTGGCATTTTTCGGCCTTTAGTAGCTTCAGTAGCTCGGTTATTTTGGCGCTGGTTACGGTGTATAGTGGCGGGGTCATGATTTTTTCAAGGGTGATTGGCTTTTTACTTTGGCTGGTGGCCATGCAGCGCAGGAAATCCCGCAGATGCACCACGCCTTTAATATTGTCCAGAGTGTCTTCATGCACTGGCATACGGGAATAGCCGCTTTCTAGGAAAAGCTGGGCAATATCGTCTATGGGCATACCCAAGGGGATGCTGACTATATCTACCCTGGGGGTGATTACATCCCATGCGGTGATTTCGTTAAATTCTATGGCGTTGGTGATTAGTAGTGAGTCTTCTTCGTTTATAGAGCCTTCTTTTTCGGCCTCTTCTACCATGAATATGATTTCTTGCTCCAGCATTGTTTGGCTGTCTGCTTCTTCTGCTTCTTCATCTTTGGGGAACATGGCAGACATTTTGTTTTTTAGCTTCATTACGGCCCAGTTTATTGGAGTTAACATAGTCATTAGCATTTTCACAAAAGGGGCGCAAAAAAGCGCTACATTTTCCGGGTTTTGCTTGGCCATGCTTTTGGGGAAAATATCTGTGAACACGATAACCACCGCGGATATCACAATGGTAGATATCAGATAACCCCAAGTTTCGCCAATAAGCCGGATAAATAGCGCAACCGACATGGTGGCCGCCGCGATGGCCACAAGATTATTGCATATAAGCAGCGTAGAGATTACATCGTCGAAGCGGTTTTCGTTTAGTTCTGACACTAGGGCTGCCCGCTTACCTTTTTTACCCCCGGCTTCTGCCATGTTTTTTATCCTGGCACGGTTTAATGATGCAAATGCCATTTCAGACGCACTAAAAAACGTTCCTAACACAAGAAAGAACGCTAGAACGAGTAGAGCTATAATATTGGGTAATAAGTCTGATTCCATTTTGGAATATGCTCCTAACGAGATTTATATATGTTATGTAGTTATACACTGGGCCAGTATAGCGGATTTTTGATGTGATTTCAAGTGTTAAATGAAAATATTGGATTTTTCTTCCGCTTGGCTATGGCTTGGCTAGTGCAGGATTGCCGCTGGGCTAACTGGAAAAAAAGCCGCCGTAGTAAATTACTACAGCGGCTTTGCATTTAGTTATGGTTTTTCATGTTTGCCTGTACCGTTGCCATCATTTTGTCCGCTAGGCTGTCCATGCCTGCGCTGCGCAGGGCATCTTCGGCTTTGGATATTGCGCTTTCTACTGCGTCTTTTACATGGTCCATTATCTCGTTTGTTTTGTCTTCCATTATGTCGTTTATTTCGTCCATTCTGTCGTCTACTAGGTCGTTCACCATTTCTGCTATGTCGCCATCACCGTTCCAGTTCCAGTTTTTGTTCCAGTTATTGTTGTGGGAATTGTTACGGTTTGTGTACGCACTCTCTGTACCAAAGATTTTCCAAGACCATGTTGCATCCCGGGGATAGCCCTCGTGGTACACCAGGTTAGAACGCTGAGGGGCGGTTTTGTTTGGCTCATCTGGCATTAGATTTCCGTAGTGGGACATATCCTGGGCTGGCATAATGGCGCAGGGAGCGTCTTGGGATACAAATTGCAGCATTGTGTATTCGTTTTCCCCGGTGGTGAATGGGATTTCATACAGATACCAGCCTTTGCAATGCATTTTGTATTTGATAAAATCGCGGTTTAGCTTGTAGGTATAGCGGTTATCCCAGTCGCCATTGAAGATTATATCTAGCTCGCAGACTTCCTGATAACGGTCGTTTTCGCCGCCATTTATCCAGAAGGAAAAGACATAGTCTGTGTTTTTTATTAGGGTGTAACTTGGGCTTTGTATTTCTGTTTTGTTTCCCCTGCCCCAGTTGCCAATGCTAAACACTTCTACTAAATTGCCGGTGAAGTCTGTTACAAAGCTGCGGTTGCCTATCTTTTGCAGCTGCTTATGCTGGTGGAATTTCCAATCTCGAGGGTAGAAACCTATGCGGATTGGCCCTTCTTTTTGGGTCACTGTTTTTATATTTTCCATTTTAACCTCCGTCTGATGGCTCAGGCAGTGGTCGTTCATACATATTAAGTTTTCATTTACAAAAACTGCCCGGCCTTTTTTTACTAACCCCCTGGCGCGCTTGGCGTAGGTGGTTCCCAATGTATTGCCCAAAGCATCTTTTACCAATATGTTTTGTGTAATGGGTGTCATCCCCTTCCTATTATGGTTGCCGCGGCGGTTGTTTTTTATGGCTGCCAGGCCCAGGTTACGGCAAGCTTAGGATTATTGATGAGGTAAGTTTAACATGGCAGGTGGTGCGGTGCAATAGGCTTCTTTCGAAGTTGCATTTTTTGTGGTTTTGTTAGAATTCTCGTACATTTGCGGGAGGTTTTTAATTTTCTCAATTAATACCGGCCTCAATTAAAACCGCCATAAAGCATTTTGTTTTGGCGGTTTATAGCGGTTTTAATTTGAAATTAGTTTCAGTTGGTCGGATTTTCCGACCAACTGAATTTTTTATTGCCTGGCGTGGCTAGTTTACTGGCGGTTGGCTTTTCTATATGATCAGCTAGCCCGATGCTTCGTGTACTATAGTGAAATAAATGAGAAACGGTCTCGCCCGAGCGGCACCTGAAACGCCGAGACAAGGCGTTTCAGGCGTTTTTGCCGCGACAGGCGAGACCGATTTCGAATTATTTCACTATAGCATCCCGGGACGAACCCCACGGTTTTACCCCTCAGTAATAAACGGGTTATACATCATAATCGCGTGGTTCTCTATCACAAACTCGTCGTCTATTTGTTGGCCGCTTAGGTCTAGCTTGCGCCTGCGGATTACGTTGTGGCGAGTATACCCGCCCCAGAATTCTGATTTCATTATGTGGTCGTGCTCGTATATTTCGTATTTATGGGTGGGCGTGGCGGATGATAACCATGTGCCAGTTAAGTGAGTTTCGGTTAGCTGGAGGCTTAGCTGAAAGGCGTGTGGGGTGTTGTTTTTTATCATTAAGTCGCCGTAGTTGTAGAAGCAGGTTGCACCGCTGCCGAAGGGCTGAGTGCGGCCGGCATCTGGGAAAACGTCATAGCCGTGGCGGTGGCGCTCGGTTACGGTTAGGGGAGTGTGGATTGTTAACCAGTAGATTAGGTTGGATAGCTGGCACAGGCCGCCCCCGGTTGCGGCGGTAACTTTGCCGCTTTTTAGCACCATGCCTTTTTTATAACCCCTGGCTTTTGTGGGCCTGCCTATTAGCTTCCAATATGAAAATGTTTGGCCAGGGAGGATAGTTACGTTTTGCAGGCGGGGTATAGCTATTTTTAGGTTGGTTACTTTGTTTTGCTGTAGGTACATGTCTACGTCTTTTAGCTGACGGTATAGAGGCGTACTGTGGCTGTGGTGCTGATGCGGCAAGGGTGTGTGGTTTTGTATGGCAAATTTCATGCCGCTGGTACGCCATTTAATATGGCGCTTTATGGTGAAGTAGAATTTGCCAAATGTCAGGCGTAGGTTGCTGCGGTGGATTGGTTTTTGCATGGCTGCCTGCTTTCTGTTGGGTGGTGGCTGATGCGGGCCTATACTCTTCCGCGACTAAAACCATTGCATATGTTGCCTTCTCAATCTTTTGATTCTTCAAAAATCACATTTTTTGTGATTTCTGAAAAACTCTAATATATTTTTCTCAACCATTTTTGACCGTTGTAGCCTGCAAGGCTACGTGAAGTTTGTGCAAAAGTGAATTTGTACATATTACCCTCCCGATGCGATATGCCCCTTAGTGGCGAAGCGATGTTGGTATTTTTCTATGGCTTTGGCTAGGGCGGCTTCGGCGTTTATGTTAAGCTCGCAGCATAATGCCATCATGGAGAAGATTGCATCACCTATTTCTTCTGTTATGCTGGCGGTTGGTTGCAGCTCGGTTTTACCGTAGGCTGTGGCGGTTAGTATTTCCTTGCCCAGCTCACCTACCTCGGAGACGAGATCTATGTAGCGGGTGGCGGCGGTGCGGTACAGATTGTGCTGAGTTAGGAATTGTTGGGTTTGTTTTTGCATTTGGTTACCTCCAAAATATTATTTCAGTCGCGAGATGCGCCCGGCTTCATAGTTTTGTCGCCAGTTACTGCTGTGGCGAAACCTATCATTTAAGCCACCGTGATTGGAATACCACACCTCAAAAAATATTTCCCTGTTGTTTGCATAATACACCCGAGTAGTGTAACGCCCACCAGACAAGCCGTATATGCCATATCTTGTACGCCCCACGACTAAGTCAAAATCAGGATGTGTATTAGCCACATGCTCCCTAACTATCCTATTAACTTGCCTAGAATGAATTGGCGCACCAGCAAAAAGATATCCAACCAGCAACAAAGGCGTAAGCAGCACCGTCGCACCAACAACAAGAAATGCTTTCCTTTTCACGCCGCGGCTTTTGCGAAACCACTTAACGGCAAACCCTGAGACTATACCAAAGACCGCAATAAGCGTCACAAGGATAATCACCATCAAAGCATACATCAACGAAAAGTATATTAAAAAGGCCATAAGCGGAAAAATAACAACTGGAATAAGTAGCAACTTCGCTCTACCTATTATAACGGGAAAAGCCATTGCTACAGGAATTAAAACAAAGCTTAGCATGATCGTTACTACTCGTATCTGCCAAATTGGTATAACATAAAATAAAATTCCAGACATCATATCTATAAAAAAAACCACGCCCAACAAACTAACTAACACCTCAAAAACAACCCACCAACGCTTCATATTCTCACCCTCTCCAAAAAATAAAACCGTAACACCCCACCCACACGCACCCACTTTTTCAAAAAAGCGAGTGGTGCGGGCGAAGCCCACGGTTTTAATCTATTTACTCATCAATCTTTATCCTTTAGCGCTTCAAGCTCTGCCTTGCGGGCGGCTATTACTTTTTGCTGTACGTCTGATGGGGCTTCTTCATATCGTTCGAAGGCCATTGTGAAGCCGCCACGGCCTTGGGTCATGCTGCGTAGGTCTATGGGATATTTTTGCATTTCTGCCAGGGGTACTTCGGCTATTACCATTTGCTTTTTGCCTACGGCTTCTTGGCCTTGTACGCGGCCGCGGCGCTTGTTCATGTCGCCCATTATGTCGCCGGTGTAGGCATCTGGGGCGGTTACTGTCACGCGCATAATTGGCTCTAGTATTGTGGGCTTGGCTTGCATGAAACCGTCGCGGAAGGCTAATATGGCCGCCATTTTAAAGGCTAGTTCTGAGGAGTCTACTGCGTGGTATTTGCCATCGTACAAGATGGCCTTTACGCCAACTACTGGATAGGCTGCCATTGGGCCGGCTTTTACGCTTTCTTGCAGGCCTTTTTCTACCGCGGGGAAGTATTGTTTTGGCACGCTACCACCTACTACAACTTCCTCGAATACATATTTTTTCTCTATGTCAAATGATGGCTCGAACTTCATATCTACCACGCCGTATTGGCCGCCGCCGCCAGATTGCTTTACAAATTTGCCCTTTACGTCGGATTTGCCCTTGATTGTTTCCCGGTAGGCGATTAGTGGCATGGCCAGTTCTACTTCTATTTTGTAGCGAGTTTTCAAGCGGTTAACCAGCACATCTAGCTGGCTGTCGCCCACGCCGGATACGATGGCCTGCTTGGTTTCTTTGTTTATTTCAAATTTGAGCGTTTTGTCCTCTGCCAGCAGCTTGTTTAGGGCAGAAACCATCTTGTCTTCGTCGCCTTTACCCTTGGTGGATATTGCCCGTGACATTAGTGATTCTGGCATTTCTATGGCTGGCATGATAAACAGCCCAGCCTTTGTGGCCAGCGTGTCCATTGTGTTGGTGTAGGAAAGCTTCGCAATTGCGCCTATATCCCCTGCCCTTATTTCGGCCACATCAATTTGCGTTTTGCCACGCAGGATAGATAACTGGCCGATTTTTTCTGGCAGTTCTTGGTTGGCGTTCATAAGTGGGGTGTCTTTTTTGATTGTGCCGGAATACACGCGGAACAAGCTTAAACGCCCAACAAATGGGTCTGAAATCGTTTTAAACACGAACGCACACACAGGGCCAGCGTCGCTGCATGGAAGCATAACCATCTCCCCTGCTTTGGTTGCGCTGGCGCGGGTTTCTTCCGCGCTTGGCAGCAGCATTGTAATGGTATCTAGCAGCGAAGCCACGCCAATGGCGTCTTTGCCTGTGGCTGTGCCACAAAGCACCGGCACAAAGCTTCCGCCAGAAATACATGCGCGCAGGCCGCGAGTCATTTCTTCAGGTGTCAATTTTTCGTCGCTAAAGAATTTTTCCATTAGAGTTTCGTCGGTTTCTGCAATGGCTTCCAGTAGTTCTGCATGATGCTCTTCATATACATCTTGCATATCTGCTGGCATATCGCATGGCACTATTTCTGCGGCATTCCATTTAAATGCCTTGCCTGTAAAACAGTCCACATAACCCACAATCTTGCCACCTTCGCTAAATGGGAGCTGCAATGGCGCTACACTGTGTCCAAATTTATCACGCATATCCGCAACTACTTGGTAGAAATCTGCGTTAGGGTCGTCCATGCCGTTTACAAACAAAATCCTTGGCAGGCCTTCAGAATTCTCCCAGCCAAGCTCTGTGCCAACTTCCGCGCCGCTTTTGGCAGAAACCATAATAAGCGCCGCGTCGCTAACACTAACCGCTTCCTTAACAGCACCAATAAAATCAAAGAAACCAGGGGTATCTATGAAGTTTATCTTCGTATCGTGCCATTCAACCGGAATAATTGACGCACTTACCGATACCTTGCGCCTTATTTCTTCCGCATCGTAGTCTGAAACTGTGTTGCCGTCGTCTGTGCGTCCCATGCGGTTTGTTACTTTAGACACATTAAGGGCGGCTTCCATCACGGTTGTCTTGCCGCAACCACTATGCCCAAGAACTGCCACATTGCGAATCTCACTTGCCGAATAAACCTTCATAAATTACCTCCTATTTGTGAATATTGTACAACCGCCAAGCGGCTACATGTATCATTATAGACAAATTATTATAATTTGTCGAGGGGTTAAAGGACAATACCGCCAGAGGCTTCGCCAGCCACACATCCACCGCTTTTTATAAAATTCGCTTCGCGAACCCGGCGGCTGGCCGTGAGATTCAGTTGGTCGCAATTTACGACCAACTGAATTGCACAAAAAACAATGCGGCCGCAAATTGCCGCCGCATCTTCTATAACTATTTAGACCTATTAAAGTTCTTCTGAAATTGCAAAAAACGCAATGTCAGAAGAAGCAAAAGATTGAAAATGTAACTTTTCCGAAACCCCTACGGGAATTTCGGAAGAAGTCTATTCTAAATTTTCTAATAGATTTTTTATATTATCCACTGTCTCGTTATTGATAAAATGCTCTATTTTCTCCACTTGCTCCAGCTCGTTTTCAGAATGGTTTATGTAGCATAGGAAATCGTGAAGGGTGTCGTGGCGGTACATTAAGTACTCCCCTAGCCTGCTGCCGCTGGGTGTTAGCTTTATATGGCCGTACTTTTCGGCTGTTACTAGGCCTTGGTTTTTTAGGTTTTCTACCATTTTTGTGGCAGAGGATGGTTTTACATTTAGCTTCTCGGCTAGCTGGCCGGTTCTTACGGCTTCGCCGTCTTGGTGGATTCTGTAAATCATTTCTAAATAATCTTCCATAGACGATGTTATTGCATTGGCTTCTTGCAAGGCATAACCTTTTAATGTGTAGAATTTTTCTGCCATTGTAACCTTCCTCCCATGCTTGGCATAAATTAGCTTTAGGAAACATGTTTTCCTTAATCTAATTTTATGCCAGGGGGCTTAAGTTATGCTTTTATCTTTACTGTCCGGGCTTGTCGTATCCGTAGATGCATTTTTTATCGGCCTTTCGCTAGGCTTGCAAAAAAAATGCCGCTTTATGTACCTCGCGGTAATAAATTTATCCCTGCTGGGGCTTTGTTTCGCCGGGTTTTTGCTGGCGGGGCTGGTTTACGAACTTATACCAATAGACCCGGATTTAGTTGTGGGTTTCGCCTTCATTGGCCTTGGGTTATGGTTTATCCTGCATTATTTCATCACCTGTAAAAGGCAAGCCGCTGCCCTTTCCATAAAATCCATAGCCATGGTGGGCCTGGTCATGAGCGGCGAAGCCATGTTAATAACAATGGGGCTAAGTTTAATCTTTATGCCATACTCAACCTGGCTTATCCCCGTTGTGGTAGCGGCGGCGCATTTTGGTTATTCTGCCATATCATTTCACCTGGCTCGCAGCAAAACCATGCAACGCATCCCACCCGCCGCAAGCCATATCATCTCTGGCGCAGCGCTGATAATCTATGGCCTCATGGCTATTTTTGTAGAAATTGAAATATCTTGACAAACTCCAACCCTAATGATATCTTAGCCACGTTATAAACCATTTCGGTAGGTGAGGCTACTACAGGGATACGGGTTGCTGCCGCGAAATCGTGGAGACACGATCAGCTGGCTAACAGTCCATGTCGAATCCAAGGCATGGAATAGTGCAACATCATGCCCTGTAGAGTTAAAGCTTGAACGGTGAATGGGATATACCTGGCCGCTGGCCGGGTATGTTTATGGAGGATACCCTCTGTCACCGCGCGCAAATGGTGATAGAGGTTTTTTTATTTCAAAATAGAGGCAGGTGAAAACAGAATGGAAGAAGGCAGTAAGCGCAACCCAGACCCAGACGGGCGACCGAAAATCACAGGTTCCATTCTGTTATTTAGGCGCCCAAAAATCTAATTTTTGGAGGTAAAAACCATGAATGATTTACTAAAGGCAGTCCTAGCAAGCATAAACGAAAAGGACATGACATTCCTAAAAAACCTGCTTAACACAGCCAACGAAGTTGATATTCTAGAGCTTTTCCCAGCATTATCTGTAGAAGAACAGGCCGTGGCCTATCGCATGTTGTCTAAAAACAAAGCCCTCTTCGTTTTCGAGCGGCTAGACACAGGTCAGCAGCAGCGGCTAATCCGCTCCTTTACAGAAGAATCCGCAATAGAAATCATAACAGCCCTAGACCCAGACGAGCGCGTGCGCCTGTTCGACGAGATGCCAGCAACCTTTGTTAAAAAAATGCTGGCCGCCCTTTCTCCCAAGGAGCGTGAAATGACCAACCTGCTAATGGGCTACAAAGCCCAAACAGCGGGCCATATCATGACGCCAGAATATGTGCGGGTAAGCCGCAACCTAACCGTGGCAGACGCCCTAGAAAAAATAAAGCAAAACGCCAGGGAAAAAGAAACAATTTACACAATATACATCACAGACGACGCCAGGAAGCTGGAAGGCGTAATCTCGCTACGTGACCTATGGATAGCAAGCCCAACCGCCAAAGTTGCCGATGTAATGAACGAAATCTCCGCCAAAATAACCACAGATACAGACCAAGAAGAGGTAGCCCGCCTGCTACAAAGGCTAGACTGGCTGGCAATCCCAGTAGTAGACCACGAAAACCGCCTGGTAGGTATAGTAACCATAGACGACGCCGTAGATATCTTAGAAGAAGAAGCCACCGAAGACATTCTAGACGCGGCAGGTTTCGCAGATATAGCCAGCAAAGAAGCAGGCCGTAGCGAGGTGCTAACAAAAGGTAGCATCTGGAAGATATGGGCGGTTCGCCTACCCTTTTTGGTCATCACCCTAGCAGCAGGCATGGCAGCCGGCCTTATTATAGAAGGTTTCGAGGATATTTTAGAAAGCGTAGTAATAGTGGCCTTCTTCATACCGCTGATTATGGATATGGGCGGCAATGTGGGTACGCAATCTTCAACTGTATTTGCCAGGGGGGTTGTGCTTGGGCATATAAATGTGCGCCAGTTTACGAAACCATTCTTAAAAGAGCTTATTGTTGGCCTTACTATGGGGATTATGGTTGGTACAGTGGCCGGGGCAGTTATTACCATATGGCTTGGTATGCCCATGCTTGGTTTGGCCGTTGGCATTGCGCTGCTGGCAACCATGACCCTGGCTGCGCTGCTAGGCTTTCTTGTGCCTTTTGCGCTAATCAAGCTTAAGGTAGACCAGGCCGCAGGGTCTGCACCGGTGATTACATCTCTAAAGGATATCACCGGTCTGTTTATCTACTTTGGCCTAATCGCGCTGCTTATGAGCTCGTACCTACAGCCAACCTATGAAGTAACCGGGAAATTCGTCACCACTGAGGGCATCCATTTCTTTATAGATGTAAAGGAAGAAACCGCCACAGTGCTAGGCAAAGAAGACGATGCCACAGAAATAACCATACCAGAAGAAATAGAAATAATGGGTGAAACCTTCACCGTAATAATAAGCGGCGTAGCCACAAGCCCCGTCTTGGAGTAGATAACATGAGCCTGCTAGAAGCAATAATTTTGGGCCTGATACAAGGCCTGTCTGAGTTTTTGCCGGTGTCCAGTTCTGGGCATTTGTTGGTGTTTCACCATATATTCGGCATCACCGGCGAAGACAACTTGACATTTATAATAGTGTTAAACATGGGCAGCCTAATACCCCTTTTGTGGGTGTTCCACAAAGATGTGATAGCGCTAATACGCAACCCCTTCCAAAAAATGACGGCGCTGCTTATAATCGCCACTTTGCCCCTGATTATAGTCACGCTGTTATTTCAAGATTACATTGAAGAAATGTTTCACCTAGTGCGCTTCCTGCCCGTAGGCTTTGTAATAACCGGCGTAATCCTGCTGCTATCCGACAAATACTCCAAAGGCGAGCGCGACATAAAATCCCTACGCATTATAGACGCCGTCCTAGTTGGCCTAGCCCAAGCCGTGGCCGTTTTCCCAGGGCTTACCCGCTCTGGTAGCACCATAACCGCCTCCCTAGCCCGCGACCTTAACCGAGAAAGCGCCGCAAAATTCTCATTCCTAATGTCCATCCCCACAGCCTTTGGTGCAATAGCCCTACGCGCAGGCCACATCTTTTCTGGCCGCATCCTACTAGACGACCTAAACTTCCTAAACCTAACCGCAGGCTTTATAACCGCAGCAATATCCGGCTACCTAGCCATAAACTTCATGCTATCTCTAATAAAAAAAGCAAAACTAAAATACTTCGCCCTGTATTATGTGTTTGCGCTGGCCATTGTTGTGCTGTTGTTTTTTTAGAACCAAAACCATCAGAGGCTTTGCCTCCGACACCTCCACTTCTTTTTTTGAAAAAAAGAAGCAAAAAACTTTAACATTAATGTTGGAAAAGGGAGGCGCAATTATTGCGCGCCTCCCTTTTTGTTCAAATTTTTTAGATTGTGGTACCATACGGTACCATAATTAGGACAAAATGGTACCGTATGGTACCACTTTTTCGCAAAAAACAGCCTCAAGCAATAACTGCAAAACAAAAAAAGCCCCAAAACAAAGGCTTTTTCGCAAATCCAATCCTAAAACTTAAAGTTTTTTGTAAAACTTTTTTCAAAAAAGTTTTTGGAGGTGTCGGAGGCGAAGCCTCTGACGGTTTTACATTCTTTTGAACCTCTTAAAAAAATCAAACATCTTCAATATCCTATTCCACAATGTGAGGCTTTTTTCTATTTCTTCTTCGGAAGGGCCGTCGCCATGGAATTCGTAGCGGCCATTTTCGTATTTTAGTAGTAGCTGGTGGCGCATTAATATCCAGTAGAAAGGTTCTTTTACGCGGAATGGTTCTATTTGGCCGTCTATGAATCCTTTTTCTACGGTTTCGTTGGTGTCTGGGTCGCTTATTTTTTCTACTATTGGCTTTTTGCCCAGGCTAGATACGGCAAAGCAATTGATGTTTTTGAAGCAGCCTATTGCGTTGTTTAGTACGCCGTCTTCGCTCAGGTGGGTTATTAGTTCTTTTACTTCGTGGTTTATGCCTTTTAGGGCTTGCATGTTAACTGCGCCTCGGTGTTTTTCGTCTTTTAATAGGTTTTGAATGCGGTTTTCTGGCCTGTTGCCAAAAAAGCTTAGGCTCACATGTTTAAAGAGGTCAGCTTTGGAGATTGCTAGGGCCGTGGGTATGGCGCTTTTTTCCCGATCCATACCTATAAAGTAGTTGTATAGGTTGTCGAATACTGCCTGGTTAGAGTTGTTTTCTGGTATGGCGTCTATTAGGGCTGCGTCAGAAAAGCGGAAAAGGTCTGATAACCTGGTGAAGTTTGTGGGGTCTATTAGGAAGATTATACCGGAAGAATGCTTGATGTTAAAGCCATTGTTGCGGATTCCAACTTCGTCGCGCAGGTCTTCGCCGGCTATATCGTAGAAGATTACATCTATTGCGTTTTCCTGGGTGCTTCCGTTTTCGTCTTTATATTGGTACCAGAAGTTAAATGCGTATGGCGGGAGTTTTTTGCGCTTTGTAGAGCTTATTAGGGTATGCTCCCTAAATAGCGGGCGCTGGTAGGTTTCGTAAAAATTCTCACGCACTTGCTTGTCACCAATAAACGTGAGTTTTGACACAAAGTCTGAGTTGTTCTCCAGCTCTGCCACCAGCACAGTAAGAAACACTGATTTGCCAGAGCGGGCATCCCCCAGCACGGATATTAGTATAGAATCGCGCATCCCGTAGCCTGTTGGCAGGTTGTTGTGGCAGTTTGGGCATAGGCGCTGTTCGGTGGCCTCGCCTTTGCCGTTGTTTGGGGTGATACGATGCACAAAGCCGTATCTTTCGATATCGGTTTCGTCGTATTCGATTGTTTTATCTTCGATGGAAACTGCTGGATTTTGCTGCGCTTTTGCGGTTGCGGTTTTTATAGAATCATGAAGAATATTTAGGTAATAATTGAACAATTTATCATCTGTGTTTACTTTCCCAGAACTAAGCCTAAAATCTGCTTGGTTTGGGTTAAATTTATGGCAACAAAACGGACAGATTGCATGTTCTTGCTTTTTTGCTAGCATAAACACCTCCTAATGTTGCTTTAAATCGAATAAATGCCTAGCATCTTCTCGTATAGTAAATCTTATGGTCTGTTCCTTTTTTATATACATATGCCCTGGTTCTGCCAGGCTCTGCTCGTCGAAGGAATATGTGGCAACCCGGCCGCCATTTTCCAAAACATCGTAGGTTAACACTGTTATCAAATGATCTAGGCGGCTAGAATCTTTTACTTTCACATGCAAATCCACCCTTTTGTACTGGCCAAGCGTCACGGGCTTGTACACTGCCCTGGCGTCCACTACAGCACGCTTATATATCCAATCCGATTGCACGGTGGGGTGGCATACCACCACGGTATTGTTTTCGTCAAAATACGCTGGGCTCAAAAGGAATTTACATCTATCTCTGGTGATAGCGGCAGCAAACTGTGACGATAAATCCCGCGGCACAATCTCGTGAGGATGCTTTTCTTCTATCAGCTTGGCGATGTCCGGGTTTTCGTCTTCGCATTCAAAAACTAGAGCAAACCTGGTATCTCGCTCTATCGGCCAATCCCATTCTAGGGTCGCTTGGTTGCTGTGCATCCGCCAAGAAAAATTCCGCAGCCCCATGGCTAGGTTGGGTTCTGGGCTTAGTACATATTGTCTATTCATCGTTCACCTATTGTGTCTGCTTGGCTATCATACAGCCCTGCATAATACAAATCATCTAAACTAAATGCCCCCGCATGGTAAAGCACTGCCACCCGGTCTGCACTTGCATCTGCAAAAAGATTCATGCGGCCGAGGCCGCGTTCTTCGTATTTTTCTTTAACATCTGCCGCGCCCTGGGCTGGCATATAGATGTTTATTTCTGTATGCAGGTTTTTATAGCCAGATTTTAGCTTAATATTCCATTGGCGGTGGTTAAACACCCATTCACCAAGGGCTGTAGCTATGTTGCCGCGGCCGCTTTCTGTAACAAGCTCGTGCATTGTCTCCATAATTGGCCTACTAAAAATAGACGAGGTTAATACACTATCATTTATATATGAGGCAAGGCCGTTTATATGGTCTTGCTGCTTATCGTCTATTATGGCCTTTGTTAGCTTGGCGGCTATTTCTGCTAATTCATCTCGGTTTTGTGCAGCATATTCTGCAAAAAGTTTACGGAAATAATCCGAAGCACATGGAGAAAACGGTGCAAAGGCCTCGTCCATGATGGCCGCATCTTTCAAAAATTTATCTATAATACGGTTAGCGCGGCTTTGATACCTGCAAAGCTCGGCATTGGCTGCCGCGATGGCATCACGGCGTGCTTCGTACACTGTTATTTTATTCCGCAGCGCACAGATTTTATACTGCCTATTTAAAAAGCCGGAAGCTATAATATACGGCCATATATCCTGTGTCACCAGCGGCGAAAGCCTACGCTTCTCTGCCTCTGGGCTGCCCTTTGTAAGGTCTAGGCTGCTGTCCATCCAGGCACGCAGTTCTGCTTCTGCCATTTGCAGTTCCTTTTCGCCTTTTGCCAGGGCTGCATCTGTGTAAGCCGTATAAATGCCGTCGCTACTGGTGTAGCGTAGTAGGTCGTATAGGTTCTCTTCATCATTTATTATACGAGATAATGGGCTTTGGGATTGCTCTGTATGGTTGGCATCCACAAGGTTTTGCAAACGGCTACCAAAAAGCCGCGAAAGCCATTGCCCTCTGGTTAGCTTTAGGCTGCCATCCACCTCTGGTATAGCCATGCCCATCAAATATTCCATGGAAATTTGCGGTTTTTGCTCTATGGATGTTTCCTGGAACGCAGATTCCCGCATGGGTGGCTTGTCTTTTATAAATGGTGCTTCCTTGCCAAGGGAAAGCAGTTCTGCCATCAGCAGCGCCTTCAAGCCATCTTGCGGCACGTTAACGTTTAGACTGCTGGCGGTTAAAAACTGTCCCTGGTTTCTACTATAGCAATTGTCTAAGAAATATAACTCATTGTACCGTGAGGCATCTGCCCCTGTTACATAAAAATCTGGCGCGCAATCTTTAAATAAGGTTAGCATAGCCATGGTGTTGGCTATAGATTCGTTGGTCGCCAACACATTTTGGCTGGTTAGGTTTGACATAAGATATACATTTGCGCCGGCAGCTTGCTGTGCCTTTAGCATTTTTACTATCGGCTTGCGGCTGCTGCCTTCATCTAGCAGCTTTGTGTCATCTAGCAAACAATAAATATCCACCAACGCCCCGGCAGGATAAAGTTCCAAAATATAATGCTCCAATTGCACACGCAAAGTGGGAAGGTCCAGCCCAAATTCATCTGTGCCAATAATATAGTTTACCCGTATTATATCGGCACCATTATTACCCTGGGCTAAAAAATCCTTCCAAATACGCCCCACTTCGCTTTTTAGCCAAGAATCGCTAACATTTTCCTGTGGGTTAATGTACGCAATCCCATTTGCATAGCTGTTTAATGCGGGTTCTAGCTGCTCCCAAATACTATCGCCTTGGCCGAATGCGATAAAAACAACTGGAATATTAGTCAAAATACTCATGACAGGACTTTCTTCTCCCTTGTAAACACATTTAACATTGTTTGATAGAAGATTATCTTCAGCGCGGCATCACGCTCGCTGGAGTAATTTGCTTCAAGCTGCTCTAGTTTTTCAGTATAGGCCTTAATATACTCGCCTATATTTTGCACCAGTATTATAAATTGTTGGTCTGTGAAGCGATTTTCGTCCTCTTGGGCGCGCTTTTGCAGGTGAGACGCAACACTTTCGTCCATGTTAAGGTACGCCTGGAACACATCATATTCCACGTACTGTTCAGATAACGTTTGAGTTGTAAATAGGATATGGGTATCCCCATCTATTGAATAGCAGAAATTTTTGCGGTTTTTGGTTATTACATCCATGTATAACAATTGTGCAAAATGGTTGTATTTCACCTCGCTTAGGTCAATTTTTGTAAGCTTGGCCTTGAGGTCGTTAACATATTGGCGCATTTGAATCTCGTAGCTTATGGCTTCGTTTAATGCTGGCATGTAAATAAACACACCCTTTGCATATTCCAAATCTGGCGAGTCTGTATCTTCTATAAATTCTGTGTCGAACAAGTTCATGTTATATTTTTCCCGGGCTGGGTCTGCCAGGAAGGCATTTAGCTCGGCAATTATTTCCCTCGCTTTGGCAGCAGTTAGGGTTTTTTCTTCTATGCGGGCCTCAATTTCTGCATAACGCTTATGCAAGTCCACAGGGTCGCCATATATGCCGTATAGGCGGCGAGAACGCTCGTCTAGGCGGATTATTTCTAGCTTTATTGCTGCGTCAAAGATTTCCCGCAGGCGGTTGTTTTTAATGCGCTCGCGGTTGTTTTCGTGTTCCTTTGTCCATAACTGGTCGTAGTTTGGTGAGGGTAGGTTTTTCCAGTTGCAAAGGGGGCTTTCATATAGATGCACCCCGGCTATTTTGCTCAGAGAGTTTTCATAAACGGCTTCGTAGTCGTTTAGCTCTTTGTAGCAGTACAATGGCACGGCTATTTTCAGGTTTAGCATGTACAGCCGATGGTTCATTTTGCTAAATTTGATATTTGGCACTTTGCCGCCTATTGACAATTCCTGCATTACGCTACGGATTTTTGGCGCGTTAGATGGCACAGAAAGATACGCATATGGCGGAAAAGTTATATGCAGGCCGCTTGGTATATGGTTTATCGGGAACATTACCATTGCACTTTCATGCAGGGTTTTTACCTTATCGTCAACATATTCGCCAATGCTCACATCTTTGGCGTCAGACATCATGTTAAAGTAATAGTCCAGGGATTTGTACACCACACTTTGAAATTGGCTGGTAATAAAATCGTTCAAATTCTCCACTATGGTGTGGTTTATGCCGGGCTTCCAGCTTGGCTGCGCCATCATATCTTGCAGTAGGCGCTTTAGCGACATTTTGTAATCCACTGTGTTACTGGCGTCTTCTTCAAAAGTTTCACAGAAGGAATGTGCATCTTCCAAATCCCACGAAAAATTAGCGTCCATGGCATTTGCACGCTTGATATCCTTAAATTTGTCAAACAATTCCTTAAATGTTGTCAACAGCTCGCAGTAGCTGTCTATTGTGTCGTTAAACAGCTCCTCTAGCTTAGCCAGGACCACATTGTAAATGCGGTCTATTGCATCGTACATTAGGTTGCGGCCGGTAAGGCGCATATAATTTTCGTTAGTTTCTATAATGGTGGCAGCCTTAGAGCGGGCAAACAGGGTTTTTCTGCGTAGTTTTTCTGTAGCGGCGTTGCGGCTTAGCTCTAGGGCTGTAAGGCTGTCACGGTGTACGCGCTTTTTCTGTATTTCCATCTTGCGAACATTATCTATGATACGAGGCAGTGATGTTTCAAATAGATCAGATAGGGATTTAAGAGCATAATACGGACCTGTTTCTAGGTCTGTAAAATGCTGATGGAAGATATTGTTTTTGTCGTCTAGGGCAGCCAGGAAATTTTCGATTATATCTTCAGATATTTTTCTGTAATGGTCTTCTAGGTTGGCCAGTTCTTTTTTTACAGCATCTTCTATGATATCTGGGCGTTCTTGTAGCACAACATGGTCATATTGCTTGAAGTCGCGCACCTTTGGCCTGTCTTGGCTTAATACGCGCTCTAGGGTGGGCAGGTCTATTTTAAATGATTCTAGCATTAGTTGGGCTTCTTCAAAGCTTGGAGCATTATCTTTCAAATGATCCAGCTCGCTGAACATCTTCCAGGTGAGGTAGTTTAGCAAATATTCCACCGGCAAGGACGCGCTGGATGCACCTACTATATTGTAGATATAGTTTACGGGCTGCTTGGTTTGATGGGTCATTATAAAGGCAGCACGGTTATTTTCGATATTTGATAGATACGATGTTATGGTGTAGCTTTGGCCGTCTACCACTTCTTCGCTAGCTATAAAGTTGATGATGGTTTCTGCCACTACATTCATGCAATAATCTTTGGCGGCAGGGGCTAGCTTGCCGTTTTCGTCTTTGGCGCTTACTAGATGGCAAAGGTCGTATGGTGGTTGGTTTGTTTTTACTTCAAGGTCTGCGTATAGATGGTCAAAAATTTCGCCGTTGCGCTCGATATTCATAAGATAATCCAGCTCTTTTAGGGCGGCGAAGCCGTTTGCTTTAATATTTAACGCGGCAGAGCCGTCTATGGTGCTGTCTGCAAGAGTAACATCTGGCAGAAAAATCATGCCGATATTCTCTGCCTCGAAGCCGCGCTGCTCTGCTATTTTACGCACGATGTAGGGGACGTCTATGAATATGCCACTGCCCGTACCGCCTGCACAGCCCGCCGCAATGAACACATATAGCAAGTTGTTGGCGTTGCGGTTGGATGTTAGGCGGTTTATTTTTTCAGTTAACATAGATACTACATTGTTACTGTTTATGGTAAGCAGCAGGCGGCCGGCTTGCCTTATGCCGCCTGCGCCATGTTTTACTTGTTGCAGGCGCAGATTATCTGCTATCCAGCCCTGTATTGAATTTTTGAAAACGGTGTCGCGGTTTTTGTATATGGATGTGAGGTTGGATGTGTCTAGGCATAGAAACTCGTCGGCAGAAAAACCTGTGCCGCTATAGCTCAGGTTTTTCATATTATTATCAGAATCGATAGCCATGTATTCTATCTGGGGAGGCTTATCCATTTTGCGGCCATTGGTAGAAGTACCAAGCTTAAATTGCTTGCTAATCGCGTGCTTTACACGGATTAGAGCTTCTGTTCCTGTTCCCCCCAGCCCCAATATTAAAATGGGGCTGTCTATTACGTCTGTACGGGTATTTGCAGTAGAGATGCCCCCGCCATACTCGCAGTCGAGTGCTTGCAACTCAACTTTTACCTCTGCCGACAGTTTCATATATGTCCTCCCTGGTGGTTGTACTGATTAGTCCTCGTTTACACGATAGGCAATTTCAATTTGATTTTCGCCGTCTTTTTCTGCAAATATAAGCTGCCTATCCTTATCCCAGAAATATTTCTTTAGAGGGATGGCTACGCCGTCATTGTCTGTGATATCACATGCGCCGTCGGCGGTTAGCTGTAGCCTTGGGCGGTTATTTACTGATGCTGGCTGAATATACACGCCTTCTAGGGGGACATCGGCTTCCATGATACGCCTTGCCCTAGCACCTAGGCTGGTGCGGATAAATTCTGCAAGGGAAATACGCCCGGCAAATGTGCTTAAATCTGGCACTTCAAGGGCTGTGTATTTTCCATTAACAAATGCCCGCAGCTCTAGATATCCTGCAAAAATTCTGCGCTTATCACGCTGTGTTATGAATAGTATGGCAGCAATTATGGCAGACAATGCACTTACTGCCAGCAGTATAATTATTATAAAGTTTATGCCACTGCCTGGTTCATCTGGCTCTGGTGTAGGTTCTGGAGTTGGGTCTGGCGTGGGGGGGGCTGGTGGTGGAGTTGGCGTGGGGGGTGGGGTTAGTTCTGCGGTTGGGTCTGGCGTGGGTGTTGGGGTGGGAAGCGGCGTTGGGGTTGGCGTAGGTGGTGGTGGGTCCCGCAGGATTTCTTCCAGCAGTTCTGAATCATATACTATGGTAACTGTGGTTGTGGTTATATCAAAGTCTGGGTGGGTTACGTTTATAAAAAGCCTAATGTTTTGCGGTGGATACGGCCTTATATCCAGGGTAAAGGTGTTGCCGGCCACAAACATGGGAAGTATGCCTATTGTATCGCCCTCTAGGCTTGTGATCTGCAGTTCTGCAGAGGACTGTTCTAGCAACTGTTGCAGCTGCGGTACAGACAAATGGCTAAATAGCCCCGCCGTAACTGTAAGCGGCGCCGCAGGGTCGAAGAAAACGCCTGTCATACCTGGCTGGGTAACTGCAAAAACCACATCTATTACATAGTTGTAAATCAGATTTACCGTTACATGGTCTTCTGGCACACCTTGCACCCGAAGAATCCACTCGCCCTCCATGGGTGTCATTACTTTAATCATAGAATAGCGATTTGCCGATGTTAAAGTATATGTCACATTGTCAAATTCTATCTCTACATCGTTGGGGTCGAACAGGCGCACGCTTTGTATGGGCTGCGAAGACAGCATTATAATATTGGCCTCTGCAACAAAGGGGCTGTCTATAAGAATTGGCACATTAGTATAATCTCCATCTGCAATAAAAGCATCCACTGTTTCTACAGATGTGCGGATATGGCTTGCGAAAATTTCGTTAAAAATTTGCGGCAGCCTTCCTGCATCTTCTATTATATGAGATGTGCCGAAGGTTCTGCTGGCCAGATATTCTAAGAAATCTACATTCAGCGCGCCGTCGTAGTTTAGCCCTATGGTATAAATTGGTGTATCTACTAGATTTTCTAGCACCCACCAGGTATCGTCGTAAGAATCTTGCTCTGGGCGGATTACGCCGCCGCCTAGGTCTATATGCCCGTCTGTAAACAACAAAATCATGGGCACGTTATCTGAAGGCGATTCTAGCAGCATTTCTGCCGCGGCGCGCAAGCCTGCGCCTATATCTGTCCAACCTTGGTACTCTAGCCCAGAAACAGAACGCCTAATCTCATTCCTTATATCAAGGTCGTCTATAGGTGTAAGTGGCACCGTATTGTGCACTGTGCCAGAAAACGGCACTATACCAATGCGAGAATGCCTTGTTTCCATCATGCTTATAAACAACGTGGCTGCCTCTAGCGCAATACGCTCTGGGTCTGCCGTACGCATGCTACCGCTGGTGTCTACAACCAACACAACGTCTATGCCGCTGCTGGGCGCAAGAACTATTGGCGTAGCATTAAACTGTGCCGGCAACAAATACGCCAGCAAAAAAACAACCACAATTACCTTACAAAACACAGTTTTTTTAAACATTTCACTTTTCCCTCTTTCAATGTTATGCAGTTATTATGACATCTCCGTCGGATTCTGTCTAACGCACTTTGTTATTTTAATATGAATCTCTGGTTTTGTCTAGGTTGCATATATAGTAAAAACCGTTAAAGGCTTCGCTGCCCACATCTCCACCAGCTTTTGCTTAAAACGCGCTTGCGTACGCGTTTCGTACAGACTACTGACTATAACCTGTAAATCATGCTTGGCTGTTATCTTGTGGGGTTTCGGCAGGTTCATCGCTTTCTGTGAGCCGCTTCTCTGCCCGAAGCACGCTGGCGGTTTTTACTATCCCCCGGCCATATTTAAGTTGCAATTTCATCATGGCGTCGCTTAGTTTATCATCATCCAAATCTCTGCCTTCGTCAAATAATGTAAACTGAAGATTTGGCGTTTCTGTCAAATTATTCAGCGTTATGCCAATAAGCCTGATTGGCCGCCGCTCTATTTTATCCAGCAATTCTGCGGCAGTTTCGTAAATTACAGCGGTTTTATCCGTGGCTTCTCCGCTTTTAGAGCGGGTTATGGATTTCATATCGAAATACGTCACTTTTAATGTAATGGTGTTGGCGTATAGCTTCTTCAATTTAATGTCAAAACTTAGCCGTTGCGCTGTAAGCAGTAGCACATCCTTTAAATAGTCAAAATCTGTAATATCCTGCTGGAAAGTCTGCTCTGTGCCAATGGATTTCGCCTCCGAATACGCAGTTACCCTACGCGTGTCCACCCCGGCTGCAAGCTCGATTATTTGCCTGCCATGGTTGCCCAAAATCGCTACCACGGCTTGGCTGTTTTCAAGAACATGCCGCACTGTTGTTATGCCAATTTTTTGCAATTCTTCTGCCGTTTTTGCCCCTACCCCATAGATAACCCGCACATTGCGGTCAATTATCAAGTTTTTCAAATCCTGCGCTGTGGGTATCACAAAGAAACCATCGGGTTTCTTCTCCTCACTGGCCAATTTTGCAGACATCATGGAATACCCCACCCCAACCGAACAAGTTAGCCCCACTTCATCCACCGTCCGGCGTTTTATTTCCCGGGCCATGGCAGTCGCCCCACCAAACAAATGCGACGTACCCGTAATATCCAAAAAACCCTCGTCTAGCGAAATATACTCGCAAATATCCGTATAATCGCCCCAGATTTTATGCACCTGCCGCGACGCCGCCGCATACTTGCCCATGCTGGGGTGCATGTAAACCCCATGGGGGCAGCGGCGATACGCCTCCTTTATGCTCATGGCAGAGCGCACCCCAAATACCCGCGCCTCGTAGCTGCAAGTAGCAACTACCCCACGTTCACTGGGCAACGCCCCAATAATAAGCGGCTTACCCCCCAGGCCTGGGTTGTCACGGATCTCCACCGCCGCGAAGAACGCGTCCATATCTATATGCATGATAATTCTGTCCATATGTCACCTACTTTGGTTAAAACCGTGGGATTTGCCCTGGGATGCCAGGGCAAGCGGACTTGATATACGAGCTTTACATTGGCTATATAATAGCATATCTTGAATAAATTGATAATTGCGGCTTCTTCATGTAATTTTGCCAACGAGAATGATATACATTTTTTCCGCAATAATTTTTCAAACTGCAAAAAAAATGGTACCATACGGTACCGTAATTTAGAAGAAATGGTACCGTATGGTACCGTTTTTTTGTTAAAAAGGCTTCTTTTTGCATGTTTTTACAGCTCCGGCATATCAGAATGCCGCCAAACAAGCCATCTTTCAAAAATATGAAAAATTCAATTTAATTTTATTGTGATTTTTTCCGCATTCCACCCACACAATTGCGAGTAGGTGGAGCGATTATAAAGCCTAAACACGGTCACCAGGCAATTCCTTGCACACACTCCACACCACAATCGTAACGATAATTATTGCGCCGCCGCCAATTGCCAACAGGGTTGGGGCTTGGCCGTCAAAAAGAAACACCCAAATTGGGTTAAGCAGCGGTTCAAGCGCCGGAATAAGTATTAATTCCAGGGGCGCTACCTTTTTTACTGCAAATGAAAACAGCAAATACGCCAGCCCAATTTGCACAACGCCAAGATAAATTATTATGCCCAAATCCAGCCACGATGTGATTGGATTTTGCAGAATAAATGGCAACGCAATAAGAACATTAAACATATTGCCATAAGTAAAAACATTGTGCGGCTTGGCAGTTCGCCCAATAACAACAGCCTGCAAGCCAAAACTAACACCAGACGCCACAGCAATTGTGTTGCCAACAGTGGCCGCCGTGCCAACTTGCATTGCCAGCGAGTCAAAAAAGAACACCGCAATGCCCACAAAAATAATTGCCGTAGCAATCATATCACGCATAGGAATCTTCGTCCTGTATATGAAGAAAATGAAAATACATGTGAAAATGGGCGCCGTATATTGCAGAACAATTGCATTTGCCGCGGTTGTTAATGTATTGGCCACAACAAATAGCGTTGTTGTAGCCATATACGCAAAAATACTGGCCTTAAACCAGCCAGTGTTTTCCATTTTAGGCAACGCCCGAAACGCAATCACATAAAAAATAGCGGCAAAAAAACTACGGTAGCCAGAAATGGCCAGGCCGTTGTCCAATGTCATCATACGAAATGCAAGGCCGCCCGAACTCCACAAAACTGCAGTAAGAAACAGCGCAGCAATAGCAGCTTTTCTTGTGTTAAACATTAGTATCACCCTCAAGAACAAATCGGCTTTGCCGCCTTTGTTTTCCAACATCTCGCTTGCATACAAAAAAGGCCTGTAGCCACAGCTACAAGCCTTAAAATCCTCCCCGACCAGGATTCGAACCAGGGACCTATCGGTTAACAGCCGAGTGCTCTACCGCTGAGCTATCGAGGATTAAATAACATATCAAACACATTAAAAACTAAATACAAAGAAGGAAGACTTGCGAAAGAATAAGTGCTTGCCAAATAGGACAAGCCCTCGGACTATTAGTACGAGTCAGCTAAACATATTACTATGCGTACACCTCTCGC
>WQVK01000013.1 GCA_009784025.1 Defluviitaleaceae bacterium
GAATTTGTCTTTTACAACCGCAGCCAAAGGTGTCCAGTGCCAATCCAAGTGAAGGTTGGATTCTTCGGCTTTCTTTGATAATAAATCATATGCTTTTCGTAGACCCTGCTCTGTTGAAAAGCTAATACAACAAGCACCTCTATTGCTAGGCATATCTACTGATTGTAAGAATACTCCAAAATTGAATACTCTTATATTTATTCCAATCCAGTCAGCAATCCAATCACTAGCAGATGTATCTTCCGATGTTTTTTCTGCGCCAAACGCTTCGCAATACAGTTTACAGGCCTCAATGACACTGTTTTTATCTTTTAGGTTAAATATCAAATAACAGTGGGAATTCTTTTGGATTATTTCCGGTGTTTTTGCTAATTTCTCCGTTACATCAATCAATCGGTTCACATTCGCTGTATTGCCGTTATAATCCGTATTTTCAAGTTGAGTTTCAAGTTTCTTCGCTTTTTCGTATAACAGTTTAATGTCAGATTCCTTGCCGAAATCGGATTGTTCAATGTGATGTATAAAATCCAAAACAATCTCTTTGAGTTCGTGCAATAGGGACACTTCCTCGTCAATAGCATCAACCTTTTTTCCAAGCACTTCTAAAACAACATCCGAACCGGCGGTGTTAAATATCCGTTGGATATCCTTGATGCTGATGTTCAGTTTGCGTAAGACTAAAATCTGTTCAAGCCGTTGTGCGGCGGCATCGTCATATAGCCTGTACGCATAGTCGTCATTTCTGGTACTGGATATCAGCCCCATCTCCTCGTAATACTTCAATGCGCGTGCGGAAATGCCGTATTGCGATGTCATTTCACGGATTTTAATGAGTTTACCCATTTTTTATACCTCCATAATGTTTGATGTGACCATTATAAAGCTGTACGTAACTGTCGAGTCAACAGGGTTTAATAGGATATTCATTAATCATTTTTATCAAATCTATTTTGAAACAAAACCTGTATGTTTACAACAACTGTATGTCCCACTTTCACCTATCCAAACACCAAGAAGTTAACCACTGCCAGCATTTCGCGAAGATAATTTACGGGCCAAGAGTACCAGTCTGTGTATGCGCCGCGGCGGTTTACGGATAGGCCTAGGCTGCGGGCTGTTTGCACTGCGCGGAATATGTGGAAGTCGTTTGTTACCAGCACAGCTTCAAAGCCGCCTTGGAAATGCTCGTTTAGTATTTGTTGGGCAAACTTTAGGTTCTCGTAGGTGGATGTCGAGTATTCCTCCAGCAAAATGCGGCTACGTGGCATGCCCCTTCTTTCTAGGTAGCGGGCCATGGCTTCTGCCTCGGTTATTGTGGCGCGGCTGCCCAGGCCGCCTGTCACTATAATATATGCATCCTGGTTGCGCTGCCAATAATAAAATGCCGTGTCTAGGCGGCGCGCCAGTGGCCTTGTTACGCTTTCGCCCCTAACGCCGGCGCCCAGTACGATAACAACATCTTCGCTGTAGGTCACATTGCCCGTGTTGCCATACATAAACAAAAAAACCACCAAAGCCACAGGAAACGTACATAAAACAACCGCCGCCACATGAACCCTTTTGGGTATAAGCTTAAAAAATGCCCCATAAGCAATAATTAAAACAGACACCACGGCCTGCAAAGCAAACCCGATGGTAGGGTTGGAAACATTCAAAACCAGCAACAAATTAGCCAAAGAAATAAGCCCCACCAGCACAAGTAAAACCCGGATCACATTAACCTTCATAAAATCTACCCCTTTTCCTTTTTGTTATAATTTAGGTTAACATGAAAAATCAAAGGACCTGTAGGCGAAATATTAAGAAAATTCAAAGATTAAAACCGTCAGAATCTTTGTCTGCCACATCTCCAAAAAAAATTCTTGAAAAAAAGTTTTACCAAAAAATTTCAAAAACTTAAAAAATCGGCGGATTTATTTGGTTTTTTGGCATTGGCGCTCTCAAGAAATAGTCAAAAAAGGCCGTTTTTAATAAAAAAATGGTACCATACGGTACCATTTTCACTAAATTATGGTACCATACGGTACCACAAAATCCAAAAGTTAAAGTTTTTATAGTAGAGTTCTTCTGAAATTGCAAAAAACGCAATTTCGGAAGAAGTAAAAGATTGAAAATGTAACTTTTTCGAAATTAAAAGTACAATTTCAGAAGAACTCTAGTGAAATAATTCGAAATCGGTTTCGCCTGTCACGGCAAAAACGCCTTGTCTCGGCGTTTAATGTGCCGCTCGGGCGAGACCGTTTCTTATTTATTTCACTATGCCAAGTTTTTCCCAAATGCCACCAGAAAGAAGTCGGGCGGCAGGTCGTGCCGGGTTAGCGAAACGAACTTACGAACAGCGGCGAAGCCACTGACCATAAACATCACATAACCAAAAACCGAGTAGCATACAATAACCCCAGCCCCGGCAACCCTAGTATGCCCACAACTATTAGGGTTAGGGCGTTTATGCCTACCTGTATGCCAAAACTTATTAGGGCGAAGTTTATTGCCAGTATGCCTCCTGTTCCTAGTATTACGTTTTTTGCCACGCTTAGAAGCCATTTAAACTGGCGGGAGTATAGCAGGTATGCCACAAAGCCTATTCCGCAGGCTGCTGTTAGCCACATTATATAGTCCATTTTATTTCCTCGATTCTGGGATTCCGGCGTGGATTATGCCTTTTTCTTTGCAAAGATTAAGGTAGTATTGGTATCTTAGGTTTAGGGCTTTTAGTTCGTATATTAGGCTGTCTACTAGAATCGCTTCGGTGGTTTGGTCGAAGCAATTATGTAGAAAGTCCATATCGCTTATGACCGCCTCGAGGGCTGCTACAATTTCTATATCTTCTTGGGATAGTTTTTTCGCTTTTTGTTTGCGGGTTGGGTTAGCTTGGGTTATGGCGAAGTTGCTCCATGTTTTTGGGGCGTAGGGCGTTTGTGTAATATTTTCCATTTTATCCTCCTTGTAAATAATTCTATTACAATAATAGTCATAACTAAGGCATTTTATTCCATCATTTGGTAATTTAATTGGTAACAATATCCAAATAGCCTTTTGCAGCAGTAAAAGCTTGATTCTTTCGCTGTTTCTGGTAGAATAGCTGTGATATTCCATAGGGCATTTTATCTATCGGTTTTTTCTATTTATTAATGGGAGGATAAGTATGTTGAAAACCTTTGTTGCTCACACAACAGAACTTGACGATTTAAACCTTGCAGTTAGCGAGGTTGTTTCTGGTTTAAACCTAGACAAAAATCTATGCAAAAACTCAGTTGGCATAATCGCTTGCCATCAAGAGTTTATTGCTTCTGGGGTTGTCAAGGCGTTAAGTGAGGCCCTTCCATTCCAGCTAGTTGGCACGGTATCTTTCGCCCAGGCCACCGCCGCCCAAGCAGGCAGCCTGGTGCTTACAGTAATGTTGCTAACCAGCGACCATGCAGAATTTGTAAGTGTTCTCACACCATCCTTAGCAGAAGAGGCTGGGCGCGTCATATCCGACAGCTACATAGCTGCAACAGCAACAAGGCCAGATAAGCCAGCGCTAATCATGCCATTCGCGCCATTTTTAATGCAAAATTCTGGCGACGAGTACGTGGAGGTTCTTACTAAAGTTTCTGGCGGCGTGCCGTGTTTTGGTACATTAGCCATAGACGATTCTAGCGATTTTTCCACCTGTTTTATGATAGCCAACGGGCAAGAGCATACAGATAAAATGTGTATGTTACTTATTTATGGCGAGATTAAGCCAAAATTCTTTGTTGCCAATTTATCGGCAGATACAATGTTCGGCAAGGCGGCTATTGTAACCAAAAGCCACGGCCATGTTATAGAGGAACTAAACGGCAAGCCTGTAAGCAAATACTTTGAAGATTTAGGCCTAACTCGCGCCACAGAAGAAAAGCACGGCATGTCGTCGCTACCGTTTTTGGTGGACTTTCAAGACGGCACTCCACCAGTATCCAAAATATTTATTACCCTAACCCCAGAAAACCATGCCCTATGTGCCGGTGCAGTGCCAGAAAACAGCCTTCTGCACATTGCAAATGGAGACGGCAACGATGTTATACACACCGCAGGGGCGGCCATAGACAATCTACTTGCCCATGCCAGCGAAGCCTCTGGTGCGCTTATGTATTCATGTATAGCTCGCAGCATGGCCTTTGGAGTAAAACAATTTGAAGAAATAAACTTAATAACCGAAAAGCTGCAAAACAAGCTACCTTTCATGCTGGCAAACTCCGGCGGCGAAATCTGCCCCACTTCCATAGCCAGTAGCGCAACCAATAGGTTCCACAATTTTGCTTTAATAATCTGCCTTTTCTAGGTCTGAAGAATATGCAAAGGGGGCAGTGCAATGGACCAAACCCAAAACATTTCGGCATTTGAGCAAGAGCTTGAAGCTTTGCGATGTGAAAATGCTCGCTTAAAGGCCGAAACCAATAAATTCTCGCGGGAGCTAAGGGTAAACCAAAGCCTGCTAGACAGGATTTCCAAAGCATTAGAAGCTAAGGAAGCCCTTGGCATGGCCATGGCGCAAAATAATGCAAAACAAAAAGCCTACACAGATATTATGCTAGAAAGCTGCACAAGTATTATCGCCATTCTAGACGAAAACTGGAACTTCACCTTATCCAGTAAATCCTTGCTTACAGCCATGAACCTAGCCAATTTCGACTTTATCAAGCATTCACATTATCTGGAGGTTTTATCAAAATATTTAGCACCCGAGGATATCCAACAGTTTAAAGACGCCGAAGAAAAGCTAAGCGCAACAGTTTCCCAAGATAAATCTGTCTATTTTGACACATGGATAAATTTTAAACACAGCGACGAGCCACGCTACTATAGCATAGAGCTAAAATGGGTAAATGGCGACTTTGAAGACGCCGCCCATGGTGTGTTTATCGCAATGTCAGACATTACAGAGGTAATACGCGAGAAAGAGCGGGCAGAAAAGGCAAACCGCGCGAAATCAGAATTCTTGGCTACCATGAGCCACGAAATACGCACCCCCATGAATGTTATCGTGGGCATGAGCTCTGCGCTGGAACGGTCATTTTTGCCGGCCGAAGCAATCAAACAAATTTCCAGCATTCGTAAATCTTCTTATTCTCTGCTGGAGATTATCAACAATATCCTGGACTTCTCTAAAATAGAAGCCGGCAAGATGGAAACTACTAAGGAAAGCATTAACCTGCCCACGATGCTAGATCATTTACGCTCTATGTTTGCGGTAATGTGCAAGCAAAAGCTGCTGGGCCTTTCTTTTGAACTTGACCCAGATGTACCACATGATGTTATCGGTGACGAAAGCAAGCTGCGGCAGGTTTTCACCAATCTTTTGTCCAACGCAATAAAATACACACATAAGGGTAAAATAACCTTTAAAGCCTACAAAGCTGACGATTTGCTTTGCTTCGATATAACAGATACTGGCATTGGCATCCAAGACGCGGATATAGACAAATTATTCTCCCCATTCGAGCAGCTAGACGCCCGCAACAACCGTAATATCGTGGGCACTGGCCTTGGCCTTGCAATCACCTACAACTTATGCCAGCTTATGGACGGTAAGATTTCTGTAAAAAGTGTTTACGGTACGGGGTCTGTTTTCTCTGTGCAGTTGCCTTTAGTTGTGGCAACGGGGACGACCTTGATAGAGCGGGCTCTTTTGGCCGAGGTTAAAGCCCCCAATGCCCGAGTGCTGGTGGTGGATGATATCGACCTTAACCTGATGGTGGCAGAGGCCATGCTGGAAAGCTTTGGCATTGTCCCAGATATGGCTTTGGGCGGCAGAGAAGGCGTTAAAAGAGCTGCGGAAAAAGAATACGATTTAATTTTTATAGACCATATGATGCCAGATATAGACGGCCTAGAAGCTACAATTACCATACGAAACCTAGGGGGCTGGCGCAAAACTGTGCCAATAGTCGCCCTTACCGCCAATGTAATAAAAGGTGCAAAAGAGATGTTCCTAGACCACGGCATGAACGATTTGCTGTCTAAGCCGCTGGATTTTTTAGATATTAACCTCTGCTTGCGAAAATGGCTCCCGCCGCATCTTGTTGAAGAAGACCCGCAAGCTTGATACAAACCCACAAAAGGAGGCAAATGCTAATGAATGATTCTTCCAATGACGAAAAAACAATCAAAACCGAGCATGACGGAAAACCAGTAAACGACGGCAAACCGGGGAAGCCATATGGCGAGGATATCTCCCGCGCTGCTGTTGGGCGGCTTTTCGACGAAGATGCCGAAGATAAGTCTAGCCAATTTGTAAGGGGCTACGGGCGCAATACCTCCCGCCGCCCAGGTGCAAATGAGGCCGACAGAGCCTCCCAAGATACAAAACCGCTGCAACAGGAAACCCGCACTCGTACCCGCCGCGCAACAACTATGCTAATGGATGGCGCAGACGAAAGCGAGTTGCCAGCAGAGTCTAGCTTTACCCGCCCAAGGGAAAGAGTCCGCGACCGTGACCGCCGCCGCAACCCCGAGCCAATGCCAGCCGTAAGAACAAATGTGGAAACCGTGCATAAGCCAGAATTCCGCCACCCACGGGATGGTAAGGATGCTCCGCAACCAGAAAACAACCTAGAAGGCTTCCGTGAAAGATATAACCCAGACGAGCTAATATCTGCCCCAAGGCGCAGAAGCGGCCCGCCGCCAAGGGATGGCGGCGCACGCAAGCCGAGAGGCCCAGCCGCCCCAGTACCATTAGCCTACGGCACAGAAACTGAAGGCTTAAACCCGCTGCGCATAGTTGGAGTGGTGGTTGCAGCAGGTGTGCTAATTTTTATGGTGTTTTTAGTGATACGCATGAACGGCTTAAGCAACGATATCAGCGATTATCGCGACCAAATAGCCGACCTGGAATACGCTGCTGGCGCAACAAGCCCATCTCAACTTGAGCTGGACGCAATGCGGGAAGAACGCGACCACTACCGTAGTGAAGCCCAGCGCCTTGACAACCAGCTAAGACAAATAGGCCAACACCCAGACCATCAACCACAACAACCAGGCCCTGGCCAAGGTGTTTCAGATGGCACCGATGTAGACGTTCCAACACCCACCCCAGAGGTAAACGTAAACCAACAAGGCTTCCCCAGGACTGTAACAGTGCGATCTGGCGATAGCCTATCCAGGGTAGTGGCGCGCTACTACGGCCCATCACCCCCACATACTCTAGTTTTGCATGTGGCCGCCGCAAACAACCTCGTATATCCGTATATAGTACACGAAGGGCAGACGCTAACATTGCCACCACGGCCTTAGGGCAATAACAAGACCGTTGGTTTCGCGGGCAACATCCCCGATTTTTTTGAAAAGCAAAAACTTTAGCATTTGATATGAAAAGCTGTGCAGATATGATTAGATTTATCATATTTGTACAGCTTTATTTTTTATGAAAAAATTTGATTGGCAGAATGGCGGATTCATGGGCTTTTTGCAGGATAGCCACCCGAGAAATAGGCGATTTTCGCAAGAAATGGTACCATACGGTACCATTTTCCCTAATTTATGGTACCGTATGGTACCATTTTTTTTATTATGCCGGGAAACAAAGACGGTGATGCCGCCTTGTTATAAGGCGTTTTGCCGCGACAGGCGAGATCGATTTCGAATTATTTCACTATATAGCCGCTCCACCTAAAAACATTCGCATAGAACTTGTAAATTTCCCGTAAGCCTTCGTCGCTGAAAACCTTGCGCACCGCCAGTGCGCGGCGGTTTTCAGCTTCTCGCTTTGCGAAAAATTTCCTGCGCTCTATGCGAATGTTTTTTAGGTGGAGCGGCTGTACTTCCCACTTTATAGGCGTTTTTGCGTTCAAAGCAGGGTTTTTGTATGGATTTGCTTATAGTTTTATGATATTATCGCCTGCGTGTGCGTTTTAATAAAAAGTTTAGGAGAGTGTTTAATTTATGAAAAGATTAATAGTTATGGGATTGTTGGTGGCCGCCATGTTTGCTTTAGTAGCTTGCGGAGGTAATGGAGACACAGCAGATACCCCTGCACGGGGAACACAGGAATCGTCAGCAACCAACAACCAAGCATCACCACGATTTGAAAATTATTATACCTTTGGCGATACCTTTGTGATTTTAGACAGGTGGGAGTTCACGTTTTTAGAAAATCCCGTTGTTATATATCCAGTTCGTGAACCTTCAGAGGGGGAGTTGGATTCTGTGATAGGGAATAGGTATAGGCGGGCTTATGAAAGTGGCATTGTGGCATTTCCTGTTATAGTAACCAATGTTTCTGGAGAGTATCAACCACAAGGCATGGTTTCTAACGAAACAATTCACGACCCATCCGATACCAGGCAGGGCCAAGCTGGAGGAGACTTAACAGTTGCTGCTGCTATGATATGGAGACATTGGTTTTAAACAGGAGAGTTCCCGGGAATTGGTGAACTGAACGAGCCCGGAAGCACTAGCGAAGGATATATATTTGCTATATATGGCGGCGATGGTGACTATTGGTGGTCTTGGAGGAATACGCATAGAAGCAATCTTGTTCCCCGCCGCATCTTTTTGACGAACGCCGATTTTGCTATGGAACTTAGTCATGGGGTATGGTACAATGCTCCGCAGTAAAATCATTTTGCGCGTTGCGTGGGTCTGCTGTGATTGTCGCAACAAGTTTATATTATCCGTATTCAGAGGGGAAAATCTGAGTGCGGATTTTTTGTAAAGAAATTTTGAAAAGACCTTGACACGATAACCGTTATCCACTTTATACTTGTATTGAGGACAAGGAAGGGACGCAAAAAATATGGAACTCCAAACAGTCAGCCAAGTTTCTAAAGCACTCGGTATTTCTGCGCAAATGCTTCGGTATTATGAGCGAATCGGTTTAGTGCAAAGCCTTCGTAAAGACGGATACGCTTATCGTGTTTATAATGAAGAAAACACAAAGCGCCTGCATCAAATCGTTATTTTTAGGAAGTTGCAAATACCAATGAAGCAAATCAAAAACATTTTGAATAATCAAAATGCGACTGAAGTGATTGATGTTTTCCAGCAAAGTATCAACGAGCTTGATGAACAAATTACAGCTATGTCTACCGTCAGAGCTATTTTGACACGCTTCGTTAGCGAATTGCAAGAAAAAGCCGATGTACAACTGAAACTCGACGTGTTGAATGAAAAGTCCATAATTTCATTAGCCGCTGCCTTATCTTTATCTGAAAATAAAATTAAGGAGAGATTGTCAATGGAAGAATTAAACAAAGCGAGTGAGGCATTAGAAAAAGCGAACGAAAAAAAGCCGATGATATTTGTGTACCAAACACACAAAGCCGAATTTTATTATCTCGGCAAAGAATATCCAAGAAATTGGTATGAGTATATGAACGTATGGGACGATTTCGACAATTCGGGCGGATGGGATATGGTTGAAAAATATCGAAATAATCCATCATATAAATGTACTGTCGTAAATCACCTTATTAACCCGGCCGGAATTTATATGGCTGGCACGTTTGTTGATGAAATGACCGATGTTCCTGAAGGCTTCACGTTAATCAAATTCCCCGCATATGAATACCTCGTTGTCACCCACGAATGGCAATCTGAATGGGATATGTTTATCGTTGAAGAGGCTGTGAAAAAGGTTCAAATACCAGATGGTTATGTAAAATATGATGATGGTGACAGCCAAATCCGCTTAATCGAAGTAGAACATAATGACCTCGAAAAGGGAAGTCGATGGGAAAACTGGATTCCGATAAAGCGAGTCACAAAATGAGCAAAATCAACAACGCCAATGGCGTATCAAGCGATAACGAAATTTTATATTTTATGCAGGAGGTTCATTATGGCTGCACAAAAGAAAATCAAGACACCGCTTGAAGAAATCATCCCTAAGTATATCACAGACGAGAAAATGCGAAAAGTTGCGCTGGACTTTGCTGAATGGCTACGATTAAACAAGCTCACTCCCGGACAGTACGGCATTAACCGCTGGAAAGCAAGCAATAAAGGCAAGGGGATTTGCTTTATGGTATTGGGAAACAATATATGGAAAAAGCATGATTCATGGGTAATCAGACTTGACCTCACCAATATTAAAGAATACGAATCGGCAATAATGAATGAAGGACTGAACGAATTTGTTTGGAATAACATACATCATTGCTGGCATTGTTGTATCGTATGCGCTCCGGGGTTGGACATGACGCTTATGGGCAGAGAGTATCAAGGTCTTTGTAAAACTGTGATACTATACAGCGGCGACCCCGGTGAAGCGGAACTCAACGCCATAAAAAAGCTATTGGAATTAGAGAAACAAGCGAGGGGTGCGCGTGGTAGAAAATAAGCATAATGCCGTGGACGGCTAAATTTCTCGCCGCTCCGTGATTATTGGTATTAGTAGTAGCGAATCAAGCAATCATAAGTCAAGGTATCAACCATTGGCTTATTTTTTTGCAAAAATTTCAAACACCTTGACAACATGCTTCCGAGGTTGCCTGTTTCACGCTAAGGAGAACTGCTATAGCCAGCCGAATTGAAAACAAACCCCTTGCAATAAGGCATTGTAAGCCTTATCGCAAGGGGTTTTCCCGTGCTAATTTTTCTAAAAAAGCGGTGTGGTCGGCAGAGCCTCTGGCGGTTCTGGCTCTCGCCTGTACATCTCCATAAACTCTTCGCCTGTTATTGTTTCTTTGTTGAATAGGAATTCTGCTATTTCTCGCATTTTGTGCTGGTTGGCCTTTAGTAGGTCTATTGCGGCTTGGTGGCAGGTTTCTAGTATTTGGCGCACTTCTTCGTCTATTACCGCGCCTGTTTCTTCAGAGTAATGGGCTACGCGGCGGCCGTCTAGATAGCGGTTTTGCACGCTTTCTAGCCCCATCATACCAAATTTGTCGCTCATGCCGTACATGCTTACCATGCTGCGGGCTGTGCTTGTGGCTTTTTCTATATCGCTGGATGCTCCTGTGGTTTTTGTGTTGAATTCTATTTCTTCTGCGGCACGGCCTGCCAGCGATACGATTATTTCGGCCAGCATTTCGTCCTTGGTTCGCAGAAAGCGCTCTTCCTCTGGGGCGGTTAGCACGTAACCCAGCGAGCCTTTAGTGCGCGGGATTATTGTGATTTTTTCCACGGGTTTGGCGTCTTTTTGCACGGCGCTGGCCAGGGCATGTCCTACCTCGTGGAAGGCTACCAGGCGTTTTTCTTTTTCAGACATTATGCGGTCTTTTTTTTCTTTGCCGGCGATTACCACTTCTACGGCCTCTAGTAAGTCCTCTTGCTGCACTTCGTTGCGTTTCATGCGCACGGCATGTAGGGCGGCTTCGTTTATCATATTGGCCAGGTCTGCGCCTGCGCCGCCGGGGGTTATCATGGCTATGCGGCGAAGGTCCACATTTGCGCCCATTTTTACCTTTTTGGCATGGACTTTTAGGATGTCTTCGCGGCCTTTGAGGTCTGGCAGCTCTACATTTATACGCCTGTCGAAGCGGCCGGGGCGCAGCAGGGCTTTGTCCAGGGTTTCTGGGCGGTTGGTTGCGCCCAGGATTACCACGCCCTTGGAAGAATCAAAGCCGTCCATTTCTGCTAGTAGCTGGTTTAGGGTCTGCTCCCGCTCGTCGTTGGAATTCATTTGATTATCGCGGCTTTTGCCTATTGCGTCTATTTCGTCTATAAAAATGATGCACGGGGATTGCTGGCTGGCCTGCTTGAAAAGATCACGCACGCGGGATGCACCCACCCCTACAAACATTTCCACAAAATCCGAGCCAGACAGTGAGAAGAATACCACATTGGCCTCCCCAGCCACGGCCTTGGCCAGCAGGGTTTTGCCCGTACCAGGCGGGCCCACAAGCAGCGCGCCTTTTGGCTGAATCGCGCCTATGGCGGCGTATTTTTCTGGGTTGTGTAGGAAATCTACTATTTCCATCAGGCTTTCTTTGGCTTCTTCTTGGCCAGCTACATCTTCAAAGGTCACGCCGGTTTTCTTTTCCATGTATACTTTGGCGTTGGATTGGCCTATGGACATGAAGCCGCCTTTGCCGCCCATCATACCGCCCATAACGCGGCGGATTAACATAAACATGATTACGATTAGCAAAATTGGCATCATGAAATTCATGAAAATGACGGCGAACCAGTTGGTGGTGATTATGGTGGCAGTGTATTCTACGCCGTAGTTATCTAGCATTTCTCGTAGCTGCGGGTCTGGCATGCGGCCGGTGTAGACTATGGCTTGTGGTGGCTGCGCGTCTTGCCGCATAAAGTTTGAATTTTGCAGCATTTGGCTGATGATATTGCCTGTTGCGGAAGGTTCTACATAGGTTTCCGAGGCATTTTCATCGAGTTCTTCCGGCAGCAGAGTTATCATGATTCTATCTGCTTGAATTTCTACCTTTTGCACCTGGCCGCTGCGTAGCATCTCTACAAATTCACTGTAGTAGATTTCGTGCATATCGTTGCTCATTACCGCACTTACAAACATGTTTATAAGAAAAAACACCGATATTGCAAGGATGATAATGGTAAACCGCCCGCTAGGCCATTTGCTTGCGGGCGGCGTTGGTTTATTAGGGTCTTTGTTTTCCATATCAGGCCTTTGCTATCGCGTGGAAGCTGTCTTTTAGCGCGTTGTATAGGCCTGTGTATATTGGGTAGCGCTTGTCGTAGGCTTGGGCGGTTTCTTCGCAGGGGGCGTAGCTTTCTGTCACGGCTATTAGGGTTTTGCAGGCTTCTTCTACGGTTGGGAATGCCCCTGCGCCCACCATGGCCAAAATGGCCGCACCAAAGGCTGGGCCTTCGCCGGTTTGGATTTTTTCTACTTTAAGGCGTAGGATATCCGCAGTTAGCTGGCACCAGATTGGGCTTTTTGCGCCGCCGCCTATAATACGGGCGGTGTCTACCTTTGCCCCAAGCTCGCGCACGCGGGATAGGATATCACGCAGGCTAAATGTTACGCCTTCCATCACGGCTAGAGTCATGTCTGCACGGGTTGTGGTCATGTTCATGCCAACGAATGCGCCACGAGCTTGCGGGTCGTTGTGCGGGGTGCGTTCGCCGGATAGGTATGGCAGGAAGAACACAGGGTTTTTGCCTACTTTGTTGATGTTTTGCTGTTCTTTTGGGTGGTCTGTTGTGGCTAAAACTTCTTCCACCCACCATTTGTTTGAACCTGCCGCAGCAAGGGTCACGCCCATGAAATGGTAACGCCCGGTAGAATGGCAGAACGCATGGATGGCCGCCGGGCTTTTGTCCACGGCAAAATTCTCCGCCGCTACAAAAAGCACGCCAGATGTGCCAAGGGAAACAGAACACATACCCTCGCTTACAATGCCAGAGCCAATCGCGCCCACGGCCTGGTCGCCGCCGCCTATTATAACCTTGGCGCTGGTGGGCAACCCTGTGGCCACTGCGGCTTCTGCCGTTACGTTACCCACGGCTTCGTATGAATGGAAAAGTTTGGCCAGCTGCTCGCGTTTTACACCCACTATTTCCAGCATTTTGTCAGACCAATCCTGGTTCTTTACATCTAGCAGCAACATGCCAGAAGCATCTGAATAATCTGTGGCGAATACGCCGCTTAATTTATACGCAATATAATCTTTGGGCAGCATGATTTTCTTGATTTTTGCAAAAATCTCTGGCTCATTATTTTTCACCCAAAGAATCTTCGGGGCGGTGAAGCCTGTAAGCGCCACATTTGCGGCATTTTCCAACAAAACCTCACGGCCAATTTTATTGTTCAAATAATCACATTCTGCCGTGGTGCGCTGGTCATTCCACAAGATAGCGCGCCTTAGCACCTTGTCATTCTCATCCAGGGCAACCAGGCCATGCATCTGCCCGCTAAAGCTTACCGCTGCAACATCTCCAAGCCCGGCGCAAATCTCTTTTAGCCCATCCGCGGTTTGGTTCCACCAATCATCGGGGTCTTGCTCGCTGCGCCCGTCGTCGTACATGTAAAGCGGATATTCCCTAAAAACAGTACGCAAAACCGAGCCCTTCTCATCCATAGCCAAAAGCTTAACGGCCGAAGTGCCAATATCAATACCAACAGTAATCATTCTCATCATCCTTTTATTTTTATTATCACTAGGTGAGTATAATGAAAATGCGGGGAAATTGCAATATAAACCGTGCATCCACTTCTTCGGGAAAAATCCAGTTGGTCGGATTTTCCGACCAACTGGATTTTTTCGGAGCTGATATAAGGCCTGTAACGGTTTTCAAATTTTATAAAAAATTCTCTCCCTTGTGTCAATCTCGCCAATCACTTATGATTGCAGCATCACCAGAAGGAGGCCACGCCTATGAAATACCGCAATGCTACAGAGTTATTGCCGCCGCAGTTATTGCAAGAGCTGCAGCAGTATGCACAGGGCGAGACGCTGTATGTTCCTAGGGTTAAGCGCAAATCTTGGGGCGAGGGTACTGGGGCAAAAAGCTTCTATCTTCAAAGGGATATGGATATTAAATCTCGATTTAAGCAAGGGGATAATATCGAGAAACTTGGCGACGAGTTTTTCATTTCCGAAGACGCGGTGAAGAAAATTGTCTATAAAAAAGGAGATATTGATATGAGGGCTAATGAAATTGATTATAGCAAATATTTTTGGCAAGACGAGCTGATACGCGTGCGCCGCTCTAGGCCAGAAGATTGGAAGCTTAACGGCGCCCCAGGTTACGACAGCGAGGAACGCTTCTTCTCAGATTACGGCCAAGAGCTGCCCAACGACGAAGAATCGAGAAAAGATATTTGGGAAAACTACGTAAAAGCAAATTGGAATAGCGACGACCGCATCTTGCTAGCCTTCGAAACACACGATGGCAAATACGTAGGCGGCGGCAACCTGCATGCAATCAACGAACGTAACGGCACATTCGGCATGTTCGTGGGCGCATCCGAAGAGCGCTACGCAATAGCCGGCGCAAAACTAATGCTAAACTACGCCTTCAACGAGCTGCGCCTAAACAACTGCCACACAGGCTTCATAGAAAACGACTACATTTACCAGCCAATATTCGTAAAACTAGGCTTCACCCTAGAAGGCACAAGGCGCCAACAAGTATTCCACAACGGAAAATACTGGAACGAGAATTTATACGGCTTATTGGCAGAGGAGTTTAATGCTAAAGGATAAGACCGTCAGAGGCTTCGCCTCCAACACCTCCACAAACTTTTTGAAAAAAGTTTGACAAAAACTTTAAAGTTTTGGATGGGTTGGGGTGAGGTCTCTTTTTTATTGTTGCAGGATGAAAGATTGAGAAAATTTGATGGTTCGTGAAAGCGATTGCTATGTATTGCGGTGAGAAAAATAGATAATTTGCGGTAATGTGTTGTTGCTGCAAGTGGCGTGAATACTGGGTTTTGTTTGTAATGTGATCGAGAAAGACAAGATGTCGATAATCACTACGATATGCGCGGCATGAGAAAAAATATAGAGTTTCTGTGAAAATAATTGCAAAGCTATGTGAGTATCATATATCTTTTGCCATGGCAGGCGAGACAGATTTCGAATTATCTCACCTTATAGCCGCTCCACCTAAAAACACTCACATAGAACTTGTAAATTTTCCGCAAGCCTTCGTCGCTAAAAACCTTGCGCACCGCTAGTGCGCGGCGGCTTTCAGCTCCTCGCCTTGCGGAAAGTTTCCTGCGCTCTATGCGAATGTTTTTAGGTGGAGCGGCTATAATATCCTAGGGCGGCGATATAAACTACCCAGGCCGCCGCAAATAAAGTAGTTGACTTCAATTTCTAATGCCATTACCCTAGCGGCAGGAGGGATAGGCCATGAGCGAAATAAAGAAATTGTCAGAGCTGGGCAGCAACCAGCTAAGCCAGGCAGTAGGCGTGTTTGTGGAGGGCTTCTACAATATACTTTCCAGCATAACCAAGGATAAAGGCAAGCTGCACGATATATTTAAACATTCCCTAAACCGCAATGCCAACTACGCCTATCTGCAAAACGGTCAGGCCGTTGGCTTCCTCGGGATAAGAGATTCCGAAAGCCGCCCCTTGAAGCTAAACAAGGAAGTTTTCCTGGCATCTGTGGGCGGCCTGGCCGGAAAATTCGCATACAAGATGACAAGCTCTGCTTTAGAAAACGTACCGCCGCCCAAGCCAAACGAAACCTACATCGACTATCTAGCCATAGCCCCAGCCCACAGAGGCCAAGGCATAGGCACAAAACTGATAGAATATGCCAAAGATAGCTCGCAAAGCGAATATTTAATGATACAAGTGCTGTCTAAAAACGTAGGGGCAAAAAAACTATATGAACGACGCGGCTTTAGTACAGTAGAAGCCAAAATAAATCTGCTGACGATGCTTAAATGTTTCGGCAGGCCAATCACCATGAAGATGAAAATTTGACAGCTAAGCGTGGATGCAATATGTATCGTTTCGTAAAATGCGCAACTTTAACTACCAAGCGTGTATCCTTCATATTTAGCTGGCAATATGCTAAAACAACCAAAAAAGGCTAACATGACATGCTGTTGACATAAATATGCCAATTGTCGGCCTTGACTGCCACGAGCAAACTAAAAGACAAATCGCCACGAACGCAATAATTATAGTGTATTCACGGTATTTTGTCGTTCGCTTTCAAATCAACTTATTACGATTTGTAATAAATTGATTTGAATATGATGATTTCGTAAATAAAAGACACAATAAGTATCTTGCGGAACGAGTGGAGCGATACTATGTGGCTTAAAAAATAACACTGAAAACGGTCTGTTTGGTCTTATGGTTTTTATGCTCCAACGCTAACCCATTCTTGTATCGCCCTGTGCGCTGCGATACGATTTTTCAATGTTTCAGAAAACATACGGTATTGCAATTCCACGCAAAAACACTCACATATAACTTAGAAATTCCAGCAAGGCTACCTTGCAAAAATTTCTAAGTTATATGTGAGTGTTTTGCGTAAAAAACGATTTTGTCTGCTATTTAAAATAACCTTTAACCTTGTCAAGCCATTTTATCTTGTGGTTTTTGTAATCGTCACCCATGGCGTCGTTGAAACCACGTAGGATTTCCCGTTGTTTTTCGTTCATGCTGGTGGGTACGGTTACGTTTAGCTTTACTATTAGGTCGCCTACATTGCTGGCATTGTGTACGTTTGGTACGCCTTTGCCGCGCAAGCGCACTATTGCGCCGGGTTGCGTGCCGGGTTTTACATCGTGTTTTTCTGCGCCGCCATCTAGGGTTGGGATTGAAATCTCATCCCCCAAAGCTGCCTGTACGAAAGTTATTGGCATTTCTAAATATAAATGGCTTCCTTCACGGGTATAAAGCTTGTGCGGCGCTACATTTACGGTAATGTACAAATCACCGGCGGGCGCGCCTTTTTCGCCCATTTCACCTTTGCCGTTTAAGCGCACGCTTTGGCCGTTGTCTATGCCTTTGGGTATGTTTACTTCTAAGGTTTTTGTGGTACGAACGCGCCCCAGGCCCCGGCAATCTTTACATGGGTCTTTAATTATCTTGCCCTCACCGCGGCAATGCTGGCATGTGACAACCTGTGTCATCATACCCAGTATGCTTTGCTGGGTAACTCTGGTGCTACCTGTGCCACCACAATGCTTACAGCTTTCTGGGTGGGTGCCGGGTTTTGCGCCTGTGCCCTTGCAAGTGCCGCAACTATCATAGGTTTGCAGCTTAACTTCTTTGGTTGTGCCAAATACCGCTTCTTCAAAGCGAATATTGACCCTCATCTGAAGGTCTGCACCTCGCCTGGCCCTTGGGCGCTGCCGCCCGCCGCCGCCAAACATGCTGCCTAAATCTATACCGCCGCCACCAAAGAACGAGTTGAAAATATCGCCCATATCCATAGAGCCATTAAATCCGCCCCCACCACCCTGCTGAAATGCCTGGTGGCCAAACTGGTCGTAAGTAGAGCGTTTATTAGCATCACTAAGAACGCTATACGCCTCACTTACCTCCTTAAACTTATCCTCGGCGGTTTTATCACCCGGATTAGCGTCCGGGTGATATTTTTTGGCCATATTACGGTAGGCCTTCTTCAAATCACTGTCGCTAGCATCCCTGCCAACGCCTAAAATTTCATAATAATCACGCTTGTCTGCCATGCCTACCCCCTTGTGGTATAATATGTCAAAACCGTGATGGCTAGCCCCCACACTTCTTAAAACTAGCATTGGAATCTTTTGTGGCGGTTATTACTAACCCCTATACCAATGTTAAAGTTTTCGTCCCGATTTTTCCAAAAAGCGGGTGGAGATGTTGGAGGCTAGGCCTCTTACGGTTTTGTCTTATCTCTCTGTGAAATCTCCATCGACTACATCGTGGTCTGGGCCGTAGTCGGTTGGTTCATCTTGTGGGGGGGCTGCGTCTTGGTATAGTTTTGAAGAGAAGGCTTGCAGGGCTTGGGTATAGGCTTCTATCGCGCCTTTTAGTTGCTCTGTGTCGTTTTCAGACATTGTTTCGCCGTGCATGGATACGCTTACGCTTTTTAATTTGTCCATTTCGGTGGTTAGGTTGGTTTTATCTTCTTCGCTGGCTTTTTCGCCTATTTCGGCAAGAAGTTTTTCTGTTTGGAAGATTAGTGATTCTGCTTCGTTTTTGGCGTCTATTGCTTCCTTACGCTTGCGGTCTTCTTCGGCGAATTGTTCTGCGTCTTTTACGGCGCGATCTATATCTGCGTCGGATAGGTTGCTGGAGGCTGCGATGGTGATGTTTTGTTCCTTGCCTGTGCCTAGGTCTTTTGCAGATACGCTCACAATGCCGTTCGCGTCTATGTCGAACATTACTTCAATCTGTGGTACGCCGCGTGGTGCTGGTGGGATGTCGTCTAGGCGGAAGCGGCCAAGTTCTTTGTTGTCGCGGGCTAGGGCGCGCTCGCCCTGTACCACCACGATGTCTACCGCGGTTTGGTTTGGCGCGGCCGTGGAGAAGATTTGCTTCTTATTGGTAGGGATTGTGGTGTTGCGCTCTATAAGGCGAGTGGCCACGCCGCCCTCGGTTTCTATGCTAAGGGATAGGGGTGTTACATCTAGCAGAAGGATGCCGCCTGCACCTGCGTCGCCAGCGAGTTTGCCTGCCTGGATTGACGCGCCAAGGGCCACACATTCGTCTGGGTTTATGCCCTTGAATGGCTCTTTGCCGGTGAGCTTTTTAACAGCCTCTTGCACCGCTGGGATACGGGTAGAACCGCCAACCAGCAGCACTTTGTCAAGCTCTGATGGAGAGAGGTCTGCGTCTTTGAGGGCGGTTTGAACAGGACCCATTGTTTTTTCAACTAGGTCGTGGGTGAGCTCGTCAAATTTTGCGCGTGTTAGGTTGATGTCCATATGCTTTGGCCCGTCTTGGTTCATGGTGATGAAGGGCAGGTTGATGTTGGTGGTTATTACTGTAGACAGCTCTTTTTTGGCCTTTTCTGCGGCTTCTTTTAGGCGCTGTATGGCCATTTTGTCTTGCATCAGGTCCATGTTTTCTTGCTTTTTGAATTCGTCTACCAGGAATTTGATAACCCGGTCATCGAAGTCGTCGCCGCCTAGGCGGTTGTTGCCGCTGGTGGCCAGCACTTCGATAACACCGTCGCCGATGTCGATTATGCTAACGTCGAATGTGCCGCCGCCAAGGTCGTACACCATTATTTTTTGCTCTTTTTCGTTGTCTAGGCCGTAGGAAAGTGCGGCTGCGGTTGGCTCGTTGATGATGCGCTCAACTTCTAGGCCGGCGATTTTGCCTGCGTCTTTGGTGGCTTGGCGCTGGCTGTCTGTAAAATAGGCCGGCACGGTGATAACCGCCTTGGTGATAGATTCGCCAAGGTAGGCTTCTGCATCTGCTTTAAGCTTTTGCAGAATCATTGCGGAAGCTTCTTGTGGCGAATAGTCTTTGCCTTCGATATTTACTTTGAAATTAGTACCCATTTGGCGCTTGATGCTCATTACGGTGTTGTCTGGATTGGTGATGGCTTGGCGCTTTGCAGTTTCGCCAACGAGACGTTCGCCAGCTTTTGTGAAAGCTAGCACAGATGGTGTGGTGCGTGCGCCTTCAGTGTTTGAAATTACAACAGGCTGGCCGCCTTCCATAACGGCCACGCAAGAGTTGGTTGTTCCTAGGTCAATTCCGATAATTTTTGACATTTAGTTTATCTCCTTTTTTTAATAGAGTTCTTCTGAAATCGCAATAAACGTGATTTCAGAAGAAGCAAAAGATTGAAAATGAAACTTTTTCGAAATTGAAAAGCATAATTTCGAAAAAAGTCTAATAGGTGCTGCCTCAACAATGGGGCGGCATTTTTACATGCTGTGGAAATAAGGCGGTAAAGCCGTTTTGCTTCATAGACTAGTTAGCTACCCGAACCATGCTGTGGCGTATCACTTTGTCTTTGTGGATATAGCCTTTTTGCAGCTCGTCTATTATTACGTTTTGGCCGTGGGCCTCGTCTTGGATATGGGCTACGGCGTTGTGTAGGTTGGGGTCGAAGGGGGTGGCTTCGCCTATGGGGATTAGTTCTACGCCTAGCTCTTCTAGGGCGGCGTTTAGTTGGCGGGCTATTAGGGTTATGCCTTGGTAGAAGGGATCTTCTTTGTTTTCTTGGGCGCCGAGGGCGCGCTCGAAATTGTCCACTATGGGTAGAAGTTTTTCGCAGGCGCTGCGTATGCCGTCGTCGTGGCGGGTGAACATTTCCTTGGTGGTGCGTTTGCGGAAGTTATCGAACTCTGCAAGAACGCGGTGGTACTTGTCTTGGGCTTCGGCCAGGGCGACGTCTTCTGTTGGTGTGAACTGGGGTGGGTCTAGGATTTCTAGCTCTGGTTCTGTGGATTCTAGTTGTTCTAGGTCTTTTTCGGTTTCCATGTTTTCCTCCGTTCGGGCGGCTGCGTAAGCAGTTAAAGCCCTAATGCATGGGTCACATGCTTGATGTTTAGTAATATCCCCGAAAGCACCGACACGGCCTGGGCGTAGTCCATACGCATGGGGCCGATTAGGGCTATGCTGCCCGTGCTTTGGTTGTCTATTGTGTAATTTGCCCGGATTAGGCTGCAGTTTTTTAGCAGTGCCAGGCTGTTTTCTTCGCCGATGGTGATTTGGATGCTGTCTGGGCTAAGGTTGCCAGATTGCTCTAGGATGGCGATTAGCATTTCCCGGTCTTCTAGGGCGTGGAAGATGGCTTCCGCTTTGCGAATGTCTGCAAATTCCGGAAAGGTAAGGATGTTTTTAACGCCGCTGGTGAAAACCCGCACATCGTCCTCTGCCTGTATCATGTCTGCTATTATGCCCAAAACCGGCATAAGTACATGTGCCTGCTGGCCAAATATGTTCAGCAAGCTGTCGATAAGGCTGCGGTTTATTTCCTTAACTGTTTTGCCCGCCAGGCTGTAGTTTAAGGCTTGGCTAAGGCGGGTTAGGGTATCGTAACCCGGGGCGGCGTTTAGGTTTACTACTTGGTTTTTAACGGTTTTGTTGTCTGTTACCAGCACCAGCAGTAATGATTTTTCGTCTAGGGGGACTAGCTGCACATGCTTGATTTTTGTTTTAATCAGCTTAGGCTCGCTAACTATGGCTGGGTACCTTGTAAGGCCGGCCAGGGCTTTGGCCGTCTCCTGCATCATGTATTCGATTTGATAAATATTGTCGATTATCATGCGCTGCAAGAACATTGCTTCTTCCTGGGTTAGCGGGCGGCTGCTCATCATGCTGTCTACATAAAAGCGGTACCCGCTGGCCGACGGAATACGCCCGCTAGAGGTGTGCGGCTGGGTGATTAGCCCTAAATCTTCCAGGTCGCTCATCTCGTTGCGGATGGTGGCGCTGCTTATGCCTAGGCCGTATTTTTTGGCTATGGTGCGCGAGCCTATAGGTTCTGCCGTTTGGATATAATCGTTGATTATAGCCTCCAGAATCTTGAACTTGCGCTCGTTTAAGCCTAACATGGCTTCACCCCCTGTGTGTTGTTAGCACTCGCACGTGGCGAGTGCTAATGTGTGAAGGTTAACATTTATGTGGGGATATGTCAAGTGGTTTTTTAAAAAGAAGATGTATAGCAATTCCACCTAAAAACATTCACATGGAACGCAGGAAATTTTGCAAGACAGAAACTGAAAGCTGTCGCGCACTAGCGGTGTACAAGGCTTTTGGCGTTGCGGACTTGCGGGAAATTTACAAGTTATACGTGGGTGTTTTTATATGAGAGTTCTTCTGAAATTGCAAAAAACGCAATTTCAGAAGAAGCAAAAGATTGAAAATGTAACTTTTCCGAAACCCCCTACGGAAATTTCGGAAGAAGTCTATGGAATTTATATAGAAATAAATGAAAAAACGGTCTAGCCCAAGCGACAACTGAAACGCCAGGACAAGATTTTTTTGGCGTTTTTGCCGTGACAGGCGAGACCGGTTTCAAATTATTTCACCATAAAATTGCAGATTAATATTGGATAAGGGCTTTCTGTTCCTATAAAGGCTACGCCCTGTGGAATGCTAGCCGTTCTTCCCCGTTGGCTAGCCAGATTATCCCGCATTGCTGGAAGCCCAAATTTTCTAGCAGGCGAACCATTGGGATATTGTCTTTGTGGGTGTCTATGCGGGTGTTTGGTAGCTGCTGATAGCACCAGTTTAAGCAAAATGCACCTATACCTTTTGCGGCTGGGGTTTGGGCGCGGGCTATCCTGTGGACTACGGCGTAGGGCTGGTTGTTTAGCCATGCGCCGTCTATTTTGGCGTAGGTTGGGTCTGGGGTTGTGCTGAAGTAGAACACCGCCAAAACCTGGCCATCGCATTCGCATACATAGCTTTCGCCAGAGCGGATATCGGCCTCTACGGCATCTTGGGGCGGGTGGTTTTGCTTCCATTGGTTTGGGTTGCCGTTTTGTTGCATAAATTCCCGCGCGGCGCGGTAGATATCTAGGATTGCTGGCAAGTCTGCGGGGGTGGATTTTCTTATGTTCATGAGAGGCTCCTTTGGTTTTTATTATACCAGAAATTGTTTCACAATTTTTTGGCAGTATGCTGGTAAGCAAAGGCGGCAAAGCCGCTGCATTAAAATTATAACATTGCGGCATAAAATAGACAAATTCCTAGGATTTTGGTAAATTGGTTGTAATGCCAAAACTAATCGGGGCAGCGCCCCATTGGAATGGAGAAAATAATGCAGAACATTAAAGCCCTAAAAACGAAAAAAGGCCGCGACGAAGCTGGTCTATTTATGATAGAGGGGGAGAGGTTTATAAGCGAAATCCCCCACCATATAAGAATCACAAAATACCTGGCGGCAAAACGTTACGCCACCAGCCACGATATGGCAAAATATCACGCCCCGGTGGAAGTGATAAAGGATGGCCTTTTCGATAGCTTGGCGGATACAAAAAACCCTCAGGGCATAATGGCCATATGCGAGAAATTTTACTGGTCGCTGGCAGATTTGCCAGAGGATGGCTTCATTTTAATGGGCGAAAACTTAAATGACCCCGGCAATATTGGCACGCTTATACGCACCGCCGCTGCTGCCGGGGCGGCCGCTGTGGTTCTAACTGAGGGCAGTGGCGATGTTTTTAACCCTAAGGTGCTGCGCGCCACGACAGGGGCAGCGTTTCGGCTTCCTGTAATCCAAGACGTGAGCCTGGCCGAAGCCGCCGCAGCCGTAAAACAGGCAGGCTTTGCCATGTATGCGGCGCATTTGCATGGCGAAACTACGCCTTACAAGGTGGATATGGCAGGGAAATGCTGCATTTTGATAGGCAACGAATCCCATGGCTTAAGCGAGGCCGCCACGGCCGCTGCAACCAAGCTAATCCGCCTGCCCATGGCAAGTGATGTAGAGTCGCTAAATGCGTCTATGGCCGGAGGAATCTTGCTGTACGAAGCAGTACGGCAACGGCTGTGAAAAAAATTCAGTTGGTCGGAATTTCCGACCAACTGAATTTTTTAGCCGGCTATCCATTTAAACAGGAGGAAAAATGCATATAATAATTGGGCTGCCCATTCTTGTAATTTTCGCAATTGGCGTAATCGAATCATTTTTGATTTTTTTCTTGCTGGTTAATAGCCTGGCTTTTTTGCTGCATACCGCAAAAAAACGCCCTGCCAATAGAAAAAAATTGCTGCTGCTTACATTGGCCTGTGGCGGGCTTGGGACGTTTTTTGGCAGGGTTTTTACAAAGCAGCGGCTGCTTAGCCCGGTTGTGCTAATTGGTCTTGTAATTGCGATTATTCCCATGGTTCATGTGGCGCATAGCCTCACTTTGGACAGGATAATCCGCTATGTAGAAATCGAATTCCGTTCGCCAAACTGGCCGGCCGGGCTTGATGGCTATCGCATAGCATTCATTACGGATGCGCATGTAATCCCCCACCAGGCCATGGCAGATGTGGCCGCCGAGCTAACCCGCCGCAACATAGACCTGCTGCTACTTGGTGGCGATTTCGCCATGGGGGAGGGGTTTTACCAGGGCACAATCCGGGAAATAGCCAAAATAGCCACTACAGACGGCATCTTTGGCGTGGATGGCAACCATGATATCTACCATCTGCTTTTTGCCGCGATGGAAAACCACAGCATCACCCCGCTGGATAACAGCGGCCTGCATATTCGCGAAGGCTTTTTCTTAGCCGGGGTGCAAGACATGTGGAACCGAAACCCAAATGTGGCCGCCGCCACCCAGGGCGCAAAAGACAGCGATTTTACGCTACTGCTATCTCACAACCCAGACATATCAATGCAACAGCCCACAGCCGGGATAGACCTAATCCTATCCGGCCACAGCCACGCCGGCCAAATCACCTTGTTCGGTTGGCCAATGTACTTACTGCGCGGCAGCATAACAAGCTACGGTACGCGCTTTGTCAGCGGTTTCGCCCATTCCGCAGACGGCGTACCAGTATTCACCAGCAGCGGAATAGGTGTCTACTACAATGTACCAAGGATATTCGCCAGGCCGGAGGTTGTTGTGTTTAGCATGTTTAGAGGTTAAGACCATCAGAGGCTTCGCCTCCGACACCTCTACCGCTTTTCATAAGGTTCGCGAAGCGAACCCGGCACTTTGTGCCGCCCGATTTTTTCGGGTTACATTTGAAAAAAGCTTGGCAAAAAACTTTAATCTTGTATACAGATTGCTTAAACCTCAAGGGGCGTAAAAAACTCTTGATTCTTCCGTTAGGGAAGGATGTACACTCATGGTATGCCGTTTCCGGCAAAACCATTTTGGAGGTAGATACCATGAACGAACTTATTAAAATCAAGGATGTATCAGCGAAGTACGCCATCACCGCCCGGACGCTCCGATACTACGAGGACATCGGGCTATTGGCCAGCACCCGAACCGAGGATTACGCTCATAGGGTGTATGACGAAGCGGCGATTACCCGTTTGCAACAAATCATTATCTTACGAAAGCTGAATATCCGTATCAAAGACATCAAGCGCATTTTTGACGCCCCCGATTCCGAAGTAGTTTTGGATGTGCTTGGTAAAAAGGTGGATGATATTGATGATGAAATGGCCTTGCTCCATGAGTTAAAGGACATAGTGCTGGACTTCATCGAGCAAATCAAGCAGTCGGATTTTCATAACGACGTTGAAGTAAAGCTGTTGTATGACAAGGCCAAAGAAATCGAAAGCCATTTAGCCGCCGTGGATTACAGCGGAAACCCCGGCAGTATAAGTGGACAAGCTGCAGCACAAACGACCGAACATACCAATACAAACCGATTATTAGAAGTAACGGATAAACTTGAGGACAAACGGTTGACACCACCCATTGCTGTAAACACATATCGGCAGACCCTTAACGCCGCGCGGTTTATCGGCATGAAATACGCCAGCGGCGGTGAAGCATGGGATGATTGGGGAAATATCTGGGGTATTAACGATGCTGACAGTATGTTGAATCATCTGAGCGAAAGTCCATTATTGAAACAAATAAATGTGAACCCTGCCGACATCTACAAAGACGGCAACCCTCAAGACGGATGCGCCCTAATTGGCCTTATGCGTCATTCCGGCGGCGACCACAATAATTTTGAATATTGGCTTGGGTACTTCACGCCAGCGGATACCCCGGTACCGGAAGGATATGATTATGCTGACTTCCCACAACAAGATGTGGGTATATGCTGGTTGTACGGTAAGAACGACGATGTTTTTGCTCACGAACCTGTTGCGTATGAAAAGCTGGGGAATGAAGGATATGACCCTATGGATGATTGGTGGTTTGAGCGCTATGTGGAACACCGCGAAAGAGAGGACAAGAATGGGTATAAAATTGCGGATATTTGTTTTTTCTTGAAGCAAGGAAAGGACGAGAGCCATGCCTGAATCTAAACCGACAATAAATGAAATCTATACGCAGTACATTCATGACGATGCGTTGCGACGTGGTGCAGAGGTATTGTTCAATATTGCAACCGAGCATAAAATGCGCAACCGCTGGATGTCGTACAACTCCTTTACGTTCACATATCGGGGCGTGAACGTGTTCAATATCACCATGCGGGCAACTATGTCCAACAAAGGAGTACGCAAAATAGACCCCACGAACCATTTTATTGTGGGATTATCTCTCGGTATGATGCAGGAAGTAGAACGGATTTTGCTTGCACACCCGGAAGAAATGCGGCGTGAGTACCTTAACAACCACGGTATATCCTGTGGGGTATGCGCCGGAACACCGGATGGACGTATAATCCGCGGGCTTGATTGCGATAAAACGCTTATGTTTAACGAAGGGGGCGAAACCCATTATCTATGTACGATAAATATGGGGTACGCCTGTCACAACCCTACGCCGGAACAGTTTGACATAATAGAGCGGTTTATATTAGCGCGTATCGCCGCCATTGACGAAATGAAATCAAAATAAGGGAGAAGAAAGCATGGCAAATTTCACAAGCCTTGAGGGGCATTTGTATGTAAAGGACGTTAAAGAAGCCTTTGCGTTTTATGGCAAGGCGTTGGGTATGGTGGCTGTCCCGCATCATGGATACGACATTTTAACTTTGGATGGCAAGCATTTTTTCCACATTTTTGAAGCAGCACCGACAGCCCAAGATATTCCGATACCATTTTGGACGAATGCTGATTATTTTCCAAGCGCAAATCCTTCCATAATTGTATAACCCTTTAGGCAAAAACTAAGAAGGGCCGAAAAACACAGCCCTCCTTAACTTTTGCTTAAGCTCTGCTATATATTCCAATGCTAAAGTTTTTGCCTAGCTTTTTTCAAATGTAACCCGAAAAAAATCGGGCGGCACAAAGTGCCGGGTTCGCTTTGCTAACCTTATGAAAAGCGGGTGGATGTGGCTGGTTGGTTGCTACGCAACCTGCTTGCCCAAGCATCCGGGGGCGAAGCCCGCGGCCCTAGCTATATCACCCAAAAAACCAGCGCCTAAACAGCCTGTCCATCATATCCCCTACAGATGCCCTGTCTATAGGCTCTGCTACTACAAGCTCGCTGCGGCCTACTTCTTCGCCTTCCCAGGTGTAGATTACTTCGCCAGCGGTTTGCCCAGCTTGGATGGGGGCGTCTAGGGCTTCGTGGACTATTACTTCGCTTTCTAGGGTAACATGCTTGCCTTTGGGGGCTAGCATGTTGGTTTGTTCTTTTATTACAACGGGTGCGGATTCCGTTTTGCCTTTGTAGATTTGAATCTCGCCCATTTGAGTGCCGGCTTCTTCTTTGGCTATTAGGGCGTAGTTGGCGTAGCCGTAATCGAGTAGTTTCATGGCAGAGTCGAAGCGGGTGGTAGGGTCTGGCGCGGCTAGGATTACGGCTATAAGCTGCATTCCTTCCTTCTCTGCCGTGGCGGATATGCAGTATAGGGCTTCAGATGTAGAGCCTGTTTTAAGGCCGGTTGCGCCGCTATAGTTGCGTATTAGCTTGTTTGTGTTCGTTAGGCCAAATTCTTCTTCGCCACGGGCGGTTTTGTGGGTGATGGTGTCTAGACGGGTTTTGGCATATTGGAAAACGCCCGGGTGTTTTAGTATTAACTCCCGTGACATGAGGGCGATATCGTAGGCTGTAGTGGTATGCCCTGCTGCGTCTAGGCCGCTGGCGTTTTTGAATGTGGTGTTTTCCATGCCAATGGCTGCGGCCTTATTGTTCATGGCGGTAACGAAGGCATCTTCGCTGCCGGATACAAACTCTGCCATGGCCACGGCGGCGTCGTTGGCCGAGGCTATCACGATGGATTTGGTTAAATCACGTACGGTTTGTTGCTCGTTTACTTCCAAGAAAATTTGGCTGCCGCCCATAGAAGCCGCATGGGCGCTAACTGTGACGATATCGTCCCAGGCGATGCGCTCTTGTTCTATGGCTTCGTAGATTAGCAGCATGGTCATTACCTTTGTAACCGAAGCCGGCGAGAGTTTTGTGTGGCCGTTGTTTTCGTGAAGCACCTTGCCGGTTTCGGTTTCCATAAGCAGGCTGGCTTTGGAATCCACGGCTATGGCGTGGGCGCTGCTACCCATGCATAGGCATAAAACAAATGCGAAAGCGAAAATTTTAAAAGAATATTTAATCATAAAAAAAGTCCTCCCGAATCTTGTGCTTTTCAAGATTAGGTTGGACTTTTTTTCAAATCTTATTCATTTTTTATTAGAGTTCTTCTGAAATCGCTAAAAACCCGGTTTCGAAAGAAGTCTATTTCAAACCCTGTGCAACAGCCATGCGCACCGCTTCGTCAACCCTAACGCTGTTAACGGCGTACATCATGTTGCCGTATACTATCCGCACTATGCCATCCCAAATGACGGCAGGGCGGCCGTTTATCTCAATTTCTTCCTGGTAGGGCGAAAATGTAGGCAAGCCCCATTCGCTATCCCATGACGAAATCACGATAAAAATAAACCCATCGCCATCCGTGTATGAAATGGTCAATGCCACCCAGTCGTCCTCCGTGGAAAGTTCAGCTTCATGAAGCACAAACCCTTCCGGCATATAGCTTGGAAGAAGCGGATTCTCCAGCGGGAAATGCCCTAAAGCATCCTCAAGCGTGGCATCTTGAGCCACTACTTCAATGATAAAAACCTCGTCGCTGCCCTCAACTCTAACTTCTGCGCCGCCAGTGGTTACAAACGGTCCATCTTCCGGGTTTAGTATCGTGCCATCGCCCCGCATGAAAATCACTTCTCTTTGCAAGTACCAGTTGCCCATAACCACCGCAACGCCAGTAATAATCATTAGTGCGGCAACAATAGCCTCCATGGTAAAAGGCTTCCTTAATCTACGTTTGTTCATAAAAGTCTCCTTCTGCAATTTTGTTTTGATTGCCATCAAGCCCTGCTCGATATCGCAATCCGCAGAAAAATCCACGCCCCTACATTTTTCTAAAAAACCTTCATTTAAGCGCTTCATTCTCCATCCTCCTTCATAATGCTGCGCAGCTTATCCAATGCGCGGTGGGCTGTTACCCCCACATTAGACGTGCTTATCCCCAGTATGTTAGCGATTTCGGCATGTGTTAAATTCGTGGCAAATTTCATGGAAAGTACCTGGCGCTCGCGGTCTTTTAGCCTGGCCATGGCCAGCATTAATGTCCGGTTGTTTTCGTTGGCCACGGCAATTTCATCTGGCTGGCGGCCAGACGATACAACCTGAAGCAGCCCGCCTAGGGTCACAAAATGTCTACGCATTTTCTTGCGTAAATAATCCGTCACCTGGTTTTTGGCTATGCCAATAAGCCAAGCCTCCACTGGCAAATCTGGATTATAACAAGCAATATTGCGCAAAAATTTCTCGAAAACAAGGCTAACAAGCTCCTCCGTATCATGATGGTTATTGATGCGAAACGCTACATAATTATAAACATTTCTAAAATACCGACGATAAACATCATCAAAAGAAGGGATTTCTGAACCAGCCGAATCTCCAAAAATCATACCCAAATCAGTATCCAAGTTGGCCTCCTTCGCAAAATATTTTGTAAGCTTACATCAATGAATACGTAGGAACATGAATTTCATTACATGAAAAGACTACCCAAAATGGTGATTTTGCAAAATTTTCATCAAAAGTTTTTGACGAAAATTTCACACGAAAATTGATTGTTGTAATAATAGGCTTGTTTAGCGGGCTTGCAAGCACATTGGTTGGATTAAATTGGCAAAACCGTTAATAGAATCAAAAAAAATGGTACCATACGGTACCGTTTTGGCAAAATTACGGTACCGTATGGTACCATTTTTCTAGTAGCGAGCATCAAAAAAACTACCCCAGACATTTTTGCATTGAAATGTCATAAAAGGGAGGCGTATGGTGAAATAATTCCAAATCGGTCTCGTCTGCTGTGGCAAAAACGCCTGAAACACCTCGTCTCGGCGTTTTAGGTGGAGCGGCTATATTTCACTATGCTTGAAAAAATGAAGGGCTCTATTTCTGGCTTTCGGCGCTCACCAGCCCTCCTGCTAGCAATAATCAGCTTAATAATTACAAAAAAATCCACCCAAAAGGGTGGATTAAAATCACTAAAATCATTTATCATTTCTATCTCTGTTATTACCCCTGCGCCAATCCCGAAGGAATGCCGGTGCAGCCACATCTTCCGAAACAAGGCGGAAGTTAGAATTGCGGATAGGCTCAAGTTCCTCGCGGGCTTCTTGCAGCTGGAATTCTGATGGTCTGCTTCTTGGCTGGTCAAATGGCCTATCTTCCCTGCCTGGGTCAGATACGAAATTTACTTCCCGGCCGTCTGGGTCTTGCAGGCCTGTGGCAATCAATGTTACCACAACTTCATCCTTAAGGTTTTCGTCAATAGCTGTGCCAAAAATAATCTCTGCATCTGGCGCAACTTCTTCCCGCAAATATTCAGAAGCTTGTCCAACTTCCTTCAGCGACATGCTGGCGTCTCCGGCAAAGCTAATAAGTATGGATTTTGCACCTTGGATAGAAGTTTCAAGAAGCGGGCTGTTTATGGCTGCTTTTAGGGCTGTTTCAATCTTGTTCTTGCCTGTGCCGCTACCTATGCCCATATGGGCTATGCCGCCGTCTTTCATTATAGTTTTTACGTCTGCGAAGTCTAGGTTTATAAGCCCATCGCCTAAGATAACGCCGCTAAGCCCAACAACGCCCTGCCGCAGAACTTCATCAGCCTGCTTGAAAGCCTCAACAATAGAAACATCGTCGCCAATTACCTGCAGAAGATTTTCATTGGGTATTACAATGAGAGTATCAACGTTTTTGCGTAGTTCTTCAATGCCCTCAAGGGCATAGCGCATACGTGGCTTGCCTTCAAAGTTGAAAGGTTTGGTAACTACCGCAACTGTAAGAATGTCCTCGCCGGCTTCTTTAGCGTAAGAGGCTATAACTGGGGCAGCCCCAGTGCCTGTGCCGCCGCCCATCCCCGCCGTAACGAAGAGAAGCTCTGTATTGCTTATTGCGTTTTTAATAGTTTCGCGAGATTCCTCGGCTGCTTTGCGGCCTTGTTCTGGCCTGCCGCCTGCGCCTAGGCCTTTGGTTTGCTTTTCGCCAAGTTGGATGCGGATAGGCGCTTTGGATTTAAGAAGCGCTTTATTGTCTGTATTTGCCGAAATAAAGTCGATATGTTCGACTCCAGCTTCAATCATGCGGTCTACGGCATTGTTTCCGCCCCCGCCCACGCCTATAACTTTAATGCGCGCACGGAGTTCCTGTGTAGTTTCGATATCTATCATATCTATCAATTCTAAAACCTCCTAGAGGAGTATGCTATTCAACTGCCTTACTATACACGGTAAATCATCAAATTGCAACATAAATTTAATAATTTTATAATGAAATAATTCGAAATCGGTCTTGTCTGTCGTGGCAAAAGCGCCCGGAACGCCTTATCTCGGCGTTCTGGGTGTCGCTTGGGCGAGACCGCTTCTCATTTATTTAACTATACGATATTTATTGGAGAATGACAAAAAAATGCTCGTTTTGGTTATGTCCAATGTACGCAAACCCACGCATATCCTCGGCATTTGGCAGGGAATCTAATATTGCGACTACGGTGCGGATTTTTTCATCTGCGCCGGCGGCATCGCCTACATTAAATTCGATATTGCCAATCATGATTCGAACATTGTAGGGGTCTGAAACTATCATGTGGGATACGCGATGGATTAAATCATACTGGTTTAGCAGCTGGGCGTATAGGACTACGGTTCTGAAAGAGTATGTTTCTGGCACGTCTAGCAGCTCGCCCAGCACGAAGCGGTTAAACTGCACCCCTTCAAGCACCGGCAAAGGTTCTGTGAAATAAGAACGCACCTCTATCACACGCCCCTGGTCGTCTATGGACAGGAAACTGCCTGGTACATGCTCTATATAGGCTACCACGCGCCGTTCTTGTACCGTAACATACAAACGGCCAGGGATGTCGCGCTGGATAGACACATAGCCAATATGGAAATTCTCTAGCACACGGCGGCGGGCGGCAGATAAATTTGCAAAAAGGATGTTGGTATTGTTGCCGAAATCCAGCTTGGCTAAGATTTCTGCCTGGGAAACATTGTAATTGCCCGCGATTTCAATTTCCCGGATATTAAAATACGGCGAAGCCAGAAACAGCGCCAGGCCAAACGCAATAGCCCCAAGGCCAAGCACTATTTTGAATTTGAGGCTTCTCATTGTGCAACAAGCTTGGCTTCAAGCCATTTTATGAAGCGTTCCTTGTGCTGGCTTTGCACCCATTCCTTAAAAATGAGATAGCGGCGGCCGTTAAAGGTAAATGGCTCTTTCCAATACTTTAGCTTGCCCCCTTGGATGCGGGCTTCTTCGATATTGTCACGGGCTTTTAGTTCTTTGAATATGGGGGTACGCACGCCAAAAGTGGCTGAGGAATATTTTGCGGTGGTTAGCTTTTTTGCCTCGGCAGGGGGGATTGTTTCTAGTTTTGCCACTGCTTCAAATTGAGATTTTATCCAGCGGCGGATAGAGATTTCTTTGTTTGCGTTTGCTTCGGCTGGTTCTTCTGTTGGGATGGACTGCTCTTTTTTGGGGCGGCCTCGTTTTTTTGTGGAGGCTGTGGCTGGTGTTTCTTCTGGTCTTGCGGGTTCTTGCTTAGTTTTCTTGTTGTTTGGTTTTTTTGCTGGTTCTTCCGGTTGTTTTGAGGGTGTTTCAGCAGCAGGGGCTTGTGGGGTGACAGAATATATGAAGGATTGCCCTGTTGGCACATTAAACACTGTGTTGTAGCGACTGCCGTCTTCTGTTGTAATTAGCAGGCCTTTTACATCTTCCACTATATCGCCCTCGGCATCTTCCCTGGGGGCGATTAGTAGGACATTTTTTTTATCCGGCATGGAATAAATGCAATATGGGCTGCCAGTTAGCACCAGCGCCAAGTACTCCCAAAGCCGCATAAAACCATGCCGGCGCACTTTAAAGCCCGGTAAATAATGGTTTACATAATTTGTGAAAATAGAAACTTCCAGCCCGGGCTGGCCTTTTGTTGCCTCTACAAAAACGGCCTCCATAAGCTGCCGCACAACATGCATGCAGCCAGATTTATCCCCAAGGTCACGGAAAACTTCTAACCCTGCGGCTTCCAGGGCTTCTGTGTACTTTGTTTTTGGCAGCTTGCCATGGACGCTTAGTGGGGTTGCTTTTTTAGGCTCTGGCATTGGCTGGCCAATGGGTACCACAGATTGAGGATGGTTAACATTTTTGCCAGAAGTAGTGGCAAAAAGCGCGGTGTCTGTCTTCTCTAGCCCAATAAAATAATCACATGCATTGCGGAAAATATTGTTGGTGACAATGCTAAAACTGCAACCGATTACCCGCTTGCCATGCTCATGCAGTTTTTTTGCCAAAAATGCAAAAATCCCATCGCCGCTGGCAATGACAAAATTCTCGATATCGTCACGCCTGGCAGCAAGGTCAACTGCATCTATAATCAAGCTTACATCCGCTGCATTTTTCAATTTATCATGTTGGTTTGTGTTGAAAATTTGCACAGGTTCTATGCCGACTTGCAGCGTACTGCTGCGTAAGTTTTTATGGTTGGGCACAGACCAATCTGCATAGGCTCGCTGTATGCTAACCCCGGTCACGCCATCCATATCCAACACTCGCCTATAGATTTCTTCCAAATACAAAACAGTATTTGATTTGCTGCTAAAAATCCCCATCAAATTTTCGATATCGTAAAAAATTACGGTATTACTTGCCATAAGTTGTCTCCTTACTAAATAGACTTCCTCCGAAATTCCCGCAGGGGGTTTCGGAAAAGTTACATTTTAAGTCTTTTGCTTCTTCTGAAACTACGTTTTTTGCAATCTCAGAAGAACTTTAACACAAAACCGTCCCAGGCTTTGCCTGCCTAACCCGGCACAAGCTGCCGCCCGATTTTTCGGGTTACATGCTGCAGTGCCAAAGTTTGCTGGGGTGCGTGTCCAATGCCCTCACGGTTTTTGCTAAAAATTCTCAATTATTATAACATTGTTATTGAGAATTACAAGTGGAACGATAATACATAACTAGACTTGTTTCGGCATTATCTTTTAAATAAGCTTGCCCTTTTGGTGATAATTCGTATAGACCTTTGGCTGGGCGGTTGAACCAGCCCAGGAAATTAGAATAGAGAATATTGCCTAAGTTTTTTTCTAGGCCATGTTGGGCGCGTAGGTTTTTTGGGCTTGTGGGAGCGCTGGCTTCTAGGGCGCAAGCTATTTGTATGCATTTTTCGCGGTAGGCCGTGTTTATTGCGGTTCTGGTTGCGCCGCCGGTGGTGTCTGCGCTACGGCCTGCCATTTCGGTTTTTATTGCGGTAGATTTCTTTGTTTTTTTTGCGTCGTGGCCTTGGGGGAAGATTACTATTTCTGCATGTTTTACAGGGCTGTCTAGGGCTACGGTGATTAAGCCAAGCTCTAGTTTTTTTAATAAACTTTGCAGCTTTAAAAAGTTTTTCCAGCTTGCCCGTTTTGGGCGGGGGATGGCTACAAAAACCCAACCTGTGGCCATTTTGCGGTTTAAGGCTTGGTAGATTAGGGTTAGGTTTGCAGATAGTTTCATCTCGATTATCCACAGGGTGTCGTCTCGGGTGGCGGCTATGTCGCAGCCTTTTACCTCACCCCTTACGGTAAAACCTTGGGCGGTTAGCATGTTTTTTATCGGGTTATATAGGTCTGTTTCTTTCATATTTACCTCGGTTTGAAAATATTCAGTTGGTCGCAAATTGCGACCAACTGTTTTTTTTAGCTGGAAATTGCTACTTTTTGGCTGTTGCAAAGCGGCAAAACCGTTTTGTATGGCGGCAATTAAACAATAGTGCCGCCGCCTATTACTATGTCGCCATCGTATAATACTACGGCTTGGCCGGGGGTGATTGCGCGCTGAGGGGCGGGGAATTCTATCTCGATTTTGTCCGTGTCGGTTTGCCATAGTATGGCTGGCGTGGGTTGGTGGGCGTAGCGGATTTTTGCCTGTATGTTCAATTTACCCTGGATTTTGTCTGTGGCTATTAAGTTAACATCCGTGGCGGTTAGGCGATTGCTAAAAAGTTCTTCAGATTGGCCTAATGTGACGGTATTTTCTTCCGGGTTTAGAGATACTACAAAAAGCGGATGGGGCGCGGATATGCCCAGGCCTTTGCGCTGGCCTATGGTGTAATGGTCGATCCCCTTGTGGCGGCCCAGCTTTTGGCCGCTGCTACTTATGAAATCGCCCGGCGGGGATGCCGCCCCTGTATGGCGCTCTATAAAGCCGGCATAGTCGCCGTCTGGAGCGAAGCAGATATCTTGGCTGTCGCGTTTTTTTGCGGTGGCTAGGTTTTGTGCCTCGGCTATTTTGCGCACTTCATCTTTGGTTAAGCTGCCCAGGGGTAGCAAAGTACGAGATAGCTGTGGCTGGGTCATGGCGTATAGTACGTAGCTTTGGTCTTTACTGTGGTCTAGGCCTTTTTTAAGCAAGAAGCGGCTGCCATGCTGCTCTATCCTGGCATAATGGCCGGTGGCTATATGGCTGCAATCCATTTCCAATGCCCGGGCTATAAACCGCTCAAATTTCATGAAGCGGTTGCAATCTATGCATGGGTTTGGGGTGCGGCCGCTTTTATAGGCCGCCACGAAACGGTCCATGATTTCCTTTTGAAAGCTATCTGCAAAATTGAACACGAAAAAGGGGATGTCCATTGCCGTGGCTACGGCGCGGGCATCCTCTGCATCGTCTAAGCTGCAACAGCCTTTGTTGCGGTGGTTTATGGGGATGTCTTCGTCGGTGTAGAGCTTCATCATTGCGCCAATTTGCGTATGGCCTTGTTGCCTTAGCAAATACGCCGCCACAGATGAGTCTACACCGCCAGACATCGCTGTTAGTATCTTATACGCCATATTCTTTCAAATATGCTTCTATTTTTGCCTTCATGGCATCGTCCACAAGCACTTTGCCGGCTACTTCCCTGTTGTATAAATGTGAAAGGATATCCTGCACTGTTACAATAGAATGCACGGGAATGCCAAAATCCAACTTAGCCTGCTGCACCGCAGAAAGCTCTCCAGTGGCGCGCTCCATCCTATCTACTTGGATGATTAACGCTTCTACGGTAATATCGCTGGCTACCTGGCCTAGGATATCCATGGTTTCCCGCAGGGCTGTGCCGGCGGTGATTACATCTTCTATTATAACCATGTTGTCGCCGGCTTTTGGCTGGTGGCCAATCATTGTGCCGCCTTCGCCGTGGTCTTTTGCTTCTTTACGGTTGAAGCAGAATGGAATGTCTAGGTTATGCTTTTGGAAAAGCGCCGCAGCAGTAGTAACCGCCAGCGGAATCCCCTTGTATGCTGGGCCATACAGGGCAGACACAGGCTTGCCCACCACATCCATGTAACAGGATGCGTAATATTCCCCAAGCTTTGATATTTGCAAACCTGTGCGGTAGTTGCCAGTGTTCACGAAATAGGGGCTTAGCCGCCCGCTTTTTGTTTTAAACTCCCCGAAGGTTAGCACGCCTGATAGCGCCATAAATTCGATGAACTCGCCTTTGTAGTTGTTCATTCTATCACTCCTCTAATCTCGTTGATATCCTGTATGTCGTTTTTATCCATGAAGGCTTCTATGCCTTCTAGTATTTCCATGGTAACGCGTGGGTTGGTGAAATTGGCTATACCCACGGCCACGGCAGTTGCCCCGGCCATTATAAATTCGATTGCGTCTTCTGCAGCGGATATGCCGCCCATGCCTATTATGGGCAGGTTTACGGCCTTGGCCACCTGATACACCATGCGCAATGCTACAGGCTTAATTGCCGGGCCAGAGAGGCCGCCAATTTTATTGCCAAGTATGGGCTTGCGCCTGTGTATGTCTATTTGCATCCCCAGCAAAGTGTTTATAAGGCTTAGGCCGTCTGCGCCTCCTGCTTCTGCGGCTTTGGCTATTTCCACTATATTGGTTACATTTGGGCTAAGCTTTACTATCAGCGGGGTTTTTGTCACATTTTTTATGGCGCGGGTTACTTCTTCTGCCATTTTAGGGTCTGTTCCCATGGCCATGCCGCCGGCTTTTACATTTGGGCAAGAGATGTTTAGCTCGAAAAGGTCTATATCCACCCCGTCGAAGTCACGAGCTACTGCCACATAATCTTCTATGGTGCGGCCGCAAAGGTTGACTATAACCTTGGCAGAATACTGCCGCATAAATGGCAAATCCTCTTGGATAAACGCCTTTGCCCCGTAGTTTTGCAGCCCTACGGCATTAAGCATGCCGCCATGGGTTTCTGCAATTCGTGGCGGTGGGTTGCCCTGCCATGGCTCGTGGGACACTCCCTTGGCGGTGATTGCCCCAAGCTTGTTTAGGTCTATAAACTGGGAATATTCTTTGCCGCTGTTAAATGTGCCGCTGGCAGTTACTATCGGGTTGTTTAGTATGACCCCGGCGATGTTAACCTTCAAATTCTTAGCCATTTAGATCCACCTCATTTGCATCAAAAACCGGCCCATGTGCGCATATCCGCACGAAAGTGCCGTACATTTTTACCACGCAGCCTACACATGTGCCAACGCCGCAGCCCATGCGTTCTTCAAGGCTAACTTGGCAGGGGATGTTTATGCTGGCGGCATAGGTTTTTAGGGCTTGCAGCAATGCCGCTGGCCCGCAGGAAATTATTTCTTGGTAATTGTTGCCATTCTTTAGTAGCTCGGTTACATAACCTTTGTGGCCGTGGCTGCCGTCTTCTGTGGCTATATAGACATTGCGGGCTACGGTTTCAAATTCTTTCACAAGTATTGAGTTGCTGCGAAAGCCCAGAAATACATCGGGCTTGATACCCTTGGCTGCCAATGCCTTAGCCGCCAAAAGCAGCGGCGGCGTGCCAATACCGCCCCCAACTATAGCAGGGGTGGCGGTGATTCTATCCAGGAAGAATCCGTTGCCTATGGGTGCCAAAATTTTTACATTTTCGCCGGCTGGCATTTCTGCCATTGCCTTTGTGCCCTTGCCAACCACCTGGTAAACCAGGTTAACCGTGCCTTCCGCTGGGTTTGCGTCGCAGAAGCTTATGGGGCGGGGCAGCAGCATTTCTCCGCGGCCAAGATACACCATGGCAAATTGCCCGGGCTTTACATCGCCGGCAATTTCTGGCGCATGCAGCGTCATGGAGAAAATATCACTGGCAACCTCACTATTGGAGAGGATTTTGGCGGCAAAGAATTTTTGTGTTACATCTGTACTCATGTTTCCCTCCTTCTATTTCTTTGGGCTTAATAGGGCTGCTATTTTTTGTGCGGGGTTTAGTATAGTGCGGATGGAGGTATCGCGGTTTAGGGTGTTTATTATTAGGGAAATATATTTCGAAATATCCACCTGTACGTACCATTTGCGGGATTGAAGCTCTGGGCTGCGGTAGACTAAGTTTGTGGTGAAAATGCGCTCGAAGAGGCCGTTTTCGTGGGCTTTGTCGAAGGCCGATAGGCCATTTACAAACTGGCCGAATGTGGCGAAGATAAAAATACGATTGACGCCGCGATTCTTAAGCTGTTGCGCCACTTCTAGCAGGGATTTACCGGAGGATAGGATGTCGTCTACTATAATAACATCTTTGCCGGAGATATTGCCCCCTAGGAAGGTGTGCTCTAGTATTGGGTTGCTGCCGTCTGTGATTACGGAATGGTCGCGCCTTTTGTAGAACATGCCCAGCTCTAGGCCCAGCATGGTGGAATAATTCATGCAGCGGGCTACTGCGCCTTCGTCTGTGGCTACTATCATGCAAGATTTTTTGTCTATGGCCAGGTCTGGTATGTTTCGCAGTAGGGCTTTTATCATTTGGTAATTTGGCTGGATATTGTCGAAGCCGCTGAGGGGGATTGCGTTTTGCACCTTGGTTTCGTGGGCGTCGAAAACGATTATATTAGCCACGCCCATGGATACTAGTTCTTGCAGGGCTATGGCGCAGTCTAGGGATTCTCGGCCTTTTTTGCTGTCTTGGCGAGATTCGTAAAGATAAGGCATGATAACTGTGATGCGGCGGGCTTTGCCGCCTATTGCTGCAATTATTCGTTTTAGGTCCTGATAATGATTGTCTGGGGACATGGGGACGCTCATGCCGTGCATGTTGAAGGTGACGCTATGGTTTAATACATCGCAGATGATGTAAATATCGTGGCCTCTGATGGATTCCTTTAACACGCCTTTGCCTTGGCCGTCTGCAAAACGGGGGCAGTCTGCCTTGATTCTATAGGTTTGGCGGCCTTCGGCGGCTCGCCATTTTAGCAGGTATTGGTCTATGCGTTCTGCTAGTTCTTTGCAACCTTGCATGTCTATTATGCCAAGGTTGCCCAGTGGCTCGTTTTTTGAAGGGGATGTTTTTTGCATGTTAGAACCTCCATTCCAATGGGGCGCTGCCCCATGCCCCGCCACTCCGCCGGGAGAAGCCTGGCTACGCTTCCTCACTGCGTTGCGGGTGTGCGCTGTGCGCGCAGATAGTTGGTGGGTGTTTTATTTCGCTGAGTATACGATTTTGCCGCTTACTATGGTGTGTTGTACTTGGCCGGTAACTTGGCGGCCATGGAAGGGTGTGTTTTTGCTTAGGGATGCGAATTTATTTTTATCTACGGTATGTTTTTGTGTTGGGTTGATTATGGCGATATCTGCGGTGGCACCTATGGATAGGCTGCCTTTGTTTAGGCCCAAGATTTCTGCGGGGTTGGCTGTTAATGTGGCGATAATTTGCATGGGTGACATTAGGCCGCTAAGTTCTGAAATACATAGGGGGAGGGCGGTTTCTAGGCCTACTATGCCGTTGGGGGCGTTTTCAAATTCTTGGTTTTTTTCGTCTTCGTGGTGGGGGGCGTGGTCTGTGGCTATTACGGTTATTGTGCCGTCTTTTAGGCCTTGTAGCAATGCATCGCGGTGTGGCTTGCTGCGTAGTGGGGGGCTCATTTTAAAGTTTGCGTCGTAGGTGGTGATATCTTCGTCTATTAGTGTGAAATGATGAGGACAGACCTCTGCGGTAACGGCTTGGCCATTTTTGCGGGCTTGGCGGATTAGCTCTACGCCTTCTGCGGTGCTTACATGGCAGATATGCAGCTGTGCCCCGGCCAGGCGCGCAAGGATTATATCCCGGGCGATGATTATTTCCTCTGCTTCTGGGTAGATGCCGCGGAAACCCATGGTTTCGGCATGTTCTCCGTAGTGGATTTGGCCCTTGCCCACCAGGCGAAGGTCTTCGCAATGGGCTAGTATGGGCAGGTTAAACTGGGCGGCGTATTTCATGGCGGTGCGGTAGAGTGAAGGGTTGTCCACTGTTTTGCCGTCATCGCTGATGGCGCAGACGCCCGCCTCTTTCATTTCGCCAATGGCGGAGAGTTCTTCGCCATGCAGCCCTTTGGTTATGCTGCCTATGGGCAGTACATTGACTATGCCCTCTTTGGCGGCCTTAGAATTGATGTACTCTACCACGATTTCGTTATCCACAGTTGGGGAGGTGTTTGGCATGGCGCAGATGGTGGTGAAGCCCCCTGCTGCTGCAGATTTTGTGCCGCTGGCAATGGTTTCTTTATGCCGTGCGCCAGGGTCGCGCAGGTGCACATGCATATCTATAAAGCCAGGGGTCACCCAGCAGCCTGTGGCGTCTATTGTCTCGTGGCCTGTGCAGGGCAGGTTTTTTTCTACTGCTACAATTTTCCCGTTTTCTATAAGCACATCCATTATTTCATCCATATTGTTCTTAGGGTCAATAACCCTGCCGTTTTTTATAATCATATGATTCTCCCATGTTAAAGTTTTTGCCGCGCTTTTTCCCGAAAAAGAGCCTAGCTCACTAAATATTTTAATATGGCCATGCGCATAGCCACGCCGTTTTCTACCTGGTCGTATATTACAGAGTGGGGGCTGTCCATTGTTTGGCTGGATATTTCTACGCCGCGGTTTACGGGGCCTGGGTGCATTATTAGTACATCTTCTTTGGCGTGTTTTAGGGTTTGGTTGTTTACGCCAAAGAACTTTGCGTATTCTGCCAGGGAAGGGAACTGGCAGGCTTTATGGCGTTCTAGTTGTACCCGCAGGCCCATTATAACATCTGCGTTTTTTACGGCGCGGTTTATGTCTGTGTAAATTTCTGTGCCTAGGGCGCGCATGTTGGCGTTGTGGAGGGTGGAAGGGCCGGCTAGGATCACGTTTGCACCAAGCTTGTTTAGGGCAAATATATTGCTGCGGGCCACGCGGCTGTTGGCTATGTCGCCCACTATGGTCACGTTTAGGCCTTCGAATGAGGGTTTATGTTCTGCGATTGTGAAAACATCTAGCAGGGCCTGTGTTGGGTGTTCGTTGGTGCCATCGCCGCCGTTTATCACGCTGCAGCTTACATTTTGTGCCAGCAGATGGGCGCTGCCAGTCATGCCGTGGCGGATTATTATAATATCTGTGCCCATGGCCTCTAGGGTGAGGCCGGTATCGATAAGGGTTTCGCCTTTGGTTACGCTGCTTGTGGCTATGTTTAAATCATCTGCATATGCCCCAAGGTATTCTCCCGCCAGCAGAAAGGACATTTTTGTACGGGTGCTGTTTTCGTAGAATAATGTGGTGATGCTGGTGTTTTTAAGGCTGCAATCCCGCAGTTGTTTGTTTTTTACCTTGGCTTTTTGCTTTTTGGCCTCGTCTATGAAGGCCAAAATCTGTTCCTTGGAAAGGTCGCGGATGCCAAGCAAATCTTTTTTCATTTGTGTAAGCCTCCAATTTGCCGGTTTGGCGTGTTTTTTATGTTAGAAAATTGCCGTGTAGGGTATTGCTGTGGGTTAAATGCGGCCGCGTCTAGTTTTTATGCTAGGGCGCTGTTTCAATTCAGTTGGTCGGATTTTCCGACCAACTGAAAATTTTTCAATAGAGTTCTTCTGAAATCACAACAATCGTGATTTCAGGAGAAGCAAAAGATTGAAAAGGTAACTTTTTCGAAATCAAAAATCGTGATTTCGAAAGAAGTCTAACGCCGGCAAGTTGCTTCGCAATTTCTTAGCATTATGCCAAAACCAAAGGCAGTAAAGCCGCATAATTACACAACCCCAGGGCATAAAAAAAGCACAAACAAAAATGTTTGCGCCTACAGGACATAAATAAAACGAATAAAATTGGAGGCACGAAGGCTGTAGAAACCGCAAATAAGCCTACACAAACCAAAAAGACCCACGCCACTCACTCCAATCAAAATTATCTCAGCTAAAATGTTACATTTGTATTAGGAAAATGTCAATACCTTTTAAATGGAATTGCTATACTACTTTTTTCGAAAATATGCTTTATAATTTCGAAAAAAGTTTCATTTTCAATTTTTTGTTTCTCTTAAAATCACGTTTTTTTGTGATTTAATCCAACTCTACTATAAAATGCCGTCCGACATCTTCCGTGTTCAAATTGAAAAAAGAGTTAAGATTTTTCGCTTCTTTTTTACAAAAAAGGAGGGGGTGCGAGGCGAAGCCACAAGGTTTGTTAACAAAAAAGCATTTGTCATAGACCTGTTACTTGACATTATCGCCGAAAATGCTAACATAAGTCGATTGAGGGGGTGCTATAGTGCTGAAAATTCTGAATGTCAGGGGCTGGGCAACCGTAGCTCTTGTGACAATAATCATGATATTTTCAGGCTGTGGAACAGATTCCGGCAGCTATACTTGGTTTGAATCGTACAGGGATATCCCTGGCGTAACCCAAGAAGAAATTAACGCAATCGCAACAATCCGACAAAATTTTGACCATTTTGTTTATGGTGTGCTGTATGGCAACGATGCCTTCCAAAACCACCAGGGCGAAATGGCTGGTTTTGCTGTGGGCGTGGCAGATTGGCTTACAGGGCTATTTGATATCCCGTTTATCCCAACGTATTTTGCCTGGGAAGATTTACTGGAAAATGTTAGCAGCCAGGCAGTCCATTTTACAGGTGAGCTTCGCTGCCCTTACGAAACTGGGGATTGCTATATTGCAACTTCCCCGATATCCCACCGGGCGGTTAGGGTAATGAAGCCCATAAACTCGCCAGGGCTGGAAGCGATAGCAGTAGAGCGCCCAGTGCGTTTTGCATTTTATATAAACTCGCCCATATATAGTTTAATGCTAGAATCCGGGTTTTTTTACGGTTTTGAGGCGGTTTTTACAACATGCCATTCGGCATCTATAGGTTATTTAAACTCTGGCCATGTGGATGCATTTATAGGTACGGGTTTTGAATCTGTAGAAGTTGATATGCAAAATGATAATATAAAAACTGTTGTAATGTCTCCGCTGCTGTTCCACAGCACGGTGCTAGCCACCACCGTGGACGAGCTAGAACCTATAATAAATGTGATGCAAAAAGCCATAGACAGCGGCGGTATGGAGATTCTTGCCCAAATTTACGCCCGGGGCATGCAAGAAATAAGGCAATATCATTTAGACCTGCTTCTAACCCAGGCAGAACGCGATTTTATAGCCAACAACCCAGTGATAATCGTGGCGGCACAAGCCCTAGGTTATCCCGTAAGCTTTTACAACGAACGCAGCAGAGAATATCAGGGCATGGCCTTTGATATATTTGAACAAATAACCGAGCTAACAGGCCTAAAATTTGAAGTGTACGAGTCCAATAGGCCACTTAACCTGCAACAATCCATAGCTGTAGGGGATACCGGCAATGCCCATATGGCGGCAGGAATGATAAGATATTCAGAAGCCCAGGGCACCATCTTGCATACAAATTGCTTCTTTCAAAGCCAATACGCCTTTATTTCGTCCTTGGTCATGCCCAATATTTCTTTAGACGAAGTTATTTTCAAGCGGGTTGGCTTGTTGGATGAAGAAGCCTACAGCAGTGTGTTTTCTCAACTGTTTCACAACCATCCAAACTATGTGCTTTACGATAATCTGGACAACCTATTGTATGCCCTGGTAGATGGGGAAATAGACCTTGTTTTCTCCAACAAATCTACAGTGCTGCGCCTTACCAACTTCCTAGAATATCCAGATTTTAGGGCCAATTATGTACTAGATATATCCTACAATGTTAGCTTTCTGGTAGACGATATCTACCCGGTGCTACATTCAATAATCAATAAATCCTTGGAAGTAATAGATATAGATTCAATCACAGATATCTGGCTAGAAAAGACATTTAATTATTCCCAGCGCGTGCTAGAGGCCCAAAGGCCGCTGCTATTTGGCGTTATCATACTGCTGGGGATTTTGGTGTCGTTAATCTCTTTCACAACCCATAGGGCCATGGGCCAAAGTAAAACGCTAAAAGAATTAGTAGAAGAGCGCACACGTGCCCTAGAGCTAGAAAGTTCCACCCTAAACGCCGTTTTCGACGCCATGCCAGACATCATATTTGCAAAAGATTTAGATTTAAACTATATCCGCGTAAACAGAGGATTTGAAGAATTTTACGAAGTGGATCGCCGCGATGTAATTGGCAAAAAAGACACAGAAATCGCAAACATCCCAGAAAAAGCAGCAACAATGTTCCTGAAAGACGAAAAAACAATACTAGAGCTGCAACTGCCAGTAACAATTGAAAACGAAGTAGAAGACCGCAGGGGCCAGCCAACCAACTTTGAAACCTTAAAAACACCACTTTACCTGCAAGGCAACGCAATTGGCCTGCTGGGCGTAGCAAAGGATGTTACAAGGCGCAGACAAATGGAGCGGGATGTACTTATGGCATCCGAGGCAAAATCCGCTTTTATAGCAAATATGAGCCACGAAATACGCACTCCAATGAACAGTATCGTAGGATTCTCTGAACTGGCGCTAGATGTGGCAGTCTCCCCCAAAACAAGAGAATATTTGCAAAAAATCGTAGACAATTCCAACGACCTTTTAAAACTCATCAGCGATATCTTAGATATATCAAAGATAGAATCCGGCAAAGTGGAGCTAGAATCCATCCCCTTTGATATAAATGATATATTCGACAGCTGCAAGGCCATAAGTACCCCAAAAGTGCTAGAAAAGCAGCTGGAAATATCCTTCCATGCCCAGCCAATACCAGAGGGCAAAACAATCCTAGGTGACCCATTCCGGATGAAGCAAGTTTTCTCAAACCTCGTATCCAATGCGGTAAAATTCACCCATAAAGGCGAGATTAAAGTAGAGGCAACAATAGAAGCAGTAGCAGAAAGCAGCGTAACAATGCTGTTCTCTGTAAGCGATAGCGGCATCGGCATGAGCGAAAGCCAATTAAACAAAATAGACGAGCCATTTGTACAAGCAGACCCAAGCATAACCCGCAAGTACGGCGGCACCGGCCTGGGCCTACCCCTAGTAAAAAGCCTGCTAGAAACCATGGGCAGTAACCTGCTTATATCCAGCAAAATAGGGGAAGGCAGCGTCTTTAGCTTCCAGATGATGTTCGAAACCGCCAAAAAGGACGACCAATCACCATCAGCCATAGAGCTTAACGTAAACGAAAAGCCAAAATTCATAGGCGAGGTGCTAGTCTGCGAAGATAATCACATGAACCAAATGGTAATAACCGAGCATCTGGAAAGGGTTGGCCTAAAAGTAATCATAGCGGAAAACGGCCAAGAAGGCGTAAACAAGGTAAAAGAGCGCATCCGCAACAATGCAAGCCAATTTGATATAATCTTCATGGACATACACATGCCCATCATGGACGGCCTAGAAGCCAGCGAAAAAATCCTATCCATGTCAGGCAATACGCCAATAATCGCCATAACCGCCAATGTAATGACCACAGACAGAGAATCCTACCAAAAATACGGCATGTCAGATTGCGTGGGCAAACCATTCACCACAAAAGAACTATGGAGCTGCCTGCTAAAATTCCTCACACCAATAAGATGGGTTCGCATAGGCGACGACGGCGAAGAGCTACGAAACGCAGACGATGAGCTAATGGTCAAGCTAAAAAGAAGTTTTGTAAAAAACAACACGGATATATTTGCAGAACTTACGGAAAGCCTAAGCAAAGGCGACAGAATGCAAGCTCATAGGATTACCCATACCCTAAAATCTTCCGCGGGCTTGGTGGGCAAAGCCAGCCTTCAGCATATAGCCACAGAAATCGAAAGCATGCTAAGGAAAAACGAAGCCAACATCCCCACGTCCAGGCTGATTACCCTAGAAGCAGAGCTAAACAAGGTGCTAGAAGAATTTACCCCCTTAATAAATGAAGAACAACCGGAAGAACAGCTTCATGTAACAAAAGAAAGCGCAATGGCCCTGCTAACAGAGCTAGAAGGTCAACTAAAAGCCCGCAGCGCAGACAGCCTAACAATGCTAGACCAAATAAAAGCTATCCCCGGCTCTGAGGAACTGGTAACAGAAATGGAAGCCTTCAACTTCCGCCAAGCAGCAGAAATCCTGCAAAGCCTAAAGTCTTCACTAGAGCAGGGCTAACTACAACAACAATTTGCGTATACAGTACGCACCTGCAGGCAGCCAAACGCCGCGGCGGGGTATGGGGCAACCGCCCCATTGGAATGAGGTGTGAGATATTGAGCAATAGAAATAAGATATTGATTGTAGACGACGAAGGATTGAACATCGTCGCGCTTACCCATATTCTCAAGGATGACTACACGCTTTTTGTGGAAAAAGACGGAATGGGTTGTATAGAGACGGCTAAAGAGCAAAAGCCAGATTTAATTCTGCTGGATATTATTATGCCAGCCATGAATGGCTTTGATGTAATCAAAGTGCTAAAGAGTATGCCAGAAACAAGGGATATCCCTGTGGTTTTTGTAACAGGGCTACGTAGCTCCCAAGATGAAGAGATGGGTTTTGTGCTGGGTGCGGCAGACTATATCTACAAGCCGTTTAACGCAACAGTTGTGAGCCTGCGAGTCAAAAACCAGCTGCAAATAGTAAACCAAATGAGCAAAATCAAGCATTTAAGCATGACAGACACCCTAACAGGGGTGGGTAACCGCCACCATTTTAACACCGTTATGGATAAGGAATGGAAGCTGGCCGTAAGAAACCAAACATCCCTCAGCTTCATGATGCTGGATATAGACCATTTTAAAAAATACAACGATGCCTTTGGGCATCTGCAGGGCGACACTGCCCTTAAGGTCGTGGCAGATGTAATTGTAGCTAAGCTTTTGCGCCCGGGCGATAAAATGGCCAGATGGGGCGGCGAAGAATTTGCCGTGATACTGCCAATAACAGAGCTAACCGGCGCGCTAAAGGTTTCCGAAGATATCCGTAGCGCAATAGAGAAAACTTCAATAAAAACCGAAGATGGCTACGACACCTTCGTTACCGTGAGCATAGGCGTACATTGCATAGTTCCCGGCGAAGAAGGCCATAGCCTAGAAAAATTTGTAGCAGAAACAGACGAGGCCTTATACCGGGCAAAGCAAAGTGGCCGCAATACTGTGTGCAGTACGGCAAAATAGGAGGGAAACATGTATTTAGGAATTGAACTAGGCTCCACTAGAATAAAAGCAGTGCTGGTTGATGGTAACCATAACCCGGTAGCTTCCGGCAGCCATATTTGGGAGAACGCCTTGGTAGACGGGGTATGGACATACAGCCTAGAGGATGTTTGGGCTGGCATTAGCGATGCCGTGGCAAACCTAGCGGCAACTACAAGCCTGGATAAGGTTAATGCTATAGGTATATCTGCAATGATGCATGGTTACTTAGTTTTCGACAAGGCCGGCAGCCAGCTTGTACCCTTCCGCACATGGCGTAACACTACCACAGAAGAAGCTGCAAGCCTGCTAACAAAAGCTTTCGACTTCAACATTCCACAAAGATGGAGCATTGCCCACTTGTACCAGGCGGTTTTGAACAAGGAAGCCCATATTGGCGACATCGCGTTTTTAACCACCTTGGCAGGGTATGTGCATTGGAGGCTTACTGGCGAGAAAGTTATCGGCATAGGCGATGGCTCTGGGATTTTCCCATGCACCACAGAGGGTTACGACACCGATATGATGAAGAAATTCAACAGCTTAACAGAGCATACGCCCTGGAAGCTTAATGATATCCTACCCCGGGTTAAAAACGCCGGCGAACATGCTGGGCAGCTTACCGCAGAAGGGGCTGCGCTTCTTGGAGGTGGTTTGCAGCCAGGGGTTGCATTCTGCCCGCCAGAGGGCGATGCCGGTACAGGTATGATAGCCACCAATTCTGTACGGCAGCGTACGGGTAATATTTCTGCCGGCACAAGCGTGTTTGCCATGATTGTGTTAGAGAAACCCCTTTCGCGGGTGTTGATGGAAATTGATATGGTAACAACCCCAACAGGCAGCCCAGTGGCCATGGTTCACTGCAATAGCTGCTGTTCAGATATTGACGCATGGGCGGGTATTTTTGGCGAAGTGTTGCAGCTTTTTGGCCAAAAGCCAGATATGGGCGAGCTTTTTCAAAAGCTGTATCAAATATCCGCAGATGGAGATAGTGATTGTGGGGGATTGTTATCGTATAATTATTTGTCTGGCGAGCCTATTACAGGGTTTGCAGAAGGCCGGCCATTGCTTGTTCGCAAGCCGGATGCAAATTTCACCTTGGCCAATTTGATGGCCAGCTTAGTTTATTCTGCCATAGGAACATTGAAGATTGGCATGGATATATTGCAAGGCGAAAATGTTCAAGTAGATAGTTTGCTTGGCCATGGCGGGTTCTTTAAAACCCCAAAAGTTGGTCAGGCAGCAATGGCCGCGGCACTGGGCGTGCCGGTTACTGTTATGGAAACAGCCAGCGAAGGCGGCGCATGGGGTATTGCCCTGCTTGCGGCCTATATGGCAAAAAAAGCCGAGGGAGAATCTTTGGAAGATTATCTGGAGCAAAAAGTGTTCGCAAATGCGCCAGGGTCCACCATCGCCCCGGATGAAAAAAGTATGCAAGGCTTCGCTAAATATATGGAAGCGTACACAAGCGGGCTTGCTATAGAAAAAAAAGCAGTAGAAAAATTTCTTTAAGAAAAGGAGAAAAAAATGAAGAAATTTACAAAAGCAATTCTAGCAGTTGTCATGAGTTTTGTACTTTTGGGGGGTATCATCCCAATGCAGGTGCAAGCTAATGATTTCAACCCGACACAAATGGAAGTAGCTATTCTCGCCGCAATAAACACTCAAAGAATCAATAATAACTTAACGCTGCTTACATGGTGTAACTTCCTTGGCCAAGCGGCAAGGCTTAACAGCACAGATATGGCAGTTAACAACTTACACGGCGATATAGGCTCGGACGGTAGCACTGTTGCCAGCAGAGTTAATGCTCGTGTTAACTTGGTTGAACAAGGTAGGATATTATACAGCCACCTTAACCAAGTGTTTAACAAAAACTCGCCAACCGCGGATGTTATTGTTAATATTTGGATGACAAACCAAGCAATGAGAGACATTATTATGAACACAAACGTTACCCACATAGGTGTTGGTTTCCATAACACAGACCATACCGCTGTAGTAAAAGTTGGCGGGCAGCGTGTCCCAAATTTCCCTGGCGAAAATGCTACCCCAGGTACACCACAGGCTTTGGCAGCTCCTGTTATAACATTAGCTGGCAGCACAATCACATGGCCAGCTGTGCCAAACGCACTAGTTTACGAGATTTTTGTAAACAATAACAGCGTTCATTTTAGCCCAGGCCCAAATTTTAACCTTGCAATACTGAACCTTACAGGCACTACTCCACTACCGGTTCATATTGTGGCTTTGTCTGATACAGCCAGGACATTACAAAGCCAGCCAAGTAACCGGGTATACTTCACCCCGCAGCTAGGTCCATACACTCCGGCTAACCCTCCAGCTGCCGTTACTGGCAGAATCACTTTTGAAGGCCGACAGTACCAAGTTTTTGACACTGGCCTCACATGGGATCAAGCACAGGCACATGCCGTTTCTATTGGCGGGCATTTGGCTACTATCACAAGCAATGCCCAGCAGCAGTTTATAGTAGGTCTTTTGCAATCTGGCAATAGAACCTATTACTGGCTGGGCGGCCGCCGTATTGCACAAACAGGCATAAACCAGTTTGAATGGATAACAGACGATGCCATGGCCTTTACCAACTGGGCGCCAAGCCAACCAAGTAACAGCTTTGTACAACATGGCGGGCAAAACCGCATGGTTATTGCAAGAAGCGACAGCCGCTGGCATGACCTTCATATAAATGGCGTAACCAACGCAGACGGCACATTCGAGCGCCGCAACCTTGGATTTATTGTAGAATGGCCACCAGAAGCAATTGAAGAAGACGGCCCTTCTATCTCCACTTTTGTTGTAGAGCCATCAACAGTTGCCATTGGCCAAGCTGTGGCTATTACAGCAAGTGGCATTGCAGATGCAGCCCGCGCGTACTTTGTTACACGCACAGCCGCAGGTGTAGAAACAGTAATCCACACAGTGGTTGACCCCGGTGGAATTGTTACCCGCCCATATGTGGCCAACAACGCCGCGGTTAACCAAATTATAATAAGATTGCATGATGTATACGGCAATATCACTACCAGAACCGCAAACCTAACCGTAACCGGTGGCGAAGAGCCAACACCAACACCATCCCCAACACCAGCAGCACCGCCACCGCCAGCAGGCCCAGCACCACAATTTTCCGCACAGCCGATAGTTACAGATATCGGTGTGCTGCTGGAATGGAATTCTGCAGGGCTACCAAGCCCATTTGGGTATAGGGTTTTCCGTGCTACCAACGCAACTGAAGACGGTGTGCCAATTGCTGCGTTGCCAGTACCGGCACAAAACCACTTCCGCGCCGGAAACATCACATTTGACCCAAATATTGCACCAAACACAACCTATTTCTATTATATCCGCGCAGTTGTAGACGTTGCAGGCACTCTTGGCGCAGCAAGCACCCGCGCTCAAATTACAACCAACCAAGCCTTTACAGGCACTGGTAACCGTGGTTTTATGCTAATGGTAATGGGCAACCCATTCATAAACATTAACAACCAATGGGGCCAAATTGACCCAGGTGTTGGCACAGCGCCCGTAATAGAAGCAAACCGTACCATGGTACCCATTCGTGTTATCGTTGAAGGCATGGGCGGAGCAGCAGGCTGGAACGCCCAAGAGCGCCGTGCAGACCTTAACGCCCTAGGCAATAACGTACAACTATGGCTAGGTCGCATGGACATTGTAGTAAACGGCCAACAACGTATGATGGACGTAGCGCCATCTGTAGTAAATGACCGTACTTTGCTTCCGCTACGCTTTGTAGCCGAAAGCTTGGGCACTCAAGTATACTGGGTAGGCGCGCAGCAGATGGCTGTAATTGTGTACTCTATGTAGGGTTAAGACCTTGGGCTTCGCCCAAACCCACCCGCTTTTTGAAAAAAAGCGGGGCAAAAATTTTAATATTTGGTGATTTGCTTCATCGTAGCCAATAGGCAAAAGAATAGGATGGCCGAAAAATGTGGCCATCCTATTTTTTTTGCCCCTCTTTTTTCCAAAAAAAACGAGTAGAGATATGGCTGGCGAAGCCCTAGACGGTTTTATTTGTCCTTAGCTAAATTATGTTGTATAATTCTAAGACAAAATATTAGGCGGGGTGTAACTTTGAGGCGAATCCCAAGGATTAAGATTAAAAGACCCAAGCTGCCGCGGCGTAGGTTAATGCTGCGTAAACGCGATAAACAAAAGATAATGTTTTATAATGATGGCCAGTTGGAAGAGGAGCGCATTTGCCCAGAACGGTGGATGCGGCTTATTTACGAGAACCCGGTTGGCGGAGCTTCGCTTTTGTGGCTGGTAAAGCGCAAGGCGTTTAGTAGGCTTTATGGGATGTATTGCCGCACGCGGCTTTCGGCAGGAGGCATACCACAGTTTATTAAGAAGTATAATGTGGATATGACCGGTTGCAATGGTACTTATAAAAATTTTGCACAGTTTTTTGCCAGGGAGAAGGAAGATGTGACTTTCCCCAAGGGCAGAAGCACCCTTGGCTCCCCCTGCGAAGGGCTGGTTAAGGTGTGTACGGATATCCGCCCAGAGCAGGTTGTGGTGGCCAAGGGCGCGGAGTTTTCTATGGCGGAACTGTTCGCGGATAGGAAACTGGCCCAGGAATATGACGGCGGCACGATGGTTAGTATCCGGCTTACGCCCGCCCATTACCATAGAATGCATTTTTTTGACGACGGCATAGTAAAGGATACCCGCATGATAAAAGGGGATTTGTACTCTGTAAGCCCCCTGGCGCTTAACAAGGTTGTGCGGTTGTATTGCCGCAATAAACGCGCACTTATCCAGTTTGAGACTAAAAATTTTGGCGATGTGGTGCTGGTGGAAGTTGGCGCCACATTTGTGGGTAGCATTGTGCATTGCTTCAATAAGGGGCAGAAAGTGTCACGCGGGCAGATGGCAAGCTATTTTAAGCCCGGTGGGTCGCTGGTACTTATTTTCCTGAAAAAGGGTATGTATATGCCAACCGCAGAGCTTGCAACCCGCGCAGCAGAAGGCATTGAAACGAAAGTGCTAATAGGCGAAGCCATTAGCGTGGATGAGATGGATTAAACAGGCGCGGCGTCTTGCGGGGCGGTTTCAACTAATTACATATTGTAATTAGTTGAAATGGTTTTGGCCGTTTCAAGCCACAAACCCATCGCGCCCATCCAGTAATTGTATGCGCAGCATACACCCGTAGGCAGCAAGCTGCCGAGGAAGTGAGCAGGGGCTATGCCCCGCGCAGCGGCGGGGTTTGGGGCAGCGCCCCATTTAGCTGAAGCGAGCAGGGGCTACGCCCCGCGCAGTGGCGGGGTTTGGGGCAGCGCCCCATTTAAATGGAGGTTATCAGATGAAACTCGTGAAGTTTTTCCCGGCATTAAAACATATGAACATCCCCAATGTAATGACTACATTTGGCATGGTGTTCGGTATTTTTGCCGCGTATTATCTTACCCAGCGTGACTTGCGTATGGCCATCATATGCCTGTTCTTTGCAGGGGTGATGGATTTAATGGACGGTTATGTGGCAGCTAAACTAAAGCAGCAAACTGAGTTCGGCCAATATCTAGACACTTTGGTGGATTTTTTCACCTGCTGCATCATTCCCATTTGGATGGTGTACGATATTTTGGGTAATAACCCATTCATAGTGGCTGCGCTGATTTTATACTGTATATGCGGCCTGTGGCGGTTGGCCTATTACAATATCATCGAAGCGAAAAAATACTTCACAGGGCTGCCTGTGCCAGGCGCAATGAGCCTTGTAACCGTTTCTATCTGGCTGGTGTACACATACAATCTTCCCCAGGCTGTGGCTGGCCTGACCCTTTTCGCCGCCGGAATACTAATGGTTTCTGGTATAAACCTAAAAAAATACGGCCCATGGCAAATCATCTTTGCTGTAGCGGGCCTGCTCTTCCTGCTGCTAGTAATCTTCCACGACAAAATCGTCTAATGCCTGGCGGCGGGCAGTGCCGTGGTTTGGTGTGGCGGGCTTTAGTATGCGTCTCGTGGCCGGTTATCGTGTTAAAACCCTTCGCCGCAAGGCGATTACATATTCCCACGGGGAAACCCCCGCAGGGGGGGAGGATATCATGAGTAATGGAATTTCTGCACAAAAACCCGAGCTTTTAGCCCCAGCGGGTGATTTCGAGCGGCTGCAGATGGCGATAGCCTATGGTGCAGACGCTGTTTACATTGGTGGTAAGCAGCTTGGCCTTCGCGCCAACGCCAAAAACTTCGACGATAGCGAACTTGCGGCGGCAATAGAATACGCCCATGCCCACAATGTAAAAGTGTATGTAACGGTGAACATCTTCGCCAAAAATGCAGACTTCGCCCATGCAGAGGCCTATCTCCACTACCTAAAGCAAATAGGCGCAGACGCCGTGATAGTGGCAGACCCCGGCATATTTAGCATTGCCCGCCAGGTGCCGGGCCTAGAAATCCACATAAGCACCCAGGCAAATGTGACCAATTACCAAAGCGTAGACTTCTACAAACAGCTTGGCGCAAGCCGTGTGGTGCTTGCCAGGGAGCTTTCCATCGAAGAAATCGCCGAAATAAACAAAAAATCAGCCCCATTCCAGACAGAAGTTTTCGTCCACGGTGCAATGTGTGTGTCCTTCTCTGGCCGCTGCCTGCTTAGCAACTACATGAACGGCCGCGATGCCAACCGCGGCGCATGTTCCCAACCATGCCGCTGGTCTTACGCCCTAGGCGGACGGCCGCTCCGTGACAATGTATGCGAGGCTTCAGCCTGCGTCTCGCGGCCGGGTAGCGATGGGGAGGCTATGGTGCTCACCGAACTAAAACGCCCAGACCTCCAGTATGAGATGTACGAGGACGAACGCGGCACATATATCATGAATTCCAAGGACATGTGCATGGTACAGCATATTCCGCAGCTTATAAACAGCGGCGTAGCCAGCTTCAAAATAGAAGGCCGCCAAAAATCTGCATATTATGTGGCGGTGGCCACCCGCGCCTACCGCGTGGCCATAGACGATTATTACAGCAGCCCCGCCCTGTACGAATCCCGCAAAGACTACTATCTAACAGAGCTAAAAAAATCCAGCAATCGTGAATTTTTTACAGGCTTCTATTTTGGCGAACCCTCCACCATACAGGCGCAAAAGCTAGACACTGCCGCTTACACCAGCACCCACGATTTTGTGGGGGTGGTACAAGCCTACAATCCAGAAACCCGCATGGCCACAGTAGAACAGCGCAATAAATTCATACTGGGCGATAAAATAGAAATCATGGCCAGCCAAGACTTCACCCAAACCGTGGAAGAAATGTACGATGCAGGCGGCATTCCCATAAACTCCGCCCCTCATCCGCTGCAGATAATCCAAGTAAAAATGCAGCAGCCCGTGCAAAAATTCGACATCTTGCGCAAGGAAATACCGCGACAATAAGCTATATGAAATAAATGAGAAACGGTCTCGCCAGAGCGGCACCTGAAACACCGAGATAAGGCGTTTCAGATGTTTTTGCCGCGATAGCGAGACCGATTTCGAATTATTTCACCATAATAGCGAAAAACCAAACCTAAGAGGAGCTAAGCATGACTAACACCCAAATCCTAAACATAGCAAAGCAGCAGCATGCAATAGACCTAAACTGCCAGCCAGAAGATTTCTCCAAAGAAGAGAATATAATAACAATCTCACAGGCCAACAAAAACGCCCGCAGCTACCTAATTCAGCCGCTTTTTTGCTATCTCGTCTCCTATGGCAAAAACATCGTGGCATCGGTAGACCAGCGGATTTTTGATTTGGTCAAGGGTTACATAAACACCCAGCATATAAACGATTGCTTTAATATCCTGAAGGCAAACAGCCTAACAAGCGAGTTCGCCAAGCATGGTCACCTGCCATGCAAGCAGCTACAATACTGGTTGCCAGACGCAAACGCTTTAAAACCCCAACCTTGCAACTATCGCCTGCAACTGCTGGAAAACAAAAACCTCGCCGGGCTGTACGGGCCAGAATGGAGCAACGCCCTAAGTGAAACCCGCCCGCAGCTAGACATGCTTGGGGTGGGGGCATACGACGGCAACAGGCTGGTAGGCCTTGCGGGCTGTTCCGCAGATTGCGATACCATGTGGCAGATAGGTGTAGATGTGCTGCCAGAATATCGCAACAATGGCATCGCCGCGGCGCTTACAAGCCGCCTGGCAGTAGAAGTTCTGGCGCTGGGCAAAGTGCCATTTTACTGCTGTACATGGTCCAACCTGGCATCTGCGCGGAACGCAATAAAAAGCGGTTTCCGCCCTGCATGGGTAGAATTAACCTCATTACTGGCAGAAAAAGCTACAGAATGGAAGGCATAGAAAATATGTTAGGCATCAGCCCACAATCAGCCCAAGCGTCCCACTTCTGGGCAGCCCTAGACAAACTAGCCGCCAGCTGCCAGATAATAATAGACCGCCCAAAAAACAGCCGCCACCCAAAATATCCCGAAATAACCTACCCCATAGACTACGGCTACCTACAAGGCACAACCGCCATGGACGGTGGCGGCATAGATATATGGAAAGGCAGTGGCAACCAAATTGATGCAATAATATGTACCATAGACTTAACAAAAAAAGACAGCGAAATAAAAATCCTAATAGGCTGCAACGAAGAAGAAAAGCAGCAGGTGTTAGCATTCCACAATAATAGCGAGGCCATGAAGGGGATGCTAGTAAGGAGGGCATAGAATGATACGCCACATAGTTGAACTAACCGTGCCAAGCGCCACAGCAAAGCAATTTTATGGCTTTATGATAAACCCTAACGACCAACAATACAGCGGCTGGTGGCCAGGCGAGCATCTGCAATTTCACATAGTAAAGCCCGGCAATGACAGCCACCTAGGCGATATAGTTTTCATGGACGAATATTTGGGCAAAAACCGCCGCCTAACCTTCCATGCCGCCGTAACAACCGCCAACCCACCAAACAAAATAGAATGGCAAATGATAAAAGCAAAACTTCGCCTGCCGGCAACTGTAACTCTAGAACTAAACGACAGCCCTAATGGCGTAAAACTAAAGCACGAACTACGCATAGGTTACTCTGGTATGGGTAAGATTTTAGACCCCATCATAAGCCTGTACTTTAATAAATCATACCAGGCTGCCCTGGATGAACATTGTAAAATAGAATGGGATAAGCTTGCAGCTTATTTGAACGAGTAAGACCGTGGGCTTCGTCCACACCCACCCGCTTTTCGTAAGGTTCGCTTCGCGAACCCGGTAAGACCTGCCGCCCGATTTCTTTCGGGTTATAGCCGCTCCACCTAAAAACACTCACATAGAACTTGTAAATTTTCCGCAAGCCTTCGTCGCTAAAAACCTTGCGCACCGCTAGTGCGCGGCGGCTTTCAGCTCCTCGCCTTGCGGAAAA